>CAZHIE010000248.1:0-5640 GCA_964532435.1 uncultured Planctomycetales bacterium
TGGACTCCGGCGGCCCCCGGCGGCTTCCGGCGATCTTCAATCGCGCACAACTCCCGCCAAGCAACGATGTTTCACGTGAAACACACTTGCGCCACGCCCGCGGGCGCGCAGATTGAATCCATCATCGGCTCACCACTCCCGCCAGTCCGGCACGTAATACGGGTCATTCTCCGAGCCGATCGAGCCGATCCGAAACCGCGACGACGTCACTCGCCCGCCGCGCGGCCCCGGCGATTCCGCGTGCCCGTCGGCGAATACGCCCGTCGTCCGGCCCGCATGCCGAAACGACGTCGTCGGACTGACGTTCGCCATCCAGCGCCGCCCGTTGAACAGCCACGGCGGATCCAATAGCGCCGTGTTCTGCGGAAGCTCCTGCCCGAAATCCAGCGCCGCATCCGCAAATGCCAGAGTTCGCTGCGGCAGCCGCAGCACGTCCATGTTCTGCCACGGCCTTCTCCCGATCGTCACCGACCAGCCGGGCGTGTGCGGCGGGCACAGAAAGTAGCCATTGTACCCATATGTGCTGGTGACGACCTGCGCCGCGCCCTGCGGAACGTAACTCCCCCACGGCTGATCGGGACACTCGAATACCGAGCGCGGCCGCGGCGCTTCGCGCAGGTATGTCCACAAAAATCCGCGCGTGTGGTCGACGCCGCCGGATTCGTTCGTGCCCCACCAATAGACCGGCGCGCCGCCGCCGACGATCGCCGGGCTCGTGTACGCCAGCGGCATCGCGGCGCCGCGCGCCTCGCCCGCGTACATCGCCAGCCCCGCCCCCATCTGCCGCACGTTGCTTCCGCACACGGCCTGCCGGGCGCGGCCGCGCGCCGCGGCCAACCCCGGCGCGAGCAAACTCATCAGCACGGCAACGACCGCGACGACGACCAGCAATTCGACGAGCGTGAACGCGCGTCGTGCGGCGGCGCCGGTTTTGCGATCGTCGCGCATGCTCAATTCTCCCCCAGCAACCGTGCGATAAACGCGTCGAGGTCGCCGTTGTCCGTAACGCCGTCGCCGTTCACGTCGCCGCGCCAGGTCGAGCACTCCGGATGCGCCGCGACGTACGCCGCCGGATCGATCAGCAGCAGCACGAAGGCGTCGATGTCGCCGTTGTCGACGAAGTCGTCGCAGTTCAAATCGCCCAGCCGCCGATCGCGCAGCGCCACAACTCCATCCTCGCCGATCGAGTACACCCGGCCCAGTGCAATCGCCGGCGGACCGCCGACGCCCAAGCGCTCCGCGCGCACAAACTGGGGATGCTCCGGCCGGCGCCGCGTATCGACGGCCACCAGCCGCTCGTAGGGCGACGCCAAATCGCCGGAATTCAGCACGCCGGAATAGAGCAGCCCATCGGCCAGCGCGGGCTGGTGCTGCCATCCGCCGATGGTGAGCATTCCGCCGCCGTCTGCCGCGCTGTCCCACAACAGGCGCGCCGTCGCGCCCTCGTCCAGAAATGCCTGCACCTTGTTCAGCGAGCCGAAACCCTCGATGCCGCCGGACAAATATATCCGCCCGCCGCCCGCGACGACAGGAATCGAGGCGCTCCGCTCGCAGGGCGTCGTCCAGATCACCTCGCCGGAATTCGCGTCGAGCTTCACCAGCCGGCTGTTGTTGTGCCCGCCGTAGAAATTGTACGTGGCGGCGAAGACCGCGCCGCCGGACACGCACACGCCGCCGAAGAAACCGTCCGGCTGCGGCGCGCTCTGCCAGCGCGGCTGCCCGCTGCGCGCGTCGAAGCAGGCGACGCGCCCGCCGGCCGTCGCGACAAACACGTCTCCGCCGGAATAGGCCGGCGAGTTGCCGCTCGTTCGCGTCAGCGGCGCGCTCCACACGATCTCGCCCGGCGCGTACGGATTCCCCGCGCTGTGGAACGGATCGAGATTGATCGCGTAGAGCGCGCCTGTGCCGAAAGGCGAATAGTCGGTGATGAACGCGCGATTCGCGGGCACGGCGTCGTCGAGCAGATCTTCGCTGACCGCCACAGATGCATTCACCACCGAGCGCGCCAACTCGCACGACCACGCGATCGCGCCGTCCCCGACGCGCAGCGCGAACACCGAGCGATCCAGCCCGATCAGCACCACCCCGCCGCGCGCGTACACGCAGGGCGACGCGATGCTCTCGAGCGCGTCGGCCGCCAGCGGCCGGCGCCACAGTTCCTCGCCGCTCGCGGCGTCGAGCGCCAGCAGCGCATTCGGCCCGGGCAGATTGTCGGGATACGTTCGCAGGTTGACGAACACGCGCCCGTCGGACGCCACCGGGCTGCCGCGCCCGACGAACTCCTCGTCGATCGCCGCGCCGCGCTCCCAGGCGGTCCGGTCGAATTCGGCCGGCGCGTGCGGCGCCGTCGCGCGGCGGGCCGCGTCGCCCGCCAGGTGCGTCCAATCCGCCCGCGCGGCCGGCGCTGCGCTTGCGCAGAGCGCCGCGCACCAGGCCGCCGCGCGAAGTCTACAATTGTTCACTTTCATCTCTGGTGTTGTCCGGCGTGTCGCCGCAGGAATTCCGTGCTTCGGCGGATCATTGCAAGGGACGAGCGCCGAAGCGGCCGCCGCTCGGCCGCCCCGGCGCTCTCAGACGTTGCTTCAAACGCCCTTCCGGAAAGCGGTCCTGAGTGCCAGCAATCCCAGCACGCAGACCAGAGTCGCCGGTTCCGGCACGGCAACCAGCGCATCGATCTCGACGTTCCGCTCGGTGAGCGGATCGAGGTCGTCGAGCACCTCGACCCGCACATACGAAACTTCGCCCAGGCCGGCGGCGCCTATGTCGATCGGCGTTCCGCCGCCCGAGCCGTCATAAAGCGCCTGCACCTCCGGCAGGCGCAGCCCGGCAAAGTCGGCCAGCGACAAACCGGGGTTCACCGGCCGCGCGAAATCCGTCGACCGCGTCCCCGGCGTCGCGTCGTAAGGTCCGGCGTCGAGATAGCCCTGCGCCGGAAAGAATCCTTCCGTGTACGTCTCGGGCAGCATCGAATACGACACGCCGTCGGCGCTCACCGAGATGCGCAGGCTCGCATCCAGCCCGAACGCGAATGCCGGCGTCGAGACGCGCCCGTTCGGATAGTCGTCGTCCGCGAAGCCGCCGTTGCCGAAAACGATCAGATCGACGCCGAAGCTGTGCGCGGGCGAATCGACGATCGGCGCGTCGAAGCGCACCGTGAGATGCCCGCCCTCGCCGATGCTGACCAGCTCGTCCGCGCCGAACGGCGGACTGAACACCGACACGACGCTCGGAAAACCGAGCATCTCGCCCGTGAAGCGCTCCGGCGAGCCGAGCGCGGTCTGCGGATCGAAATAACCCGGCGTAGGCGCGGCGCCCGGCTCGTACGAAACCACAGCGCTGGCGAACGAGCCGCCCAGCGCGCCCGCGCAGCCGAACATCAGCGGAAGCGCCGCGATGCGCGCGCAGCGCGGCCGGTCGAAAAACGCGATCTTCCCCATGGGAACACACCCTCCGTGACGCGAACGCGTCCGAGCGGAACCTGTACCCCGGGGGAAGCGAAATCGGCGAAAGAGCCGCAGCGCCGGGCGGATGACTCGACGCACGAGCGATCGCGCCGCGTTGCCGAGCGCCGGCAACGAAGCGCCACGCCGAACGTGTCATTCGCAAGAGGAGCAGACCGCGCGCGGTCATGCCGAGTGTTCCTTCCCCACGAAGGCAACTCGACTGCGGTCCGACTGGCAGGTCTTCTGACTCCCGGGCGGGCGAGCGGTCAGGCTCGCGTTCCTACTGGCCGCGTCTTCTCGAACTCCCGATGGAGCCCAATGACGAGGTGCGGTTTTCGTTCCCGGTCACAGCGGCGGGGCCGCTCCGGAATTTCACCGGATTCCCTATTCTCCCGACCGCATCCGGCGGCCGGACACCAGCGACCGCCGCGCAGTGTACCTGCGGCGGCGCGGGATGCAAGTGAAATCGCGGGAGTCGCCGCAACAAGCATGACTGCATGGGGTTACGCGGCTGGACGGATAGGCGGCGCTCGCGCAGAATCCGGTGCGTGCGCAGATCGGGTCGGCCGCTGCCGACCGCCGTTGAAGACGCTATCATCGAGATGATTCGGCGACGGGCTCAGGACAAGCAGCGGGCAGCAGCGGCGGAGCGGCGAGGAGTGAACGACGATCTGCTTACACACCTGGGCGGCGCCATACGGCGATTCCTCACGCTGGCGCGCGAAGACGCCGAGCTGCGCATGCATCTGCGCGCGCTGGGCGGCGCGCTGCTCAACCTGACCGACGCCGGACCGGCCTCGACCGCGCCGGCGGAACCGCGCGAGGCCGGCGAGCCGCCAGCGCCGGCGAACCTGCCCGACGAATCGCAGTCGGCCCGCGTCATCACGCCGCCGACCATTCGCGGGCCGCAGGTCGTTCGGCCGTCCTTTGATTTTCGCAACATCCGCATTGGCGCCGCGGCGCCGCGCGTGCCGCTCGAAGGCGAAGTCTGGTCCACCGCGCGCGGCGCGGTCGAGCCCACCATCGAGATCGTGCCGGACGAGGAACTCGGCCGCATTCTGTCGCGCTGCGCCGTGAAGCGCGATGCCGCCAATTGGTCGGCACGCGTGATCGAAGCGGGCGGCGGCGAGCTGCCCGAAGCCGGCGAGCTGGCGCAGCAGCGCGGCGCGCTGATCGAGCGCGCCCGCGCCTTGCCCGATTGCTACCTGTGGATGTGCCACACGGCGACGTACGCGGGCGGAACCCCCGCCGCGTGGCGCAGGCTGGCGGCCTCGTTCGACGCGCTGTCGCGCGCCGCCGACCTGATGATCCAATCGCTGCGCCAGGGAGACGTGCGCGACGACTTCGTCCGCGAAGCCGCCACGCTATTCGGCGAGGCGCAGTCGATGCTGCGCGCGGCGGCCGCGCCGCTCGAAGAGCAGACCGACCTTGACCAGGAGCGCGCCTTTGCCTGGCTGCGCCGCTTCACGCGCGAGCAGGACGTGTACGTCGCGCGGCACATGCGGCTGAGCGACCCGGCCGACCCGGAGATGGCCGAAGACCTGGCCGCGCGGATCGGCGAGACGACGGGTCGGCTCGAGAACGTGCATCGGGCGGCGCACCAGCGCGTGAAGCTGATCAGCAAGGTGCGCGACAAGGCCGACGTCATCAGCCGCAACGGCGAGCGCGACCACGCCTGGGACTGGCAGAAGCTGATCGAGGCGACCGACGAGCTGGTGCGCATCGGCCTGCCGCCGAGCAGCGTGGACATCCGCACGCACTGGCTGAAAGTGCATGAGCTGATGCCCGATCTGGGCGATCTGCCGGACAACGTCGAGCGCGTGCTGCGCGAGCTCGATCGCTTTCTCGTCACGCGCGAGCAGAGCGCCGGCCCGCGCGAGGGCGAGGCGGCCGCGCCCGCGCCGTCGGCCAGCGTGCAGCGCGTCGGGCAGATCCTCCGCGGCCGGTCGGTCGTTTTCGTCGGGGGCGACGAGCGGCCGCACGCGCGGCGGGCGCTGATCGAGGCGTTCGGGCTGGAAGACCTGATCTGGGTGCGCACGAGCGAAAGCAACACGCACATCGACTACGAGCACGAGATCGCCCGGCCGGACGTGGCGCTGGTTCTGCTGGCGATCCGGTGGATCCGGCACGCGCTGAACGACACGCGCGAGATCGCGCGGCGCTACGGCAAGCCGCTGGTGAATCTTCCGGGCGGCTA
>CAZHIE010000249.1:0-2291 GCA_964532435.1 uncultured Planctomycetales bacterium
GGGAGCGCCGCGTTCCAGGGGCTTAGGCCCCTGGCAACCATCGCGCGCCCTGTCGGGCGAAGGCAAAGGAATGGACCGCAGCCGCCCCCGGCTGCATTCCGATCAGAGCCGCGACCGTCAGGGAGCGCACCCTGCGACCGGAGTTGCGGGTCGTGCAACGCATGGACTTAAAACTCATGCAGCATCCCCGCCCCCGGCTGCATTTCCGACTTGGGACCGCAGCCGCCCTTGGCTGCACAACTCGACCGAGCGCGGCGGATCACGCTCGCCCGTAGTGCTTCTGCTTCCATTCCCGCCGCGCCGCCGCCCGCCGCGTCTTGCGATCGATCAGCGGCGCGAGCGCGTCCCACGCGATGCGCCAGGCGTCGGAGCGCGCTCCGTAGCGCGCCAGAACCGACCGCAGAAATCGCACACGATCGGTCCGTGTGATTCCCGGCACGTCGGCCAGGCTCACGTGCAGCCGCGCGATCGCGCGCAGCGCAGCCGGCGAATCGCAAATTTCGCGCCGCCCCGCCCACCCGCCCCAGCGCGACGGCGCGCGAATCCCGTCCATGTCGATCCACACCAGCCGCAGCGCGCCGCGCTCCACGACCAGAAGATTGCTCGCCTTGCAATCGCGATGCACGAAGCCGCGCTCGTGCAACCGCCGCAGCGCGTCCGCCAGGCGCGCCGTCAGCTCATCCTTGAACCGCCGCCAGCGCCGCGCGTCGCCGCGCTCGCCGGCCGAGCGCAGCCGCTGTTCCAGGTCCATCGCGCCGGGCAGCGCCTCCGAGACGGCCACGCTCTCCAGCACGAACGGCCCGATTCGCCGCTCCACGAAAGCCAGCGGACGGGCCGTAGCTATGTCGCGGTGCAGCAGCGCGTGCCCGCGGGTCCAGGCGCGCTGCGCCCGCGACGGCGGAAAGAGCGACACGAATCGCCGCCACGCGTTGCGGGCCAGCGGCTGCTTGACGATGACGGGCAGATTGCCGTCCGGGTGCGCCAGCAGCGCCCGCGCGACACGGGCCGAGTGCGAAATCTTGCAGGCCGGCTCGCTTGTCCCATTCGCCAGCCGGTTCGGATCGGCGAGCTGCGCGCTCCACCAGCGCCGCTCGAAAGTCATCTCGCTGGCGCGCGATTCGTCCAGCCGGTGCTTCGACTTCAGCACCGCCATGCCGCGCCACGACCCCGGCAGCTTCAGCCGCGCAAAGTATCCGCCGCTGCGGCGCAGGCGGCGGTCGCGCTGCGCCCACAGTCGCCGCGCGTGCCGCTCCGCCGCGCCTGCCAGCGCCGTCACCAGCCCGCGGAGCGAAAGCCGCATTGGCCTGGCCAGCGCGAAGCGCGTCTCGTACTCGTTGCGCCAGCGCAGGTAGCTGCGCAGGAAGCGCAGCCGGTCGGAGACCGTGCTGTGCCGCCGAAACCACTGATTCAGTTGCGCCAGGTTGCGCACGACCGCCGCATCGCTGATCGGCCGGCCGCGCCGCGCGCTGTGCAGGTCGACGAAAAGCGTCCGATACGTGCGCGCCGCGATCGTCTGCACGAGGATGTTGGCCGCGTGCATGTCGAGATGCTCGAAACCCGCCTGGTGGGCCCGCGCGATCAACTCCGCAAGTTGCTCGCGCAATCGCGCCGCGTCCTGGCCGCGCCGCCGCGCGTCCTCGTCGCGCCGCACCTGCTCCCAGAAGTCGCACAGCGCCACCGACGGCTCGGCCGCTTCCGTAAGCAGCAGTGAGCAGCGCCGCCCGCGGCGGCGCAGGTCGGTCGTGAACGCGACGGGGCGCACCGCGTCGATCCCCGCCGCCTGCGCGAACATCCCGCCGTTCCACTCGGCCACGCAGCCCGGGGCGCGCAGCCGATCGAGCGGATTCCACCGGCGGCGCTCGTAATATTTCGCGTAAACGACGCCCCCCGGCAGATCGGCACGCCACACTTCGCGCCGGTCGTTGTGCTTGACCCGCGTCCAGCCTTGCGCCGCAGGGTCGCGCCAGGCATCCGCCGGAACCGCACGCAGCGTCTGCTCAAATCCCGGTCGAAACGTCCAGCGCAAGCCCCCGATGTGTTCGCGGTCGGCCGCGTGCGAAGGCGAGCGCCGCCGGGTTTTCGCATGCTGCGCGGCGTCGTCGGCCGCGTTGGCGGATAGGGTTGAGCTGCCCAGATCGATGGCGTCCATTCCTTGCCGTAGCCCCGCGGCAACGCATACCCGGTGACCTTCGTTGCCGCGAAATCGTACGGCGCGCGAGGATGTCCTTTCAACGGCGCAGGATACACCCGGATCGCGCGTGCGCAAAGCAGGCGGCAGGCACGTAGGCACG
>CAZHIE010000249.1:2391-5610 GCA_964532435.1 uncultured Planctomycetales bacterium
CACGCAAAGTCGCCGACCTGCGCAGCGTGTGGACCGCAGCCGCCCCCGGCTGCATTTGTGTCTTGGGCCGCACCCGCCCCCGGCCGCCTCCGCACTTCTGAGTCCTTCATTCCAACTTCTGCATTCCGCGCGACTCACCGCGCCTTCGCCGCCAGCTTCTCCTCGACCCAGCCGCACAGCGGCTCGAGTCCCTCGTTGCGCAGCGAGCTGACGCGCCAGATCGGCCGCGCGTCGTCCAGCGATTCATGCAACTGCCGCTGCGTCATGTCCGCGCCCGGAATGTCCGCCTTGTTCACGACAAAGCCCGTCGCGACTTCGACCACGCCCGCTTTCACGAATTGCACGCTGTCCCCCGCGCCTGGCATGAGCAGCAGCAGCACCTCGTCCGACACGCCGCGAATCTGCGTGTCGTTCTGCCCCGCGCCGACCGTCTCGATCAGCACGATCTCATACCCCGACGCGCCGAACAGCGCCGCCAGCTCCGTTACGTGCGGCGCCAGCCCGCCCGCGTGCCCGGCCGACGAGAGGCTGCGCACAAAGAGCCCGTCGTCCGGCTCGGCCGACATCATTCGCAAGCGATCGCCGAGCACCGAGCCGCCCGTCAACGGACTGCTCGGGTCGATCGCAATCACCGCCACGCGATGCTCCCGCGCGCGCAGCGCCCGCGCGAGCTTGCCGATGAACGTGCTCTTGCCGACGCCCGGCGCGCCCGTGACGCCGATCTTCAGAAAGCGCCTGTCGCCCGTGGGCGCCGGCGTCCGCCGCCCATCCAGAATGTCTGTCAGTGCCTGCGCCAGGCCCGGCATCGTCGCCGCGTTTGCCGGCTTGCTCGCGGCTCGCGCGTCGCGCCGCCGCGCCGCCAGCGCGCGGATCGACTCGACAATCGTGCTCATCGGCGTCCCGGGGTTGAAGACGCCGTCGATCCCCATCGCGCGCAGCTCCGCCCCTTCCTGCTCCGGGATGATCCCGCCGACGATCAGCGGCATCTCGCCGATGCCCCACTCGCGGCAGAGACGTCGCAGCTCCGGCATGATCGTCATGTGAGCGGCGGACAGCAGGCTGACGCCGATTACGTCCACGTCTTCCTGCAATCCGGCGTGAACGGTTGCAGCCGGCGTCTGCCACAGCCCGGTGTAGATGACGTCCATGCCCGCGTCGCGCAGGTTGCGGACGATCAGCTTGGCGCCTCGGTCGTGGCCGTCGAGGCCGATCTTGGCAATCAGGACGCGGATGGGTCTTGGCATCGGCTTCTCAGCGGTTGGTGGTGCGTGGCGGTGCGCGGAGGCGGGCAGACGCCGTTTCGCCAGTTGTTACTTTAACGGCGCAGCGCGAATTGACAAGAACGCCCGCCCCGTCGATGCTGCCCCCGGCGCGTCGGGGATTTCCGCACGGGTGCAGCGACCCATGATGAGCAGCAAGCCGGTCATCGGCCTGTGCGGCGGGATCGGTTCAGGCAAGAGCGCCGTGGCGGCGGAATTTGGCCGCCAAGGCTGCCTGGTTGTCGATTCGGATCGGCTGAGCCACGAAGTTCTGGCGGGGCCGGCGGTCGTGCAGGAGCTGCGCCGCTGGTGGGGCGATGAGGTCGTTTCGCCCGATGGAAAGCCGGATCGGGGGAGAATCGCCCGCATCGTGTTTTCGAGCGCAGACGAGAAGCGACGACTGGAAGGTCTGCTGTATCCCTTGATCTCGGCAAGACGTGCGGCTATGATTCGGGCGGTAGAAGAGGATCCAGCAGTCAAGGCCATCGTCTTGGACTCCCCGCTCCTGCTTGAAAGTCGCCTCGATCGTCATTGCGATTTCATCGTTTATGTCGAGGCGGACGAGCCCCAGCGGATCGCGCGAGTGCGTGCGTCGCGGGGTTGGAGCGCGGAGGAGCTTCGGAGGCGGCAGGACTGGCAGCAACCGCTGGAGCCGAAGCGGGCCCGCGCGGACTTTGTGGTGTCCAACAACGGCATGCTTGCGCAACTGGGGCCGCAGATCACTGACATTCTGAACACGATCCTTGCCCGATTCTCCCGCTCGCGCTAGGGCGGGTCTGCGGCGAAACGAATCCCGCTGCGAAATCCCACGTTGGGGCCGTCCACCAGGGTGGACCGGCATTGGAGTTTGACGCTCATGGCGAAGGCAACGACGCGCACCACGCGGACCAAGAAGAAGCTTCAGGACGTAATCGACAGCATTCCGGAAGACGCCGAATCCGGCCCGCCCCACGCGGAGGCCGACGACGACGCTTCGGAGTCCTCCCGATTCGTCGGGGCCGCGCCGGCCGGGGCCGCTCCGCCCGCGCCACCCGCCGACGACGCCGGAAACTTCGCCGCGCCGCGCAAACGGGACTTCGACGACGGCGCCGGCACGGCCATCGACAAGGAAACCCACGAGAAATACGAAAAGGTGAAACGCGGCGAACTCCACATCACCGACCTTCAGAAGATGAAGGTCGAAGAGCTGCACGAAGTCGCCAAGCAGGAAGGCATCGAAGAATACGTCGGTCTCTCCAAGCAGGATCTGATCTTCCAGATCCTCAAGCGCCGCATCAACAAGGACGGCCTGCTCTACGGCGAGGGCGTGCTGGAAATCCTCCCCGACGGCTTCGGCTTCCTGCGCAGTCCCGAGTACAACTACCTGCCCTGCCCCGACGACATCTACGTCAGCCCGTCGCAGATCCGCCGCTTCGGCCTCAAGAACGGGCACATCGTCGCCGGTCAGATCCGCCCGCCCAAGGAGAGCGAGCGCTACTTCGCCCTCCTCCGCGTCGAGGCGATCAACTACGAAACCCCCGAGGCCGTCACCGAAAAGACCAACTTCGAAGACCTCACGCCGCTCCACCCCAACCGCCGCGTGTTCCTCGAATCCGGCCGCAGCGAATTCAACATGCGCATCGTCGACATCGTCACGCCGATCGGCTTCGGCCAGCGCATGCTCATCGTCGCGCCGCCGCGCACCGGCAAGACCGTCCTGCTGCAGAAGATGGCCAACGCCGTCAGCACCAACCACCCGGACGCCTACGTCATCATCCTGCTCATCGACGAGCGCCCGGAAGAAGTCACCGAAATGCAGCGCGCCACCAAGGCCGAAGTCATCAGCTCCACCTTCGACGAGCCCGCCAGCCGGCACGTGCAGGTCGCCGAAATGGTGATCGACAAGGCCAAGCGTCTGGTTGAGTACGGCCGCGAAGTGGTGATCTTCCTCGATTCGATCACGCGCCTGGCGCGTGCCTAC
>CAZHIE010000250.1:0-1343 GCA_964532435.1 uncultured Planctomycetales bacterium
CCGAGCCACATGCCCCGCCACTACATGCCGAAGTCACCCGGATTTAATCTCGGCGGCCCACTCTTTTCGATGTGCCCGCCGGCGAGCCGGTGCGAATATCGTGGGACGGCGGTTCAGATGTCGCACCAGCTATAGGTTCGAGAGCCACGCTGCTCGCCGGCCGGCGGAATCGTCGGCTACTTCCGATCAGCCGCACGAATTCCTGAGCCCGGATCGACCGCGCTCGGGAGGAACCGCGCCGGCCCTGCGCGCCGGCGCTTCCGGCCCGGCGCCGTTGCGACGCGGCGAACAGGAACAAAGGAGTTACCCTCGATGAAAGACGGAAACGTTCGAACGAACTGCGCCCGCGGCGCGCTCATTTGCGCGCTCATGGCGCTCGGCGCGGCCACCGCGCTGGCGCGCGACCCCTTCTACGAGCAGAAAAACCTCGTGTCCGACGGCTTCATCCGTGCGAAGTACACGGACCCCAACCTCGTCAACGCCTGGGGCATCGTGCCGAATCCCACCGGCGTCTGGTGGGTCGCCAACGAGGGCAGCGGCACATCCACGCTCTACGACGGCAACGGCGCGCCGCAATCGCTCGTCGTCGACGTCCCGCCGGCGCCCGGAATCGACGGCCCCGGCGCGCCGACCGGCATCGTCTTCAACGGCAGCGACGATTTCGTGATCATCGACGGCGCAGGCTCCGGCCCGGCCCGCTTCATCTTCGCAGGGGCCGACGGCATCATCGCCGCCTGGGCGCCGGGCGTCCCGCCGCCGCCGCCCTCCACCCAAGCCATCGTCATGATCGACAACTCCGCCGGCGGCGCATCGTATTTCGGCGTCGCGATCGCCAGCAATTCCACCGGCCGCATGCTCTACGCCGCAAATTTCGGCAACGGCCGCATCGACGTGTTCAATTCGACCTTCGCCGCTGTCGGAACGGGCGGCTCGTTCACCGATCCGAATCTTCCGTCCGGCTACGCGCCGTTCGCGATTCACGCGATCGGCGCGCGGCTGTTCGTCGCCTACGCGCAGCGCGACGACGAGGGCGAAGAGGTTGTCGGACCGGGGCTGGGCATCGTCGACACGTTCGACACGGACGGAAACCTGCTGGCGCGCTTCGCGTCGCACGGCGTGCTGAACGCGCCCTGGGGAATTGTTCAGGCGCCCGCCAATTTCGGCCCGCTCAGCAACGCGATTCTGGTCGGCAACTTCGGCGACGGACACATCAACGCATTCGACGCAGCCACCGGCGCGCCCCTCGGCGCGATCGCCAACAAGCTCGGCGAGCCGCTGGAGATCGAAGGCTTGTGGGGCATTCAGTTCGGCAACGGCGGACAGGCCGGCCCGACCAACACGCT
>CAZHIE010000250.1:1443-5279 GCA_964532435.1 uncultured Planctomycetales bacterium
GCCTTTGTCACGCGCAGGACTTCTTCCGGCGTCGTCACGCCGGCGCGGCAGAGCCGCCAGCCCTCGTCGCGCATCAGGACCAGCCCGTCCTTGGCCGCCTGCGTGCCAAGCTGGGCCGCCGACGCGCGGGCGATCACCATCTCGCGCAGCTTTTCCGTCATCACGAGCAGCTCAAACAGCGCCTTGCGCCCGGCATAACCCGTGCCGCGGCACTCCCGGCAACCCTTGGCCCGCCACAGCTTCTCGCCCTTCTCGTAGTGCAGATCAACGGGCAGCATCTTCGGATTTTCGGGGACGAACTGCTCCTTGCAATGGCGGCAGAGCGTGCGGACCAGCCGTTGCGCCAGCACCGCCTCCAGCGAGCTCGACACGAGGAACGGCTCGACGCCCATGTCGAGCAGGCGCGTCGTCGCCGTCACCGCGTCGTTCGTGTGCAGCGTGCTGAAAACCAGGTGGCCCGTGAGCGAGGCGTTGATCGCGACTTCGGCCGTCTCCAGATCGCGAATTTCGCCGACCAGGATCACGTCCGGGTCGTGCCGCAGAAAGCTGCGGAGCTGCCGTGCGAACGTCAGGCCGATCTTCGGCAGAATCTGCGTCTGGTTGATGCCGTCCAGGTAATACTCGATCGGGTCTTCGATCGTCAGGATCTTCAATTCCGGACTGACGATCTTCTTGAGCGCCGCGTAAAGCGTCGTGGTCTTGCCCGATCCGGTCGGTCCGGTCACCAGCACGATGCCGTGCGGCCTGTCGATGATCTCGTGGAACGTTTCGAGCGTCGGCCCTTCCATGCCGAGGTCGGGCAGCGAGAGCTTGACCGAGCTGCGATCGAGGATGCGCATCACGATGCCTTCGCCGAAGGCCATCGGGATCACGCTGACGCGCAGGTCGATCTCGCGGCTGTGCGCCTTGATCTTGAATCCGCCGTCCTGCGGCAGTCGCCGCTCGGCGATGTTGAGGTTGGAGAGGATCTTGATGCGGCTGACGATCGCGTTCTGAAACTGGCGGATGGAAGGCGGCACGTTCGCGTGCTGGAGCACGCCGTCGATGCGGTAGCGCACGCGAAAGTCGTGCTCGAACGGTTCGCAGTGGATGTCGCTGGCCCGCTGGTCGATCGCTTCGAGCAGTACCTCGTTGACGAGCTTGACGACCGAGGCCTCCTGGGCCATCTGGATGTCGAGATCGCTCGACTCGATCTTCTGCTCGTCGATGATCTCGAGCTCGGCGCCCTTCTCTTCGACCATCTGCGTCAGCACTTCGCCGCCGACGCCGTAGAAATTCTTGATGAACTTGTGGATTTCCGCGCGGGTCGCCAGCACCGGCACAACCGGCATGTTCAGGCAGGTGCGCAGCTCCTCCAGCGCGTACACGTTCAGCGGATCCGACGTCGCGACCTTCAGCCCGCCCTTGCCGTTGCGGCCCATCCGCTCGATCGGCAACATGCCGTACTTATGCACGAGCCGGCTGGGCACGGCGCTCAGCAGCTCGCGGTCGAGCGTCACTTCCTCCAGGTCGATGACGGGGATGTTGAGCTGTTCGCTGAAAATCTCCAGCACGTCCCGCTCGCGCACGATCCCGTTGCGAATCAGGATCTGATCGATCCGCTCGTTCGGAAAGCTGCGCAGCGTGGACGCATCGTGAAGCTGTTCGGCGGTGATCAGGCCGCGTTCGATTAGCGCTTCGCCGACGGGCATCGGTCCGTGATCCTCCGCAATGGGGCGGCGTAGTCCGGGCATTCGGATACAACCACTTCAGGGGCGCTGGCGGCGTGCGAAAAGATCGTCGGACCGCGCACACGCCCGCTACTACCTTATACGGGATTCGACGCTCGCGATTGCATCGCCGCGCCCGCGACGGGCGCCGCGCCGGCGAGAAGCCGCCCCCCGAAACATAAACCGCTTATTCGTAAATACTTACGACAGGCCGAATGCCTGTCGATTTCTGCCGCGCCGCCGGCCCGCCGGATCAGCTCACCAACTGCGACAGCACCTCGCTCCACTCCGTAAACCGTATCGCCCGATCGTCAATCCAAACATCCGCGATCGGTTTGCCCATGTGCAGCCCGTCATACTGGAAGCCATGATCGTCCAGCCACTTGCGAGTGGCCTTGTACTCCGGCCAGCCGCGGCCCGTGTAGACGATCACCGTGTGCCCCGCCGCGCGCAGCCGTTCGAGCGCCTCGCGCGCCCCGGCGATCGGCTGCGCAAGCGGCCGCTCGAAGGTGCGCTCTTCCGTGCAGATAACGCCGTCGAGGTCAACCATGATGGTCTTCGGGCGGATCATTGCGGCAGACTCCCGTGGTGCGACGCCGGATCGTGCGGGCGCCGGCGCCCGCGCCACACGGTCGAAGCTTCCCGCCGCCGCGCCGATCGGTCAAGCGCCGCTCGGCGGCGCGGCGCGGGCGCCCGCGATTCGCGTATAATCGGGGCGTGTCGGAGCGCTTGCTGGCCCATCGCACAGGTGCCGAGTGATCATCACGATTGACGGTCCGGCCGGCTCGGGAAAGAGCACCACCGCGCGCAAGCTGGCGGCGAGGCTGGAGATTCCCTATCTGGACACCGGCGCGATGTACCGGGTCATCACGCTCGCCGCGCTGGAGGACGGCGTCGAGCTCGCCGACGAGTCCGCGCTCACGCGGCTGGCCCAGCGCGAAGACTGGCACGTCGACCTCGGCTCGACGCACATGCGCGTCACCTGGCGCGGACACGACGTGACCGAGGAGCTGCGCTCCATGCGCGTCAGCGACCACACGCGCTACATCGCCGCGTCGCCCGGCGTGCGCAAGGCGCTCGTCGCGCGGCAGCGCGAGATCGGCCGGCGACTGGGCAGCATGGTGACGGAGGGGCGCGATCAGGGAACCGTCGCATTTCCCGACGCCGATCTTAAGTTCTTCCTCGACGCCGACGTGCAGAAGCGGGCCGAGCGGCGGTTGCACGAATTGCTTGCCGACGGCGAAGACGTGACGTATGACGACGTGCTTCGCAATCTGAGCGAGCGCGATCGCACCGACTCGCAGCGCGCCGTCGCGCCGCTCGCGAAGCCGCCCGGCGCGATCGAGATCGACACCACGCAGCGCACCATCCACGAAGTGCTCGACGAGATCGTCGGGCACATCCGCCGCCGCGGACTTCTGCCGCGCGAGCCGGCCCACGCGAGCGGCGCGGCGACCGCGCCGGCCGCGCCGCGATGAGCGCGACCGCGACGGCGCCGCCGGCGCGCGCCGGTACGAACGCGCGCGGCCGGATGCGGCTGTGGTACCGCTTCTGGCGCGTGTGGTGCGTGGCGGGCTTCGCGCTCTTCTTCCGCGGGCGATCCTACGGCGCGGAGCACGTTCCGTTGACGGGCGGCGTGCTGATCGTCAGCAATCACCAGAGCTTTCTGGATCCCATTCTGGCGACCGTCGCGCTGCGGCGCGAATGCGATTACATGGCCCGCGATTCGCTGTTCCGCAATCGCTGGTTCCGTTGGCTGATCGAGTCGCTGAACGCCTTTCCCGTGCGGCGCGGCAGCGCCGACATCGGCGCGATCAAGGAAACGCTGCGCCGGCTCAAGGCCGGCCGCCTCATCACCGTTTTTCCCGAGGGCACGCGCACCCACGACGGCTCGATCGGCCCGCTGCACCCCGGCGTGGTGCTCATCGCGCGCAAGGCGGGCGTGCCGATCGTGCCGACCGTGATCCTCGGCGCATTCGAGGCCTGGCCGCGCACGGCCAAGCTCCCGCGCCCCGGCCGCATCGTGGTGGCATACGACGCACCGCTCTACCCGGCCGACGTGCAGCATCTGTCAGACGAGGAGCTGCTCGCCACCGTGCGGGAGCGCATGTGCGCGTTGCAGGAGCG
>CAZHIE010000251.1:0-5277 GCA_964532435.1 uncultured Planctomycetales bacterium
GCACGGCGTAATCGCGCGGCGCCGATTGACGGGCGCCGCTCCGGCCGCGCGAGGGCGCGGGCCGCTACGCCGCGTCGGACGCAGAGGTCCGAACGCTACGGCCGCGGGGCACGATCGCGGGTTTGACGCCGTGCGGGGTTGAACGCCAATGTGACAGACTCCGCCGGACGTCGCGCTCGCTGACGCTCGCGGCTCGGAAATGCACCGCACTGTTGCGCGCCCCGATCGGGGCGCACGGGACAGTCGCGTTGACTCTCTCACCGATTGTCGCGGGTTTGAACTGTTCGTACGGCTCGATGATGCGGCTTGCGGGTTACTCGACGCTCGCCGCTGTCTGCATAATGCGTGCGGAGGCGGTTCGCGGCTGGACGGCGAGCTGCTTGCGCAGCGCGTCGAGCAGGGCGTCGCCCTCCAGCAGGCGTTTCGGCAGCCGCCAATGGATCGTGCGCGGGTCGGGCACGCGCGGCGAGCCGGGGCCTTCGGCGAAGAGCGGCTGCACCAGCTCCAGATCGTCGAACGAGAAAACGACATCGGGCGGGACGAGGACGAGCGAGCGGATTTTCCACGGCGCGGCCAGCACGCGCACCTCGGCCAGCGCGAGCAGCGTTTCGACCGCGGGCGGCAGCGGGCCGAATGCGTCGCGCAGGTCGTCGCGCAGGGCCTTGAGGTCGGCCAGCGTGCGCGTCGTCGTCAGCCGGCGATAGACCTCCATGCGCTGGCGGTCGGCGCGGATGTAGTTTCGCGGAATGGTGGCGGAAATGCCCAGGTCGAGATTCACGGGGCGGAAGTCGTCGGCCGGCTCGTTTTTCATGCGGCGCACGGCCTGGTCGAGCAACTGGCAATACATTTCGTAGCCGACGGCTTCGATGTTTCCGGATTGCTCGGCGCCGAGGATGTTTCCCGCGCCGCGAATCTCCAGGTCGCGCATGGCGATCTGAAACCCCGCGCCCAGGTCGCTGTAATGCTCGATGGCCTTGAGGCGCCGTGCGGCCACGTCGCTGATCGGAATTTTGGGGGAGAGCAGCAGGTAGCAGAACGCGCGGTGCTTGCTGCGGCCGACGCGCCCGCGAAGCTGGTGCAGGTCGGCCAGGCCGAAGCGCTCCGCCCGGTTGATGAACATCGTGTTGGCGGTCGGCACGTCGATGCCGCTTTCGATGATGTTCGTGCTGACGAGCACGTCGGCCTCGCGGTGGAAGAATTTCAGCATGACGTCTTCGAGCTCCGGGCCGCCCATCTGCCCGTGGCCGACGACGAAGCGCGCCTCGGGAACGAGCGTGCGCAGGCGGTTGGCGATTTCCTCGATGTCGCGGACGAAATTGTGGACAAAGTAGGCCTGGCCGTCGCGATTGAGCTCGCGGATGAGCGCTTCGCGGATGAGCGCGTCGTCCCAGCTTCGCACCTGCGTGACGATCGCGCGGCGGTCGACCGGCGGCGTGGCGAGCGACGAGATGTCGCGGATGCCCAGCAGCGACATGTGCAGCGTCCGCGGGATGGGGGTGGCGCTGAGCGTCAGCACGTCGACCATCGAGCGCAGCCGCTTGAGCCGTTCCTTGGCCTCGACGCCGAAGCGCTGCTCCTCGTCGATCACAACCAGTCCCAGATCGGCGAATTTCACGTCGGCCGAGAGCAGCCGGTGCGTGCCGATCAGCACGTCGATTCGCCCCTTGCGGGCTTCGCCGATGATGCGGCGCTGCTCGGCCGGGGAGCGGAAGCGGGAGATCACTTCGACCGTGAAGGGATAATCGGCGAAGCGCTCGCGAAACGTCTGATAGTGCTGCTCGGCGAGGACCGTGGTGGGCACGAGCACCGCGACCTGCTTGCCGAACTCGACGGTTTTGAAGACGGCCCGGATCGCCAGCTCCGTCTTGCCGAACCCGACGTCGCCGCACAGCAGGCGGTCCATCGGGCGGGCCAGCGATTGGTCGCGCTTGATCTCGCCCAGCGCGCGGAGCTGATCGGGGGTCTCGACATATAGGAACGACTCCTCGAACTCGCGCTGCCACTTCGTGTCGGCGGGAAACGCCAGCCCCGGCTTCGTGGCGCGCTGCGCCTGCACCGCGAGCATTTCGGCGGCCAGGTCGCCGACCGCTTCGGCCACGCGCTGCCGCACTTTCTTCCAGCCGGCGCCGCCCAGCGCACTGAGCGTCGGCTTGCCCTTGGCGCTGCCGATGTACTTCTGCACGAGGTGAATCTGGCTGATCGGCACGTGGACCACCGCGCCGCCGGCGAATTCGAGCGCGAGGTACTCATCGGTGCGACCGTCGCGCTCCATCGTCTTGAGGCCCTGAAAACGGCCGATGCCGTGCAGGATGTGAACGACCGGGTCACCGGGGCTGAGGTCGAAGAAATTGTCGATGGGCCGGCCGGGCGCGACGCGGCGGAGCGTGCGGCGCTGGCGATAGCGATGAAACAGCGCGTGGTGCGGGATGAACGCGCGGCGTCCCCAGCGAAAGCCGTGATGCAGGACGCCGATCGCGGTGCGAATTTCGCCGGCGGCGCGCGGTTCGGCGGCGACGGGCGGCGCCGGTGGCGCGCCAGGGCCGGCCGGCGCGCCGGCGGAAGCTTCGCCCGCGAGCAATTCCGCAAAACGCTCCTCTTCGGCCGCGTTGTCGCACAGCACGACGACCTCGCACTCGCGCGACAGGTCGCGCAGGGCGGCTACGGCGTCGACCGGCTTGGCGTCGAATTCGGGCAGGCCGCCGACGTCGAGCGAGACGGCGCCGGCCTGTCCGGCCGCGAAGCGCTGCAGGAAGAGCTGCGAAAATTCGGCCGTCCGGCGAAAGACCGCGTCGCAGGGGATCATCCCGCGCGGCTCTCCGAGGCGCAGCCACAGCGAGCGGCCGAGTTCCTGCACTTCGACCGCCTCTTGCAAGGCGATGATGGTGTCGGCCGGCAGGTGCGAGAGGAATCCGGCGGTGGCTTTCGGATCCGCGCGCTCGCCCGCGACCGGCGCGAATTGGAGACTCGGAATCTGGATCGCGTCGAGCTGGGCCGCGCTGCGCTGCGTGGCGGGGCTGAAGTAGCGGATCGACTCCACCTGGTCGCCGAAGAATTCGACCCGCAGAGGATCGGCGTGCGCGTTGGAGTAGACGTCGACGATGCCGCCGCGCCGCGCATAATCTCCCGGCGCCGCGACCGCCTCGCACGCGGAGAAACCGGCCTCCTCCAACCAGCGCGCCAGCGCCTCCGGCGCGAGCGTCTCGCCGACGCGCAGCTCGCGCGATGATCCGAGAATCGCCTCGGCCGACGGTACGGGCTGCATCAATGCCAGAATCGGCGCCACGATCACCGAGGGCGCGGCGCCGCGCGGGGCGGCGCGGTGGCGAAGAAGCTGCACGCACAATCGCAGCCGCTCTCCGACCAGCTCGTCGGCCGCGTCGCCCCCGGGCGCGTGCATGGTCTCGAGTTGGGGAAGGAGGTCGGGCGTCGCGCCGAGGGCCGTTTCGACGTCGTCGCGGATGTCGTCGGCCTCGTCGGCGTGCGCGGTGATGATCAGCAGCGGGCGGCCGAGCCGTTCGGCGACGATGGCGGCGACGATGGGCGCGGCGGAGCCCCAGAGCCCCTCGGCGAACGCGCAGCCGCGCGGTGCGCGCAGGGCATTGCCCAGCGACGCCACGCGCGGGTCGTCGCGAATGATGTCGAACACGTCCACTGCTGCATTCTATCGGCGCGGTTCCCGCGCGGCATTGTGCGAATCCGGCGAGCGCGGAGGCGACGCGAGCGGCGCGGGCGCCGCGATTGCGTGCGGCCGGCGCGCCGGCTAAAACGGCGTGCGGTGCAACCATGAGCGCGCGGTCCCGTTTCGCGATCTTCGCCGTCGCAGCGCTCGTGCTGCTGGTCGTCGGCTTCGCGCCGTGGCCGATGCCGTCGCAGCCGAGCGCGCCCGTCCGCCGCGCCACCGGGATTGTCCTGGCGACGCTCGTGCTCTGGATCAGCGAGGCCGCCCCGCTGGGCGTCGTCGCGCTCGGCATCCCGGTGGCCGCCACGCTCGCGGGGTTGCTGCGGTGGGACGAGGCGGTCGCGAGCTGGGGCGATCCGGTACTGCTGTTGTTTCTCGGCGCGTTTCTCCTGGCGCGAGCGCTCGACAAGCACGGCGTGATCGACGACTGGCTGCTCGCGCATTGGTCGCGGCCGGGCGCGCGGCGCAGCGTGGCGCGGCAGACGGTGGGCGTGCTGTTCGTCGCCGGCGCGATCTCGTCGTTGCAGAACAACACGGCTGTTACGGCGATGCTGTTGCCGGTGGTGGCGCGGCTGGCGCGGCGGAGCGCGGCGCCGGCGCTGCCGCTGCTGGCGCTGACGTACGGGGCGACGCTGGGCGGGATGGCGACGCCGGTGGGCACGGCGCCGAATTTCATCGGGTTTGCCGCGATGAAGTCGCTCGACGCGGAAGTGAATTTCGTGATGTGGCTGCGCGTCGGAATTCCGGTCTGGGCCGGCACGTCGCTGCTGGCGTTCGGGTTGCTGACGCTGGCGCGACGCCTGAGCCCGGCGGTGCTCATCGCGCGGCCGGACGCGGATGAGCCGGCCGACGCGCTCGCGGCAGCGCCGGTTCGAGCGGTCGAGCGCGTCGTGAGCGCCGACGCGTCGGTTGGGTACGCGCGACCGCCCGCCGACGCTGCCCGCATCGCGGCGCAGCGCTGGGCCGTCGCCGCGTTTGCGGTAACGGCGCTGGTCTGGCTTACGTGCGGGGCCGTGTTGAGCGTTTTCGATGCGTCGCACCCGGCCAGCGCGTTTGTGAAGCGCTATCTGCCCGAGTCGCTGATTCCGATCGCCGCGGCGTGCGTGCTGTTCCTGATGCCGGCGGGATCGCGGGGCAAGACCGTTCTCGATCGGCACGACTTCCAGGCGCTCGACTGGGACACGCTGTTTCTGATCGCCGGCGGGCTTTGCCTGGGACGGATGCTCGGCGCCAGCGGCGCGGCCGATGCGCTGGCCGCGTCGGTGGGCGGCGCGGCGCTACCGCCTCTGCTGATGATGCTGCTGCTGGGCGGCGCGACGGTGCTGTTGTCGGAGCTGACAAGCAACACGGCGACCGCGTCGTTGCTGGTGCCGATCGCGCAGGCGCTGGCGCCGCCGCTGGGCATTCCGCCGACGCACGCGATTTGGCTTGTCGCGCTTTGCGCGAGCCTTGGTTTCGCGCTGCCGATTTCGACGCCACCGAACGCGATTGTGTACGGCACGCGACTGGTACCGCTGCGGCTGATGGTTCTGGTCGGCGTCGCGCTGGACGTGCTCACGCTGATTTGGGTTGTTGCGTGCGTGCGCTGGCTGGCGTGA
>CAZHIE010000252.1:0-3779 GCA_964532435.1 uncultured Planctomycetales bacterium
CTCGGCGCGCCGCTTCCTGGAAGCCGGGCTGATCCCGAGATCCCGAGATCCCGAGATCGCGCGACTGCTGCGAGTCGTTTTCCAGCCCCGCAGGGGCGAAAGCCGTTAGCCACGGGTGGAGCGTCGCGCGGGCGCAGCCGGCAGCCGCGTAACCCGTGGAACCAACCCTCCCTCACTTCCTCTTCCAGCCCCGAAGGGGCGACACAACGGCCGCGCCCCGCAGCGGCCCGCGCCCTCGCGCGGCCGGAGCGTGCGTCTCGCCCGCGGGGCGGGTAGGGCGGCCGTCTCGCCCGCCTTGGTCCGCGGCCAAGTTCGGGCGAGACATCCGCACTTCCCACGATGCGAGACTTCTGCCCACCAACGCTCGCTCTCGACTTCTGCCCACCAACGCTCGCTCTCGACTTTTGCCCACCAACGCCCGCTCTCGACTTTTGCCCACCAACGCTCGCTCTCGACTTCTGTCCAGCGATACTCGCTCTTCGTTCCAGCCCCGAAGGGGCGCAAGACTTTAGCCACGGGTGGAGCGGCCGCCGGCGCAGCCGGCAGCCGCGTAACCCGTGGAACCAACCCTCCCTCACTTCCTCTTCCAGCCCCGAAGGGGCGACACAACGGCCGCGCCCCGCAGCGGCCCGCGCCCTCGCGCGGCCGGAGCGTGCGTCTCGCCCGCGGGGCGGGTAGGGCGGCCGTCTCGCCCGCCTCGCTCCGAGGCCAAATTCGGGCGAGACGCCCGCAACACCCGTGATGCAATCCTTCTGACGCTACGACGCTACGACGCTACGGCGCCAGATCGCTCGCGGCCGAGATGACATCGAGGAATTCCGCGCGCAATCCGTCAACGTCCGCGCCGAGGGACGCCGCCGCCAGCTCGTAGGCGTCGGCCAGCGTCCATCCCGCGCCGCACGACGACCCGCGCAGCACCAGGCCGAAGCCGGCCACCGATGCGGCAAAGCGGAAATCGTCCGTCGATTCGTCCGGCGCGGCCTGCTCGTCCACGACCGGCGTTTCGAGCAGCTCGCTTTGCGCCGCTTCGTACGGCTTGTAGCGCACCTTCACCGTCAGCGTTTCCAGGCCGTCGCGCGCCGTCAGCGCCGCCGCGGCAAGCTGCGACGGCGTCTGATACTTCAGCGGATCGACCGTCGGATCGCCCGGCGCGTCGGCCAGGTGAGCGGCGGCAAATGCGGCCGTCGGGATCAGCTCATACAGCGCCGTCACGGTCTGCCCCGCGCCGAGTTCCCCCGCGTCCCGCTCGTCGTTGTTGAAGTCGGCCGCCGCGAGCGAGCGATTCTCGTAGCCGATCAGCCGATACGACTCGACCAGCGCCGGGTTGAATTCGACCTGCAGCTTCACGTCGCGCGCCACCGTCAGAAGCGTGCCGGTCGCTTCGCGCACAAGCACCTTGTGCGCCTCGGCGAGGTCGCCGACATATGCGTAGTTGCCGTCGCCCTTGTCGGCCAGCGCCTCGAGCCGCCGATCGCCGTAGCAGTTGCGGCCGAAGCCCAGCACGGTCAGGTACACGCCGGTCTGCGCTTTCTGCGAGATCAGGTCGGTCAGGGCCTGTTCGCTGGTGATGCCGACGTTGAAATCGCCGTCGGAACAGAGGATCACGCGGTTCGCGCCGCCGTCGATGTATGCCTCAGCCGCCGCGTCATACGCAAGGTTTAGACCGTCGCCGGCATTCGTGGAGCCGGACGCTCTCAGCGCGTCGATCGCGGAGTTGATCGCGGCGTACTGGTCTCCGGCGGTGGGGCCGAGCGCGACGACCGCGCTGTCCGAGTAGGTCACGATGGCGGCTCGGTCGCCGGCGCCGAGCTGTTCGACGAGCATTCGCATGGATTGCTGGAGCAGCGGCAGTTTGTCGGGCTCGGCCATCGAGCCGGACACGTCGATCAGAAAGACGAGATTGCACGCGGGGCGCTCTCCGACCGCCAGATCCGCGGCGCGCAGCCCGATGCGCGCCAACCGGCGCGAAGCGTCCCACGGACACGCGCCGATCTCCGCATGCACGGCCAGCGGCCGCCCGTCGGTCGGCGGCGCGTAGTCGTAGTGGAAGTAGTTGAGCAGTTCCTCGATGCGTACTTCCGCCGGCGCGAATCGCTGGCCGGCGAGCAGCGCGGCCCGCAGTCGCGAATACGCGGCCGTGTCGACGTCGATGGAAAACGTGGAGAGAGGATTCGCAACAACGGGAAGGAACGGATTCTCGGGCAGTGGTGCGGCTTCGGGCGGCTGGCCGCGGCGACCCTCGGCGTCCGCGCCGTCCGTCGTCGCCAACTTCAGAATGTCACCGTATGCCGGCGAGAGGTCCGCGCTCAGCCCAAGATACTCACCCGCCGCCGTCCCGACGTCCCATCGAAACAGGACATTTGGCGGGGCCTGGGCGGGCGCCGGACGCTCGGTCGCGCGCTCTTCCTCGGCCTGTGGCGGAGCAGTGACGGCGTAGAGTTGCACGCCAGCTTCGCCGAGCGAGGCGGCCGTTGTGGGCAGCACGGTCCCGGCGAGCGACTGCGCCGGTGGGGGCTGCTGCGGTGGAGCGTCGAAGCCCAGCGCGTAATGAAACGCGCCGCTATGCGCCAGCGGCGTGAACTGCGGCGCCGGCGCGTTGCTGCCCCCATTGGCGGGATCCAGCGAGATTGCAGTGTCGTGCGCGCCATCGCCGCTCACGTCGAATTGTGGACGGGCCAGCCATTCACCTCGCGCCGACTCGTCCGCGTGAACAATGAAAGCTTGTCCAAGTCCTCGCAGGCCTTCGACGCGGCGGCCCTTGCTCAGGGAGCTCGGGTTCGACAGCGTCATCGCCAGCGCAATCGACGCCGCCAGCGCGCCGCTGCCGTAGACGAGTCGGAGCACGCGCCGCCGAGCGCTCGGCGTCTTCGCCGGAGAGCCGGGCGCCACGAACGGCGCGTCCACGGCCGCGAGTTCGCTCGCGAAGCCGGCTGTGAGAAAATCCGCGCCACGGCGGATTTCGGTCACGGCTCGGCGGGCGGCCGGCGAGCGGCGCAGCGCGGATTCGACCGCCGCGCGCTCCGCGGGGCCAAGCTCATCGAGCACGTACGCCGTCCATCGCGGATCATCGGTTTTGAGTCGCACGTCCACACTCCCCATCGCTCGGTTGCACACGGTGTTCGTCATTCCCCGATCGGCATTCGCTTCCGGATCGCGCTCAGCGCCGTATGAATCAAAAAGCCGACGTTCGTCGCGCTCAGCCCGGTCAGCTCCGCGATTTCCGCGTAACGCAGGCCGTGCTGAAACTTCAACCGCACAACCTGCTGCTGACGCTCGGGAAGCGCCGCGAGCAGCTCCGCCACGCGCGCCGAAGCTTCGCGCTCGGCCGCCACGTCGAGTGGCCCCGCCGCCGCCGAGCCGGGATCGGAGCGGCCCCCGGCGCCGTCGCCGTTTGATCGCCCCCCATGCGCCGTGCTGAGTGAGATGGCCGTCATTCGCCGTTCCCTTCGCTTAGCATCGATCACTCGATTGCGGCAGACGGTGAAGAGCCACGCCGTCAGCGCCGGCCAATCGATTTCCACGTCCGCTCGCCGGGCAAGCGAGTCGCCGCGTTGGCTCTCGATCAGCCGCGCAAACGCGTCCTGAACCGCGTCGCGAGCCTGCTCGGCGTTTCCCGTCAGGCGCAGCGCATATCGCAGCAACGACGGCTCCAGCCGCGCATGCACGGCGGATAGCTGGTCTTGCGTCTCGACTGCGGCTGGCTCGGCCATCGCGCGTCCCCGTCGACCGGCGCTTCCATTCGTGAGAACGTTCGAGCGGGCCGTTCATTAGACCATAGT
>CAZHIE010000252.1:3879-5092 GCA_964532435.1 uncultured Planctomycetales bacterium
CGTGTAGCGGCCCGCGCCCCCGCGCGGCCGGAGCGGCGCACAAGAGCCAGCGCCGCCTGCGGAGTTCAGCCCGCCGGCTGACTGCGCCACGCGACGATTCACATCGCAATTCGCATGCATATCTCGGAACGCAGAAGAGAGAGAGGGGAGGTGACGGGCAAGCTCCAGGCGTTGAAACGCCTGGCAACCATCGTGCGCCCTACCGGGCGAAGAGGTCGCTACGGACCCGCGTGAGGACACGCGTGCGGACCCGTGCGAGGATACCGGTGAGGACACGCGGGCTCGGTTCGCGCGCGGCGCTGCGCGTTGTGGGAGCCCGGCCGACCCTCCGTCGAGAGTGCGGCGCCGTTACGGTTGAAACGCCGGCGTCCACGCGACGTCGTGCCGATTGCCCGACCAGCGCGAGTTGTCGCCATCGAACGCAAAGCTCCCGTCGGGATTGACGACATACCCGAGCGCGGCCAGCGACTCGGCCGTGGCGTGGCCATCGACCCACAGCGCGGCGGCGCGCCCGCGATGACGCGGGTCGGCGGCCGATCGCTCGGTCGGAAAGCCCGCCATCTCGCCATTCACCGGATCGACGCGCGGCGGATCGAGATTGAAGCCCTCGTTGCCGAGGCGAAACGCCTCGCGCCCGTTATTCATGTATGGCTGGCGATCGGACGCCGCAAACGTCGCGGCCGTCCCCATGCAATCCGCAATGGCGACCGTGGCGGCGGGATGGCGAATGCGCGTCAGCGGACTCGGCCAGTTCTTGAACGAGTTGGGAACGGCCGGATCGACCAGCCGCGAATTGCCGAGGAACTGATAGTTATATCCGTAGCTGCCGTTGCGCTCGTCGGTCCACTCGGGCGTCTCGGGGCAGACATAGGCTCGGCCGGCATAATTCTGCCGGTCGCCCGCTTCGCCGAATCGATCGGTTCCGGTTCGACAGGCCATCGGATCGTCGAACGCGGGCGCGCCGACCGAAACGCTCATCATCGCCAGAAACGTCGGACGATACTTCCGCCGGCCGTAAAGCGAAGCGTACCAGTTGCAGTCGTCTCCGGGAATCTGCGGCAACCGGCCGGGCACGAGCGCGTCGCGATGCTCGTTCGTGTACATCGTCAGGCCCTGCCCAAGGATCCGCAGCCGGGTGAGGCAAGCGGTCTTGCGGGCCGACTGCCGTGCGGCCGAAAGCGACGGCAGCAGGATCGACATCAGCAGGCCGATG
>CAZHIE010000253.1:0-5021 GCA_964532435.1 uncultured Planctomycetales bacterium
AGTAGTTGAGGACGGAGTGGACGCACGGGCCGCCGTTGAGGAGCTGTTGCGGCGCGCGGCTCGGCGCGAGGCCGACGCGCTTTGCCGGCTTGTGGAACTGTACGGCCCGCGCGTCTACGGAATGCTGTATCGCCTTACAGGATCGCGGGATACGGCCGACGACCTGTTGCAGGAAACGTTCGTCCGCGTCACGCAGAGCATCGGCGAGTATCAGCACGACGGACGGTTCGAGGCGTGGCTGTTTCGCATTGCGGCCAACTTGGTCCGGGATCGGTCCCGGAAAGTTCGCCGCCGCGGCCCAACCGCCTCGCTCGAAACGGACTCCGGCGAAGCGGGCGGCCTGGAGCCGCGCGCATCCGACGAGCTGAGCCCGGCCCGGGGTATCGAAGGGCGGGAGGAGCAGGAGAAGCTGGCCGCCTGCCTGGCCAGGTTGTCGCCGGCCGAACAGGAAATCATCGTGCTGCGGCACTACTCCGGGTTGTCGTTCCGCGAGATTGGCGAGCTGCTCGGCATCCCGGTGGGAACCGCGCTCGCCCGGGCTCACCGAGCGCTGATCCGCCTGCGGGCGGAGTTTGAGGCATAGGCGACGATGACGCACGATCTGGAAAAACTCGAACGCGACGTCGAGCGCGAGCTGGCGCGCCTGCCGGCGCTGCGCGAGATTCAGCCGTCGCCGCAATGCGTGGCGGCGGTGCAGGCCGCCGTGCGGGCGGAGGCGGCGCGAGCCGCGGCGCCGCGCCGCCGCGTGGTCTGGGCGATCCGCGCTTCGATCGGCGTGGCCGCGGCGCTGCTTCTGGCGATCGGCTGGTCGCTCGTTTCGCCGCCCGCGCCGCGCGTCGTGCCGCAACCCGTGGCGTCGTCGAGTGAAGAACTACTGGACGACTGGGCCGCGGCGATCGACTTGTCGCGCGACCGCGTCACGATGCTGCTCGACTATGGCTGGCTCGACAATGACCCGGACGTCTCGTCGGAAACCGGATTTCGCGACCTGCTCGACTCGCTCGATGAATCCCTGCCGCTGGGCGCCTGATTGTTCGGGGGTGCGCACATGAATCACACGCAGCTTCGCCCCGCAATCGTCCTGCTCGCCGCGCTGCTCCTGATCGCGGCCGCCCCGGCTTCGGCCGGTCCGCCGCAGTCGCAGGAGACCGCCGGCGCGGCGCGGGCGGAGCGGCCGCGCGGCAACCCCAATCGCCACAAACCCGACGGCCCCGGCTGGCTCGGCCGCGACGCGGCGGTGTTCGAGCCGTCGGAAGAGGATCGCGGGCCGCTGCGCGAGGGCGAGGCGGATGATCTGCTGGAATTCGCGCGAACGCACTTCCCGCTGATCAGCACATTCCTGACGGAAGTGCAGACGCGCAACCCGGAGCAATTCGAACGCCGCATGTCCGAGGCCGCGCCGCGCCTGCGATTCCTGCGGCGCGTCTATGCGCGCAACCCGCGCCTGGGCGAGATTGTCCGCGACTACGCCGAACAGATGATGCGCATCCGCCGCGGCACGGCGGAGGCGGTTCGCCGGTCCGACGACGCCGATTTTCGCGCCGCGTGGCTGACGCAGATGCGCGAGCGCGTGTCGCAGACCGTCGCGCTGGAGGTGCGAGCGCTGGCCGAGCGAGCCGACGAGCTGGCCGGCGAGCGCGACGCGACGATCGCGCGGCGCTTCGACGCGCTGACGTGCGACGACGCCGATCTTTCGACCGAGCCGCCGGCGCTGCGCGCCGCGGCCGAGCGCTGCCTGACGCTCGCGAACGGTCCCGACGAGGAAAAGACTCAGGCCGATGCCGCCTTGCGCACCATGCTCGGCCGGATGATCGATCGCGAGGTCGGCGACCTGCGCAGCCGCGCCGCGGCCCGTCGCGGGCGCGCCGAGGAGGAGATCGAGCGGCGCGTCGTTCGGCTGCGCGAGGAGCTGGATCGCCGGATTCAGGAGCGCGGGCGGGGCGAGCGCCGCGCCGCGGAGCGCAGCGGCGATGCGGCGCCGCGGCCGCAGAAATCCGAGACGGAGTCGGACACGCAGCGACCGTGATCCGGGCATGCCGAGAACCTCGCGCCGCGGCGAACGGCCCTCATGCGCCGGCCTCGATGATTCACGCCGCTCCGGCCGCGCGAGGGCGCGGGCCGCTACACCGCGTAGCGCGGGCCGCTACGCCACGCGCCGTGGCCCGCCGCATTCCACTTCACGCTGTTTTTTGAAACCACGCCGCTTTCGGCCGGTATGATCCTGCGCCGCTGCGCCGCGAATCCCATCGGCGGGAACCGCTGCGCGGGTTGTGCGTCCAAATGAGTGCGACGTCGTGGACCGAGCGAACAGCCCAGCGCAGGTTGCGGACGCCGAGCTGGTGGATCGCGCCCAGGCGGGCGCGTCGCCGGCCTTCGCGGAACTGGTGCTGCGCTACCAGGATCGCGTCCACAACCTTTGTTACCGGATGTGCGGCGACCACGCCGACGCGCTGGATTTGACGCAGTCGACCTTTCTGCGTGCGCTGGAATCGCTCCACGGCTTCGAGCGGCGGGCGAACTTCTTTACGTGGCTCTTTCGCATCGCCGTCAATCTGGCGATCTCGCGCCGGCGCCAGCGCCGTCGCAGAAAGACCGCCTCGCTCGACGGCGACGGCGCCGAGGGCGGCCGGCCGGCGGACGCGCTGCCCGACCGCGAATCGATCGACCCCGCGGCGGCGCTCGAACGGCGCGAGCTGCACGAGCGGCTGGCGGGCGCGCTCGCCGAGATGGATGAGGACTTTCGCGCGGCCGTGGTGCTGCGCGACGTCGAGGGTCTCGACTATGCGACGATCGCGGAGATCCTCGACGTGCCGACCGGTACGGTGAAGAGCCGCATCGCGCGCGGCCGCACGCTGCTGCGCGAGGCGTTGATGGGCACGGAGAGTCGACTTGGACCGGCCTAGCTTCGACAACCTGGAAGCCGAGCTTTCGGCGTACCTGGACGGCGAGCTGCCCGCGGAGCGCGTCGCGGTGATCGAGCGCAGGCTGCGCAGCGATGCGCAGGCGCGGCGCCTGCTGGAGGAATTGCGCGACGTGGCGCGCCATCTGGCCGCGCTGCCGCGCCTGCCCGCACCGCCGCGAGTCGCGCAGGCCGTCGAGGCCGCGCTGCGGCGGCGCGGCGATGCGGGCGCGGACGACCGGGTCATCCCCCTGCGAACGCTCCGGCTGGCCGCTTCGGCGTCGCTGCTGGCGGCGTGCATTCTGATCGGCGTTTACCTCGTGCGTGTCGACGGTTCGGCGGTTCGGCTGCGCGAAAAGTCCGTCGCGCTCGACACGAACGGCGGCAATGAGTCGCTGGCGTTGCAGAATGCTCGCGGCCGCAGCGACCTGGCAGATCGGAAACTGGCGATTTCGCCGCGGGACGACTGGTTCGACGCGCGTGTTCGGCCTGCGCCCGAGGCGGAGGCTCGTTCGCCGTTCGACGGCCTTGGCTACCCGATTGCCTCGCGCGCCGCGGGCGATGCGGCGTTGGGCTTCGGCGTGGAGCGCGACCGCGTCGCGCTCGACACGCGGGCGGCGACGGGCGCTCCGGCGGAGGGTCTGACGGCGAACCTGATGGCCGGCGCGGAGCTCGTGGTTGTGGTCTCGCCGCAGAGCGCCGCGCAGTACGACAATGTCGTCGCGCTGCTGCGGACGGGAATTGTCGGAGGCGACGCGGAACGGCGCGACCAGAGTGGAATCGACGACGCGCGTCCGGCGCTGTTGGACAGTCTCGCGCCGCCGACGGATCAGAGCACGGCGCTGCGCATCGGTCGCGAGATGTCGCTGAGCGTGGAGAGCGCTGAGGCGCAGCGCTTGCTGCAAAACCTGGCGACTGCGGCGCCGCAGGGCGTCGAGTTTCGCAAGTTCGCCGACGCGGACGCTCCGGCGTCGCCGCTGCCGGCGCGAACAGCGGAATCGGCGGATGATCTCGCGAAGCGCGCCTACGGCGCGGACGGTCGACTGGGCGCGCCGCCCGTCGGGCAAGCGCCGGCGACGTCCAAAGACGCGCCGGCGGCCGCAGCGCCGTCCGCCGCGCCCGGCGCCGCCGGCGCGCCGGAGCGGGAACGGGCGGACGCGGAGAATTCTCCGGGCGACAAGGGCGCGGGCGCTGCCGCTGTCGAAAAGGGAGTCGACGAGCAGGCCACTGCCGGCCGCAAAGAGCGCGGCGGCGGAAAGGCGCTGCCGGGTGGAAGAGCCATCGGATCTCCGCCCGCCGCGAAACCCGCGCCCGCGGAGGCAACCAAGAACGACGAAGCAGCCGATGCGGCGCGGGAAGGCGCCAAGCCGCAGGCGCCGGGTGCGGCGGCCGGCTCTCAGCCGGCGGACAAGTCGCCGCGCGGCGGCGAAGCGTTGGCAGAAATGACGCAAGCCGGAGCAAAGAGTGACGCGCTCGGCGAGAAGTCTGGTTTCGCCCCTGAGGCGCCCGGCCGCCCGGTCGCGGACGTGCGCCAGGAGACGAGACGAAACGAGACGGACGCCGGCGCGGACGAAACGTTGAAGGAACTCGAACGGACAGGCGCCGCGTTCAAGTTGCCGGTAGCGCCGTCGCGAGTGTTGGAGCCGTTCGCGGGGCGCATGCTGGATCGCATTCGCCAAATCGAGCAAACGGTGATCGGCAGTGCGGCCGAACCCGCGCGAATCGCCGCGCTGCGCGGCAAAGGCCGCGGGGCGAACGCAGTCGGTGGGGGAGTGGCGGCCGCTGCGTCGCAGCCGCAACCATCCGAGCCGGCCGGCGAGGGCCGCGTGACGATTCGGATTCACCTGCTTCCGCCGAAGGCCGGCGACGCGACCCCGGCGAAACCGCCAATGTCGGACTCCGCCCCCGCGAGTCAGCCGACGCGCCAACCGCGCGACCCGTAGGATTCCGCTGCGGCAGACCTTGCCCGCGATCCGCATCCGACGGGCGGTCGCGATTCCCGAAGGCCGCTTAGCCGCGCATCAGTAGATCAAGTCGGCAATTCGTCCGCGCGCGTTGGTCAGGCGCCGGACGATGCGCCGCACCGGCTGCGCGGCGACCAGTCGCGGCCGTGTCGAGTCCG
>CAZHIE010000254.1:0-2127 GCA_964532435.1 uncultured Planctomycetales bacterium
CAACGCTAATTCTTCCGCACGTATTGCGTCGGCCGGCCGTCCTCGGCGTTGGCCCAGAGCGCGTCGTCCTTGGCGCCGCTCTCCTTCAACTCGATGCGCGCGACCTCGTACGGCCGGCTGTCGGCGTAGCGGGCGTCGAGCTTCATCGCGGTGTGCTCGAAAATGATGCGCGTGCCGGCCTCGTCCAGTTTCCACGTGCCGCTGCTGGTCTGCGGCGGCGTGAGGGGCGTGCCGTTCTTGTTTGTGATGGCGAACTTGAACGTGTTGTCGGCGCTCAGCTCCAGGTACCGGCGGTCCGTGCCAGTCTGGATGATCTGCGCCTGGCCGGAGAGCGAGCGGGCCGGACCGTCGTACTCCACCCAGACGCCGACGAACTTTTTGTTCTGTACCGGATTCGGCGGCGGTTTCCGACAACCCGCAGAAATACCGGCCACCGCGACGCAGGCGAAAAGCGCGATGATCCGCGCCGATCGAAACGACAGATTCATGTTCGTGATCCTCGCGACAAGACAACTGTCTTGAACGCGAATCGTAGCGGGCGCGCCGCGCCATGTCACCCGCCGCGCGGGGAACATCGGCATCCTGCCGGTGCGAAGCCCGGCCGCCCGGAATCTGCAATCAAGTTCGCATTGCCGTCCCGCCGATCCTGCCTATGATCTCGATTCCCGTTCCCCGCCGCGTCCTGCCGATGGCGGGGCTGTACAATCCGCCGGCCGGCCGCTAGTCTGGATTGCCGGGTATTTGTCGGACGCTGTACCCCCTTCTGGCGCAGCATGAGCCTCGAACCACTCGAAACGGCGGAAGGCAGCGAGCATCCCTGCTGCCGGCAATTGTCGGTTTTCCTCGAAAACCGGCTGGGGCAGCTCCTGCGCGTGACGCGCCTGATGGAGGAGCAGCCGATCAGCATTCTCGGCCTCTCCGTCGAAGGAACGGTCGATTGTGCGATTCTCCGCCTGGTGGTCGACGACCCGGACGCGGCGCGGCAGCTTCTGGCCGACTCGCGCTTCGCCGTGAGCGAGTGCGAGCTGCTGGTGGTCGAGGTTCCGCCCGGCAAGCGCGGCATCATGTCGGTCTGCGCGGCGCTGATCGGCGGCGAAGTGAACATTAACTACGCCTATACCGTCTGGCTCAAGGACGCCAAGCCCGGCCTGGCGATCCAGGTGGACAGCCTGCCCAACGCGGTGGATGTGCTCATTTCCAAAAACTTCCGCGTGCTCGACCAGAGCGATCTTTAGCGGCGGCGCCTGTGGGCGGTGCCCCTCGGCCCTCATTTCGCGGACCCGCGCATTTCCGCGCCCCCTGTAGTTTGCACGCCGCGCCGCGCGTTTCCTATCTTCCATCATTCATGGGACGCGCCGAGGTCGGCGCCCAGGGAGCGGAGGGAGGCGAGCACGGTATGAACTCCATAGTGAGGCGATTCTGCGTTGAGGAGAATGGCCCCAGTGCGACGGAGTACGCGATCATGCTCGCGCTCATCGTTCTGGTTGCCGCAGCGGCGATACAGGGCGTCGGTGCGCGCATCATCAACATTTACCAGAACATCGACGGCGCGATTCCGAACGGATAGCCGTTCGGCGGAAACGCGGATTCTGGTCGCATGTGGCCGTTCTCACAGAAAATCCCGGCTCGCCTTCCGATCGGCGGGGGGCGAGCCGGGAACGATTTTGCTCCCGGACACGTCGGCGCGGGCCGATGCCGGTGCGGAGCCCGCCCCGGCTCCGCGGAGCGCCGTCCGACGGGGCACGTGAGAACGGGTGCTGCATGACGACCGAACAATTGCTGTTCTGGATCATCGCGTTTGCGGGCGGGATCGTCGCCGCCTGGTGGCTGTCGGTGCGGCCGACCGCGAACTTTCGCGGTGTCGCCACACCGGTGGCGTTTCTCGTCATCGTAATGGCCGCGCTGCTGTGCATGCTGGCGGTGACGGGGCAGGACGTGAGCGACCTGACCGCGAGCATTCAGAGCCTGCGGCAGCATTATTGACGCGGTGCGGTGGCGGCGCGCGAACAGAGCCGCGAGCGTCAGCGAGCGCGACGTTCGGCGTTTGGCGCTGTGAACTCGGCGCGCAGGCCCGCGCGCCAATCGCCCCGCCGCAACTCGGCACGCTCCGCTCGCTGACGCTCGCGG
>CAZHIE010000254.1:2227-4995 GCA_964532435.1 uncultured Planctomycetales bacterium
AGCACGTCGGGCTTGAACACGCGCGTCTCCAGCGCTTTGACATATCCGGTCCAGTCGCTGCTCGCGTCGGTGTCGGCGGCGATCGCCTCGAACACCATGTTCACCTTCGCGTCGAGATTGTCCAGGTAGTGGACCATGATCGCCTCGGCCGTCGCGGGCAGGCGCGGGCTGCCGAATTCGTACTTGCCATGATGCGCCAGGACGATGTGCTCGAGCGTCATCAGCACGTCCGGCGGAAACGGCTTGCCGGTCTCCTGTCCGATCTGCGCGCAGCGCTGCTCGATCCACTGAACGCACTGCACGATGTGCCCCAGCAGCTGCCCCTCGTTCGTGTACTCGAAATTCGTCGCGTAGCGGAACTCGCGCGTCTTCCCCGCGTCGTGCAGGAACACGCCGACGATCACCAGATCGCGGCTGATCGCGGGGTAGAGCGGGCAAACCGCGTTCGCCAGCCGCAGCAGGTTGAGCGTGTGCTCCAGCAGCCCGCCGCGATAGGCGTGGTGCATCTGCACCGCCGCGGGCGCGATCTGAAGGTCGCGCACGAACGCCTCGTCGCCGATGAACTTCGCGAGCAGCGCGAGAAGGTCGCGATTCTGCACCGTTCGCAGAATCGTCAGCAGTTCCTCCCACATGGCCGGGATGTTCTGCCGTGTGCTGGGCAGAAAATCGGCGGGATTCACGCTGCCGGGCTCGACCAGCCGCACGCCGTCGATGATGAACTGGCGGGCGCCTTTGTAGCTCTCGACGCGGCCGCGCAGACGAAGCAGGCCGCCCTCGGGGATCGTGTCGTAGATTTCCTGCGTCGCGTTCCACATGCGCGCCAAAAGTTGGCCGGTGTTGTCGGCCAGGACCGCGTGGATGTAGAGCCCGCCGTTGCTGGTGGTGCGCAGATCCTTCTGCTGGATACGGAAGATCTGATCCTCGACGCGTTCGCCGGCGGCCAGCTCGGCGACGCGGCGGGGCGGGGCGGCATTCGGCGCTTGCGGCATGTCGTACGGCTCCTTGAAATCCGGTCGTGTGTATTCGGCGCGCGGCTCGGGTCCGCCCTCGGCGTCAGCGCCGCCCGCCCGCGGCGGCCCGCGCGGCGCGGCGCTCGCGGATCCACTCCTGCGCGTCCGGCGAGACGAAGATCGCGCCGTCGCCGAACAAATCCGCCCGCATCACCATGCCCAGCGGCGTGGTGAAGTAGGAGTGAATCGTCCCCGCCAGCTCGTGGATGGCGATGTCCCAGCGCTTGCCCTGGCCTTCCAGGCTGCGCAGCGCGAAGTAGATCCCGTCGATGTTGCCCTTGTGCCGGCTGACAATCTCGGCGATCAGAATCTGCTCGCAGGCCGCCCGCAGGTGCGCCCAATCCGCCCGCTCGTTTGTGTGGAACACGGCGCGGTGCAGCTTCTCCAGCTCGCGCAGCAGCTGGCGCAGGAAATCGTGCGTGCGAATCGCCTGTGCGAGCGACTCGACCTGTTCCGAGGAAAGCTGCGGCACGCGATCCCTCAGCGGCTGCGGATGAGCGAAGGCGGTCGCACGCCAACCCCGACCGCCACGGAGGGGCCCGCCGCTCGGCGGCGTTCGCCCTGCTGCGATGGCGCGCCGGCAACAGGTCGACGGCGACGCATCGTCACGGGTTCGCGGAAGGAGCGCCGTCCTCGCCTTCCTTCTTCTCGCCCTCTTTCTTCTCGCCTTCGCCTTCCTTCTTCTCTTCGGCGCCGGCGGGTTTCTCGCCCCCGCCCGACGGCGCCATGTCGATCGGCTGGCCCGCGAGCGCCTTGCCAAGCGCCTCGGCCAGCTTGGCGACGTCGAGCGTGTCGCTCTGCTCGATGGCTTCGATCACCTTGTCGATGCCCGCCTGAAAATTCTTGTGGAATTCGACGATCTGCTTCGCCTCGTCGGCCGTCAGCGGCGCGTCGAATTGGATCTTCCATTCGTTGTTTACCCGCGCCAGCGACATCGACGGCGTCGCCTTCACCGGGCCGAACAGCGCCAGGCAGAGATTGGGCGTCGCGGTCGCGTGGTCGGCGTCGATGACGTTGATCGTCGGAGCGGCCGCGGCCGTCAGCGCCCCGAGCGCCTGCGCGGCGCTGGCGGTGTCGAGCTTGGACTCGACCGAGCGGCGCAGGAAGTCGAGCTTGTCGACCATCGTCTCGGCCACGACGTTGCGGTCATCTTCGCTGAGCGCCGCGATGTGCGCGGCGTCGAAGAAGCGCCAGACGACCTCCATCTCGCGGTCTTTCAAAACGTTGACGAAATCGCGGACGGTCTGCGCCACCTGCGCGGCCGCATCGCCCGACGCGGCCCCGCCGCCGGCCGCCGTGCCGCTCGCGCCTCCGCCGGCCGGTCCGCCGGCGGCAGGCTGATACGCGGTCTGATCGCGCAGGATGCCCATGTCGGCGCCGCCGAGAACGAGCGGAGCGGCGCTGGCGCCGCCGCCCAGCGGGAGCGTGACGCGCGTGGGCGGCAATTGCGTCTCGCCGCACGACGCCATAAGCAAGGCCGGCAGCAGCGCAAGCAGCGACACCGCGTTGCGGCGAGGCCACGTCGCGCGGTGCGCGGCGCGCAGGCCGTGTGCGTGGGAGGACGAGCACGAACAGGTTTGGCGGCAGGAAGCAACGGTACGCATGGCCACCTCGCGTCAGGCCGGCGCCGGCTGACAGTCCGGCGCGGACGGTAACGCCGCAAGCTATTCCGGCCCGGCGGCGGCGTCAATGGTGAGGCGAGGGAAGCGCGAAACGCGAAACGCGGGGGGGCCGTGTGGCGCGGGAATGGGTGGCACG
>CAZHIE010000255.1:0-4934 GCA_964532435.1 uncultured Planctomycetales bacterium
AACCGCACAAAACCGTCGATATCGCCGTTGTCTACCGCGCCGTCGTTGTTCGTGTCGCCGTTTTCCGGCGGGCACTGCGGATAGGTCTGCGCGTAGGTTTCCGAATCAAGCAGCCGCAGCACGAACGCGTCGATGTCGCCGTTGTCCACCGCGCCGTCGCAATTCAAGTCGCCGCGCTGCCGGGCGTTGATCGACAGAATCAGCCGTGGCGGCTGTTCGCCGTCGAGGCTGACGTAGCGGGCCTGTCCCGCGGCCGGCGTCGTGAGCACAAACGTGAGAATGCCGTCGGCGTCGGCGCCGACCGCGGCCGTCACGTCCGCGCAGATCGTGCCATCGCGCGATGCTTGTGGAATCTGGACCAGCGCCGCGCCGATCGCCGGCGCATTGGCGAACGTGATCGTGTTCTCGCTCCAGGCCGTCGACGCCGCGAGCGAAAGCGTCCCGCCGCCGCCGTCCATCACGCGCAAGCTGAGCTTCGCCACGAGCGGCCGGCGCGTGACCGCCGAGACGTCGAAGCGCAAATACGTGCGAATGGCGTCGTTCGCGCCCGTTCGCAGGTCGGGCTGATGGCCGAAGTTGGTGTTCGGCTGATCGGAGCGGATATAGGCGTCGTCGGTCGCGTCGACGGCGCGCAGGATGTACGCCGGGCGCTTCGCGTACCACGTCTGCACGGTCGGGTCGTTGGCGGCGAAGCGCGAAAGCAGGTCGGCCACTTTCTGCTCGCCGCTGGGCGATGGGTGCGTGCCGTCGTTTTCGAAATCCGCCTGTTCCCAGATCAGCCCGTCGGCGACGCGCGGCGTCAGGCCGTCGCCCCACAGGTACGGCCCCCACAGCAGCAGCGGCGCTTCGACCGGGCCGGCGCCGGCGTCCCAATTCAGCCCCGCGTCGCCGTCGATCTGCTGCTCGATCAGCCATTTGGCCGAAAAGCCCGACTCGTACGCCTGCGGCTCGGGGTTGAGCGAGGTCGTCGCCCAGCCGCCGTACGTGCGGCTGGAAAGATAGCAGATGCGCACGTTGGGGAATTTGTCGTGGATGTTCTGCACGACGGCCCGCAGGTCGTCGCGCAACTGCTGGGCGTGGGTCGGAAAGTTGTTCGGCGGATTCGCGTTCGCCTCTTTGAGCCACACGGCCTGCACCTGCGCCGCGCTCAGGCCCATCGCGGTCAATCGCTGGTTCAGCACGGTCCAATACGGCAGGTTCGGATCGGAGATGGCGGACGCGGTCTGGCCGCCGAGCGCGCCGTTGACAATGACGACGCGCGCGTCGCGATCGGCGCTCTGGTCTTCCTGCCGCTCGAACGGGGCGAATTCGTGCGTGGTGTTGGACATGCCGATGGAGATGAACCCGATGCGTCCGGCGGCGAAATCGACGTTTCCGGCCGCGTCGCGCGGGAGGATCTGAAGCGCCTCCTGCATCGCGGCGGCGGCGTGCGCGGGGGGCGGAGTGTTGACGCCGTCGGGGTAGAGCCCGCCCTCGAAACCGTGATAGAGGCCAGTGCCCAATTCGGTCAGCGGGATATTGCCGGTTCCACCGCCGCCGGCGACGGCGAGCGCGGGGGCGAGTGCGATGGTTGCGAGTGCGGCGGCCGTGAGTGCGGCGATTGCGGCGAGCGGACGGATGATGGCCCGGATCATGCGAGGCTCCTGTTTGCGGATGGATTGTCTCCCGCCGAAAGGGTCAACGCCGGATGGAGGGGGGTTATTGCAGCGAAGTCGGCGAACGTGGCTGCCCAAGGAGTCCGTTGAAGAAATGGACCGCAGCCGCCCTCGGCTGCATTTTCTTCGGGACCGGCGCGATGCACTCCAGTCTCGCGAATGTTTTTCAACAGAGTCCAAGGAGCGGCCAGGCATCAGCCGGCCGCGTAGCGGGTGCGGCGAAGGGCGTCGCGGATGCGCAAGAGATCAAGCCCGAACTGAACGAGAAGGAGTGCGAAGGCCACCGCGAAGCCGACGGCTTCAACGTCGACGTGAGCACGGAGAGACTTGGCGCGGGAGTCGTCGAATACACCAGACAGAACGATCGCCCCAATCGCGCATCCGATCAGGATCAACACCATCACGCTGCGAAGAAGCACGCACGAAGCGTAGCAGATCGTGCCAACGACGCTCAGAGGCCGGCGCATGCCGAATCGGGAGGCGACGAGCGCGAGGAGGGCGACGAGGATCAAGAAGCACCACGGCACAACGAGCAGGTCGCACGCCAGCGAAATCCAATCGTTCGAGAACCAGCGTCGGTCTGCGCCGTGTCCAGCGGCGACTCCGAGCGCCAGCGCCCCGGCGACCAGCACACCCGCCAGGAACGCGACGCGCCGCACAAACCGCGCCGGCTCGAGCGCCGGACGCTGGACGGCGAGCGTGTCAAAGAAGTCCCTGTGCCACAGAACCGACCAGAGCGTCGACCAGAACGCCGAAACTCGCGCGGCGGGCCCGCGCGCGACGGCCCACGCCGACGCGCGGCGCGTGCTCGGGTCGGACCGCGCGATGTCTCGGCCGCATTCCGGGCAGCGGCCGTCGGTGCTCAGACCGCGCAGGTCGTAACCACACTCGGCACACGGAAACGACGGAGCTTCGCCACAGGTGGCTTCGCGCCGCGGCAGGGCGGGCGTCAGCCGTATGAGAACTCCGAGCCAAAGCCACGCCAGGGGCGCGAGTAAGCACGTCCAGAATGAAGCGCTGTCGAATTCAGCAAACATCATGAGGTCGTCGCGCCAGTCGTTCTCCTCGTGGAATTGCATACAGTAGCCGGCGAGCACGCCAAACGGCGGCAATACCCAGATCGCCAGCGCCGCGGACCACAGGAACGCGCGAACACCATTCGCCCACATTCGCGACGTTTTCGCTGACGGTTCGGCAAAAAACGGGATAAGCAGGATCGTCAGTGCAAAGAAGCCGGCGTAGACCGCAAGCGCCGCAACGAGCCCGCCGAAAGCGCCGAGCGCGGTGCCGGAATTCAGATAAGTCGCGCTGAAGCCGACCGCGAATGGAAGGCGCAGCCGATCGAGCAGACCCGCTTCATCGTCCGGAAACAACGCCATGCGGACAGATGAGTTGTCTGCGACCAATGCGCACAGTGCCAGCGCGATCGCCAGCGCGATCGCCGCCAGGTGAACGACGACGGCCTTCGGAAGCGACGTACGGCCAATGCGCGCGGCCAGGCGGCGGGGAACGAACGGCGCCAGCGCCGCCCATAGCGGTAGAGCCAGCCAGCCGATCGGGCGCGGCGCGGTTGTGAGGGGTTTGTCTGACGTGGCGAGTCCTCGGCGTTCTGCAAGCGCTCCGCGCATCGCCGTCGCGCGTCGTTGTATGCGCGAGACGCGACGGCTCAGGGAGTCCACGGGTCATTGCAGGCTTCGCGTTCGCCCGCAAACGTAAGGCTGCGCCACGAATTGTCCGCGTTCGGGAATGCATTTCCATCCCAATCCCGGCACGGGCGCAGCGTGAAGCCGTCCGGCGAGTAGTCGTAGTGCATGGGGTGTTCGCAAAGAATTGCGCCGGGGATGCGGTCCAGGTATTCACGAACAAGAGCGTCAAGCGCCATCGGCCAGTCGCCATGTGCGGCGCGGTACTGATTCAACGCGATGGCCAGGCGCGCGGCGCGCCGATCGCACTCGCACTGCAGCAGGGCGCGATGCACGCCGCCGAGGTATAGGTCAGGAATTCCAAGCCGGAGCGTCAGCGGCCCGTTCAACACGTCACACGGCGCCAAGGACCGCAAACTGGCGCGTTCGACAGCACCGATGTCGAAGATCGACGTCGCGTCGTATTCGCTGCGAACACGCGCGATGCGTTGCGCAACCTCACGGCGGGTTCGGAACAGGAATGAGCCGAGATTCCACGCGGCGCCGCGATCCGCGATCTGTGCGTCGTCGAAGATGGACCAGCTTCCGGGAACCACGAATCCGCCGAGCACCAGCCAGCCGTCGCCGTTGGCATCGCAGGTGTAGGTCTGGTCGACACATTCATTCGCTTCAACGTCCATGTGGTGAATGACCTCGTGCCAGCGTTGTTCGGTCGGTACGCGCCTCGCCAAGGCCGCCAGCGCGGCGTTCGCGACGCACTCGGGGACCGGATGTTCCCGTGCGAGATGTGTGAATTCGCGCCATGCCAGTCCCTCGCGCCCGATGGCCGAGTACGTCGACAGCACCGACGCACCGTAGCGAGTATCCGTCAGTGCGAGAAGCGTTGCCAAGTCGTCCCAGGCTCCCGAAATGTCATTCGATTGCTCGGCGCGAAGTCGCGCTCGGGTCGCAAAGAGAACGCTGACAGTCCAACAGGTCGAACCCCATTCGGTATCGTTGACGCGACAATTCCAATTGCCGCGCGCCTGGATGTCGATTCGCTGCATTGCGGTGGCGACTTCCGGCAACGAAAGGAACTTGATTACGCGGTGCAGGTAGGGACGCGCTTGTGGTATCCATTCGCCATTGAGGGCTTCCGAGAGTTCGGACTGTGTGAGCGAGCGGTCCGCCTGCAGCAGGGCATCGCACGCAGCCGAAAGCTCGGCCGATACGTCATTTGGAATGTTGACGCGTGGCCGCGGGGTGCCGGGGATGACTTTTGGCGGCGTAGTCAGGCGCGTGTAGCAATAATACGCCACGTACGCCGCCGCGAGGGTTGCCGCCAGCGCTGCAATTCCTCCAAGCCATCGCCGCATCGCACGCCTCCGTACCAAATTGGGAGCGGAGTGATTACCACGGATCGGGAGCTTAGCACAACGCAGAGGAAAACGGGTTGGAAGCCCGCAGTACACGCAGCGGGCTGGAAGCCCGGGCCACATAAAATCCGTACCACAACCGGCCGGGCGATTCGGGCAATTGTTCGAACTTTGCTCGCGCCAGCGTCCGGAGCGGGCGGCTATTCGAGCAACATCTCGAATTCCGCCTCCGTCAGCGTCTTCACCCCCAGCTCGCGCGCCTTTTCCAGCTTGCTGCCCGC
>CAZHIE010000256.1:0-4845 GCA_964532435.1 uncultured Planctomycetales bacterium
CCGCTGCCGCGAAATGCTCGCCCAAACGCCGACTTCCCGCAATCCGACGCCCGATCGCCGCCGCGCTGCGCTGCCCGCACGCGCCGCAACCGGTACAATCCTTCCCGCGCCGGCCGCGAGGGCCGGCCATCGCCGCAAGGAGCATCCCGCATGACCACATTCGCCTTCCCGTGTGCGCGCAGCGCCGCTCGGCTTGTCTGCCAGATCGTGGCCGCGCTCGCGCTCGCTGCGCCGTCGCACGCCCAGGACGCGCGCCCGCCGGGCGCTCCCACCGTCGCCGACGCGCTGACAAAGGCCGGCGCCAACCGCGCGGAGATCGAAAAAGTCATCGCGCACTACGAGAAGCTCGGCGATGCGCAGAAGCTAGAAGCGGCCCGCTTCCTGATTGCCAACATGATCGGCCAGTGCTACATCGAGTACGCCCTGTTCGACGAGAAGAAGGCCGAGCACGCCTACGACGCGCTCGATCACAAGGACTTTGCCGCGGCGCAGGCCCGCCTCGACGAGCTCGAAAAGCAATTCGGCCCGGTGGACTTTCAGAAGACGCGCTACACCTACGACCTCCAGACCATCACCGCCGATTACCTGATCGAAAACATCGAGCTGGCGTTCGCCGCGTGGAAGTCGAAGCCGTGGGCGCGTGACCTGTCGTTCGAGGCCTTCCGCGATTACGTCCTGCCCTATCGCGGCAGCAACGAGCCGCTCGGGGCCGCGCGGCGCGCCTGCCTCGAACGCACCGCCGACGTGGAAAAATCGCTCAAAACCCCGGCCGACGTGAAAGAGGCGGCCGCCGCGATTCGCAAGGCCGTCGACGGCTGGATGGGCTTCAACGAGATTTTCTACCTGCATCCGACCGACCAGAGCTACGACGAGATGTCTCGCCGCAAGCTGGGCCGCTGCGAGGACATCGCCAACATGTGCCTCTACGCCCTGCGGGCAAACGCCATCCCCGCCGCCAGCGACTTCACCCCCTACTGGGCCGACCGCGACAACAACCACGCCTGGGAAGTCATCCTCGACGCGCAGGGCCGCGGCAAGGCCGGCCTGTCGAACCGCGCGGCCAAAATCTATCGCAAGACCTATGCCACGCAGCCCGACAGCCTCGGCGTGCGGCTCGCCACGCTGGACGACGCGCCCGGCTACATCAACAGCTCGACGATCATCGACGTGACGACGCAGTACGTGCCCACGAGCGACGTGAACATCACGCTCGTGGGCGATGCGCCGGCCGGGCAGCGGTTCGCGTATGTCTGCGTCTTCAACGGCGGCGAATGGCGCCCGATCGCGTGGTGCGAGCCGAAGGATGGCGCGGCGCGCTTCGCCGCGCTGGGCCGCAACATCGCGTATTTGCCGGCCTGGTGGATCGACCGGAAGGTCGTGCCCGGCGGGCCGCCGTTCATTCTGAGCAAGGACGGCGAGGTGCAGCCGCTGATCGGCGCGGACAGTAAGCTCACGATCGAGCTGAGCGAGGTCGTGCCGAAGACGCCCGACGCCGACACGCGCCGCGACAAGCCGCAGGTGCAGGTGCAGCCCGGCAAGACGTACGAACTGTTCTCCTGGCAGGATGGATGGCAGTCGCAGGGCAAGCGCGTCGCGGGCGCGCAGCCCGTTGCGTTCGACGATGTGCCGGGCGGCCGGCTTTACTGGGTGGTCGAGGAGGGCGGCCGAAAGCTCGAACGGATTTTCACGGTCTCCGCCGGCCGCCAGACGTGGTGGTAAGCGGCAGTGACGTTCAACCGCGGATGGCGCAGATGTCGGCAAATCACAGAGAGTGGCTGTTCGGGCGCCAAGCGGGCGCACGAAACTCGAACGCATTCGCTGTGTCGTTGTCCAATCGGCGCAAGTCGGCGAAATCTGCGGATTGCTCTGCCCGGAACACGCATCCAGATCCCAAACAAGTGACGATCGGAGCGCTCTGATGCAACGCCACATCGATTTCGACCCCCGCCTCGATCGGCGCAGCGCCGTGAAGCTCGCCGCCGCCGCGATCGCCGGCGCGGCGATTCCGCCAATGTTCGCGCAGCAGGCGCCGACCGCGCCCGCCACGCAGCCCGCGGCGGCGTCCGGCCCGGCGACGCCGCCGTTCCGCATTTCGCTGGCCGAGTGGTCGCTGCACCGCGCGCTCGGCGCGGGCACGCTGACGAACCTCGACTTTCCGCGCGCGGCGAAAGACGACTACGGCATCGACGCCGTCGAATACGTCAACTCGTTTTTCAAGGACAAGGCCCGCGACGAGGGTTACCTGCGCGACCTCAAGAAGCGCTGCGACGACCTCGGCGTTCGCAGCCTGCTGATCATGTGCGACGGCGAAGGCGCGCTCGGCGACCCCGACGAGGCGCAGCGCCGCATGGCCGTCGAAAACCACCATCGCTGGGTCGAAGCGGCCAGGTTTCTCGGCTGCCACTCCATCCGCGTGAACGCGCAGAGCGCGGGGTCTTACGAGGAGCAACTCGCCCGCGCGGCGGACGGCCTGCGCCGGCTGACGGAATTCGGCGCTGCGCAGGAGATCAACGTCATCGTCGAGAATCACGGCGGGCTGTCGAGCAATGGCGCGTGGCTGGCGGCCGTGATGCGGCGCGTCGATCACCCGCGCTGCGGCACGTTGCCCGACTTCGGCAATTTTCACCTGAGCGACGGAAAGGAATACGACCGCTACAAGGGCGTGGAGGAGATGATGCCGTTCGCGAAGGCGGTCAGCGCCAAGTCGCACGATTTCGACGCCGACGGCAACGAGACGCATACGGATTATCGCCGCATGTTGCGAATCGTGCTGGCCGCGGGCTATCACGGGCACGTCGGCATCGAATACGAGGGCGACAAACTGCCCGAGCCGGACGGCATCCGCGCGACGAAGCGCCTGCTGGAGCGCATTCGCAGCGCGTAAGGCCGGATCTGGCGGCCCGTGTCGAGCGCGCCGCGCGCGAGACATCCGCCGGCCGTGCGCACGATAGCGCACGCCGCCTCGCAATTCTGCCAAAATAGCATTTGGTCCGGCGGATTGTCGCGGTACACTTCTGACTTGACGCGACCCATCGGGCTGGGACGCGCCCATTTCTCGCCTTTCAACCCAGATTCGCGGGCGCACAGCGCGTGCCCGAGCGTGCTTCGCCAGGAGGAGAATTCATGTTTCTGCGCCATCCAACCTTTTTCGTTGCATTCTCCGCCGTGTTCGTCGCGGCCGTCGCCTTGCCGGCTCCGTCCGCCCGCGCACAAACCGAGACACAGTGCGCCGCGAGCGACACCGACGACGACGTTGATCTCGACACGCCGCGCGGCTTCAGCCTGCCAGACGTGAAAGTCACGCGCAAGCGCCTGACGATCACGAACAAGAACGGCGCGACGCCGGCCAAAGCCGAGATGGAGTGCAAGTTCAAGAACACCGGGGCGAACGCGGTGCGTTTTCTCATCTGTCAGATGATCAGCCCCAAGAACGCCGCGAAAGGCAATCGCAACGTGACGTTCTGCCAGCTTTTCAAGGACAACACGACGACGCCGCCGACCATCCGCTGCCGCAACAACGGCCAGCAGCAGTTGTCCACGCGCGAGGGCGCGCACTTTTCGTGCCTGAACGTCCTTATCGCGGCCGGCGCGGAAGTGAGCATCAACCCCGACCCGATCAACGACAACTACTTCGACGGCAAGAAGGCGTCGGATTTTCAGGTGAACTATGTGGACATCGTCGATCTGCGCGGGGCCGACGGCGTCGGTCACGCCTACGACGGCGGCGCGAATGACGACGACCTGCGCTGGAGCGACACGAACTGCTGCCGCGGCGTCGACGCGTTCTACGACCTGGATCAGGACGGGGCCGACGCCATCGGCGGCATCGGCGGGATCTGGGCCATGTGGCACCAGCCGTGGGTCGATCCGTACTCGTGGTACCAGCCGATCGGCGGCCCGCCGACCCAGCGTGAGCTGTTCTATTACGAGCACATTTTCTCGCTGCCGAGCAATTTTCCGCTGACGGGCGTGGCCGGGTTGCCGCGCCTGCCGAGCGGCGGCTATCCGCTGCCGCCGAGCATGAGCGTGGACATTCACCTGTTCGACTGGGTCACGATGTCGGGCGGCGCCGGCGACACGCAGGCGTGGTACGAGGTGCATCACGACGGCACCGGCGGTTTCCGCACCGACCCCGCGCCGGGCGTGCAGATTCCGTACATGATTCCCGGCGGAGCGATGCCGATCGAGACGATGGACGTTCTGCCGCCCGACGTGTGCCCGCTCGAAGGCACGACCGTCGCGCTGGACATCACCACGTATGACGCGAACACGGGACGTCCGATCATCCGCCAGGCGGGCAAGTTCATCAACGACAACTATCCGCCCGTCGGCGAGACCGCGACACACGAATTTCGGCAGGGCGGCATCATGCACGTCGAAGTGACGGCCCATGACGACACGACATATCCGCTTGGCGCGATCCTGTGGTACACGCTCGACGGCGGCGCGCATTGGCGGACGCGGCCGATGACGCCGCTGGGCGAGCCGGATCAGGACCATCAGCAGATGGCGTTTGCGGTCGACGTGACGCACGAAGGCGCTCCGCAGATTACGTACTTTTTCACGGTGCAGGATGAGGTGCTGAATATCCTGTGGTATGGCCCGGCGCAGGCGGGCGCGCCGCCGGTGCCGGCGGCGGACGCGCGCGGAATCGCGCTGCTCGGCGCGCTGCTGATTGCGTCGGCCTGCGCCGTGTTGCTGCTGCGTCGCCGCCGTCGCCGCCTCGCGGCCTGAAATCCGCGCCGCGGCCTCGCGCGGCCGTAGCGGCCCGCGCCCCCGCGCGCCGTAGCGGCGCATTTCCGAGCCGGCCTGTCCTCAGGCGGGTCTCTTCCGCGAGCGCATCCG
>CAZHIE010000257.1:0-4823 GCA_964532435.1 uncultured Planctomycetales bacterium
CTCAATTCCCACTTCTGAATTCCGCCCGTAGCGGCCCGCGCCCCCGCGCGGCCGGGGCGGCGCGAGATGCGCGCCCGCCCCCGTCGCGGGCCGTTCCACTCTGCTGCCGACTTTCGAATTGGTGCGCGACTGCCTCTGGCGTTGAAATGCAACACATAAGGAGCCATTCATGGCGAACCCCGACACGCTGCAACGCCGTACGCTTGCGCTGCTTCAGCGGCGCGATCGCATGCGCGAGCTGCGCTTGACGCTTGCATGGGTTTTCGGAATTCCGCTCTCGTTTCTCGGCCCGCTCGTGCTCGCGTCGATCTTCTGGCTGGTCATCGGCCGCCTGACGGAGCACTGGTATCCGTGGTCGTGGTATGTGGCGGCGTTGTCGATCGTCGCGATCCCCTTGCTCTTTCGGCTCGAATCCCGAACCGGCGGAAAGTACGCGGACCAGGCCGTCGCCGACATGCCGCCTCCCTGCGACGGCATGGGGAGAATTACGCTGGGCGCCTACGCGGGGTTCGGCGCTCCGGTCGGCGGACTGCTCGCGTGGGGCGCCAATCCGCGCGCGGCCTCGGCCGGCTTCATCGAGTTCTTTCTTGTCGGACCCCGGCTGATCCTTGGAGCGGCGCGCCAGGCGCGCCTCGAGCGCGCGTTTCGCGCGCTCGATCGAAGGCGAGCCGCACACGTACTCGCGCAGCTCTTTGAAACCGGCCACGCCTTGCCGCCGGGCGCGCTGCTCCGCCCCGGCGAGTCGATGGACGACCTGCGGCCGGTGCTGATTTGGCTCGCCCATCTGGGCTGGATCGGCGTCGCGGAGAAATTGGACCAAGTCTATCTATACACGGAATCGCGGGTCGCGCTGCGCGAATTCGGAAGTGGGAATTCAGAATTCAGAAGTGCGGACATGGGCGCGGGAGAGCGTTCGTAGGCACGGGGGTCGCGCGCGATGGGGCGCCGCTCCGGCCGCGCGAGGGCGCGGGCCGCTACGCGCGAATTCGGAAGTGGGAATTCAGAATTCAGAAGTGCGGATTGTTCCGAGAGTCGCGCCGGCCGCCCGGTCTCGCCGCTGCGGCCGCAAACCGGCTACCATTGGCGCAGCCGAAATGGAGCTACACATGCGCCAGCCGCAACGACTTCGCCCGGCAACGAACCTGTTCCGCACCGCTGCGCCACACCTGACCGCGCTCGCCGCGCTCGCCGTCCTGCTCGCCCCGGGGTTCGTCGCCCGGGCCGACGACAAGGCCGACTGGCCCAATTTCCGCGGGCCCAACTATGACGGCATCAGCCGCGAAAAGGGCCTGCGCACGCGCCACGACAAGCCGCTCAAGCTCGTCTGGGAGCGCGAAATCGGCGACGGATTCAGCTCCTTCGCCGCGGTCGCCGATCGCATCTACACCTGCGGCACAGCCGACAAGCAGCAGGTCGCCTATTGCCTCAGTGCCGACGACGGATCGGTCGTCTGGCAGACGCCGATCGAACCCGAATACATGGAGCGGCAAGGCGGCGACGGCCCGCGCGCCACGCCGACGGTCGACGACGGCCGCGTCTACATCATGGGCGCCAAAGGAACGCTGCTCTGCCTGGGCGCCGACGACGGCAAGGAAATCTGGAAGAAGCAATACCGCGACCCGCCGCAGTGGGGCTTCTCCGGCTCCGTCCTGATCGACGGCGAACTCGCCATCCTCTGCGCCGGCGGAAAGCAGGGCTCGCTCCTGGCGCTCGACCGCAAGACCGGCGAGGAACGCTGGAGCTGTGGCGACGACCCTGTCGGCTACGCGACGCCTTATCCGTTCACGCTCGGCGGACACCGCTACGTCGTCGGCTTCGGCGGAAAGTCGGCCATTATCGCCGACGCCAAATCGGGCGAGCTGGCCTGCCGCATTCCGTGGGAGATGAACAACAACGTCAACGCCGCGTCGCCCATCTTCGACAACGGCTACCTTTTCCTTGGCTCGGGTTACGGACACGGCTGCGCGACGTACAAGCTGACGCGCAAGGGCGACCGCCTCGCCGCCGATGAGGCGTGGGGCGGCAAGATGATCATGGCCCAGTTCCAGTCGCCGGTGCTTCTCGACGGGTTCCTCTATGTGAGCGACGAGCGCGGGCTCAAGTGCGTGAATTTCAAAACCGGCAAGGAAGGCTGGCAGCGCCGCAACCTGTCGAGCGGGACGATCGTCGCCGCCCAGGATCACCTCTTCTTCCTGACGCAGGATGGAAAGCTGATGATCGCGCCGGCTTCGCCGAAGGAATTCAAGCCCACGACCGAGGCCGAAATCCTCAGCGACCGCTGCTGGGCCGTGCCGGTCATTTACAAGGGGCGAATCTACGCCCGCAACCTCAGCCGCGTGGTCTGCTTCGACCTGAAGTAGGGCTCTCGCGCGCGTAACCGCGCCCGGTCCGGAGGAATCCTACTGTGCCGCGGCGCGCGTTCATGCCGACCTATAATAGAAAGAGGGCGATCGCGCCCCCCATTTGGGGCGCTGCGGTCCGGCGAGAGGAGCCCAAGATGAAACCGACCCGACCAATCTCCGCATACGCCGCTTTGAACCACCGCGTCGGCGCCGCCCTCGCAGTTCTGCTCCTTGCAGCCGTCGCTGCTCCGGCGCAGGTGCCCGGACCGGTCGCCAACGACGGCCGAATGTTCGACGCGAATCCGTCGCTCTACGGCGGGCGCTACAACGCCGGGCGCATGATGACGCCGCTCATCGGCGGCAATCCGTACGCGACGGGGAACATCAGCCGCGGCCTGTCCCTGCGCAGCTACTCCCCCATCAGCGACCCGACCTCGTTCCGCGGCGTGCTGGGGAGCGATGCGCTGGCCGGCTTCCGTCGCGACGCAGTGAGCAGCGGCGACGCCGCGCTGGGCGCCGGCGGCGCGCTGACGAGTCGCCTGTACTACGATCCGTCCATCAGTGTCGCCACTGGCGCGTATACGCCCAACTGGCAAACCTTCAGCCGACCCGATCGGCCGACGTTCGGCACGCCGCTGCCTAACCAGGGACCGCTCGATCTGCGCCTCGGCCCCGACGGACGGCGACCCGCGCTGACCGGCGTTCCGACTGCGACCGGGGAGTACAACGCCGGCCGCAGCTCGATCTTTGGAATCGGAAGCACGCTGGGGCCGCCGCCGGCGCAGGAGATGGAGCGCGACTTGCAGGCGCGGCGCGACTCGGTCGGCGCACAGCGCGATCCGCGCAACGTCGACTTCCGCGCGCAGCAGCCGATTCCGGGCGTATTGGCGGATTCTTCGCCGCTCGGAATGCCGCTCGACGCGGTCTTGCGGCGCGACGTATTGCGCGCCACGCCGCCGCTCGCTCCGGGCGTGGACACCCCGCGAACCGACGCGCCGGCACCGGGCGGCGCGCCGCCGGCGATCGCCGATCGCCCGGCGGAGCGCACCTTCGCCCCGCGCCCGCGCATCGGCGCGCCAGACGCGAGCGTGCTGCCGGGCTACGACGTGTTCAACGACATGCGCCTGGCGCTCGCGCTGGAGCGCGACCCGCGCGCCGCCTGGTTCGACGAAATGCGCCAGGCGCTCCGCGATCTGCCGAACGCAACGGAGAAAGCGGCCGGCCGAGCCAAGCAGGACGCCGACCAGTTTCTGCGAAGCGTGATCGACACGCCCGTTACCACGTTCTCCGGCCCCGGCCCGTCCGCGGTGAACAACGAGCTGCTCAAGGCCGAGTCGCTGATGGAAATCGGTGACTTCTATGAGGCGGCCGATCGGTACGAAGCCGCCCACATGATCGATCCGACGAATCCGCTGCCGCTGCTCGGCCGCGGGCACGCGCTGCTGGCCGCTGGCGACTACCAGCGCGCGGCGATGATGCTTCTGCAGGGGCTGGAGCAATTCCCCGAGATCTCGCGGTTTCAGTTCGACCTGACGCGCCTGGTCGGCGGCGGAAAAACGGTCGACCTGCGAAGGGCCGATCTGCTCAAGCGGCTGCGCGACAATGAGCAGCCGGCGCTGCGCTTCCTGCTCGGCTACCTGGAGTATCACACCGGTCAGCGCGACGAGGGCATGACGAATCTGCGAAAAGCCGCGGCCGAAGAGAAGGCCAGCACCATCATCATCCGCTACCCCGACATGCTTCAGGGCAGCGGACCGCTGCCGCCGCCGCGGATTCCGAGCCTGGCGCCCGAGCGGCCGCAACAGCAGCCGACCGAGCCGCGCCGATCGGGCGAAAAACCCGCCGCCGCGAGCCCACCGGCCAAGCCCAAAAAGCCGGCCGAAGAGGAAGGCGCGACGGGCGTAACCGGCACGTGGCGGCCCGCGCCGCCGGCCAAACCCGCGCCGCCGCCGGAAAACGAGAAGCCATAGCCGCCCGAAGCGCACGGTCCGATTTGCGGCGCGCGGCGCCGCGCCGGCTCACGAAAGCGCAATGCGCAGGTGTGCCTCGGCCGGCGCCCCCGGCAGGATGACCTCGATGATTTCGCGGATGGCCTGCTTCTGCCCCGGCCACATGAACGCCGTCAGCGCCGCCTCCGCAAGCTCCCAGCGATAGTCGGTATGCTCGTCCGAGAGCGCGACGGCCGCGCCCGCGGCGACCTCGGCCGCGAAACACGGGCACATCACCACACGGTCCTTCCGCGCCATGTAAAACGTGTTGACCGCCTCAAGCTGCCAGAACCGCACCGGCCGCAACCCCGCCTCCTCGGCCAGTTCGCGCAGCGCCGCGGCCCAGGCGGTCTCCTTCTTCTCGATCCGCCCATGCACCCCCTGCCAGGTTCCGCCGAGATACTTCTCCGGCGAGCGCTTGAGCATGAGGAACTCGACCCCCGCGGCGGCGTGCCGAAAGGCGTAACAATCAATCACGCTCGCGACGATTTTG
>CAZHIE010000258.1:0-4805 GCA_964532435.1 uncultured Planctomycetales bacterium
TGTAAAATTGGCGCGCACGCCTTCCCGCTCTCTATCCCGCAACCCACTCCGCACGCTTCGCTCGGTCACGCTCGCGGCTCGGATCGCATGCGTTCGAATGCGCTCGCGCATCGGTTCGCACGGCGTCGGACGCAGAGGTCCGACGCTACGGCCCCACCGGCTGGAAGTCGGTGCTCCCGCGCGAATCGCATCGAGCCCGCCTCGCGTCCTCGTGTTTCTCATTCGTTCTTCGCTCTTCGCAATTCGCTATTCCAACAGCGCCCGCACGAACGAGTCGATGTCTCCATTGTCCACCGAGCCGTCGCGATTCGTATCGGCGGCCACGATGTCGCAGTCCGGGAACTGCAGCTCGTAGATCGCCGGAGCGATGAGCGCCAGCACAAACCCGTCGATGTCGCCATTGTCCACCGCGCCGTCGCAGTTCACGTCGCCGAACGCGCAGCCGACCGGCGTTACCGGCGTCTGGGCAGGCGTGTCCGGGCAACGGTCGCGCGCGTCGACCACGCCGTCGCCGTCGCCGTCGAGCTGGCAGTCATCCGGGATGCCGTCGTCGTTCGCGTCCGCGAGAATTCCGCGGACGATCTCGCATGCGTCCGACTCGCCGCTCGCGTCGCAGTCGGCCGGATAGCCGTGCGCGCCGGAAGTGGCCAGCTCGGCCAGCGTCGCCGCACAGAATCGCGCCACTTTCACCGAATAGTCGACCTGCATGTTCGCGACGGTGTCGAGCGGCGTGTGATAGAACTCATTTTGCTGATACTCGTGAAACAGGATGCCGTCGAAGCATTCCTGCCAGAAACTCCGCTGATCGCTGATCGGGTGGTGATCGCCGCCGTCGCCATGAATCAACCGCGTGACCTCCAGGGCGGAGTCGTACGAGCCGCGAATGTCCGCCGCATAGTCCACGCCGACCCCGATCGCGAAGCTCGTCAGCCACTTCGACGCGTGATTCTCGAAAATCCGCACGCGCGCCGCCTGCTCGGCGCTCTCGTAGTGGCCGGCCATGTCGAAATTCACCACGCCGGCGATCGGCTCGTCCGCCAGGCGCGCGTCATGCGCGTAGACGATGCTGCCCAGCGTGCCCTGTTCTTCGCCCGAGAACGCGATGAACCGGATCGTGTTCGGAAACGTCATCCCCAGCTCCGCGATGGTCGCGGCCGTCGTCAGCAGTCCGGCGACGCCCGATCCGTTGTCATCCGCGCCGGGCGAGTCGGGCTGTGTGTCGTAATGCGCGCAGAGCACGTAGATCCGCGGGGTCACGTCCGTGCCGATCAACTCGGCCACGATGTTCTCGCCGCCGTACGCGCCGGAGTCCCAGACGTGCCGCGCGACGTCGTAGTAGCCCATTCCGGTCAATTGCTCGAAAATCCAATCGCCGGCGCTCGAACAGTTCGGCGAACCGGTCGGCCGCACGCCGATCGTCTGTGAAATGTCCTCGATCCGCGTACGGATCTCCGGCTCGTCGATGTACTGCACCAGCGCCTGCACCGCCGCGTCGGGCGGCAGCGCCGGGCGAAACGCCAATCCGCTCAGCCCCGCCGCGCTGTGCGTCGGGCCGACGACCGTAAGCGCGCCGGTCTGCACGTCGAGCGTGTACAGCGTGTTCGAGCCCGTGTCGCCGCCGTCGGCGACGTACAGCGCGCCCGTCCCCGGCTGAAACGCCATTCCCGCAACGGCGCCGAGCGTCAGCGCCGGCTGCACGGCAATCATGTTTGTAATGTGGGAACTGGTCTTGTCCACTTTCATCAGCAGCGCCGGCGCCGCCAGGCTCCAGCCCGTGTCGAGCACGTAAAGCTGGCCAGCGTCGTCAAACGCCATCGCCGACGTGTTGTAGTTCAGATACGGCGGCCCGATGCCCTGGCCGATGATCGTGCCGGCGCCCGTGTCCTTGTCGATGGTGAACAGGTAACGACGTCCATCGTCATTCCGCCACGCGCCGACGCCGTAAAGCTGCCCGCTTGTCGGGTCGAACGCGAGGTCGCCCTCGTGGACGTCCAGCCCGATTTCGCCGGCCGCCTGCGATTCGCCGCTGTTCGGATCGACCGTGAACAGACGCTGAGGATGTTCGAGGACCAGCGCATAGAGGCGACCGCCCGGTCCGAACGCGATCCCCGCCGCGCCGCCGTGCCCGATGTCGCGGCCCGAGTGCGCCTGCCCAGGATCATGCGTCAGGTCCAGTTCGTAGAGGCGTGAATTCGCTGCGTCGAAGTCGCAGCCATACAGAACCTGCTGCGCCGCGGCGCGCTGCGGCGCCGCCAGCGCGAGCAAAAGCCCGGTTGTCACTGCAATCCATCCATGAGACATGATTCGACCTCCTCATTTGCCGCCCGGCCGGGCGAGGAGGGAATTCGGCGCGCGGCCGAAACGGCGCGATTTGATGACGGCGCGAGGCCGCGTCGAAGCGCGGCGTCGCGAGCGCGCGGCCGGCGCAGACCAACGGGAGGCGCTAAGGCGTGACCTCAGCCGCGTGCGCTCCCTGCGGACCGCGCGCTACACTTCTAATCATAGTCGCCCCGCGCCAGCGGGCAGCCTGAGTTGTCCGGCAGCCGTAGCCGGAGAGTCCGCGACAGATTCCGCGGGCGCGAGACGTCGAATCCCGGAATCTCGCCGGGGGTCCGCCTTCTAAATTCTGACTTCCAACCTCAGAATCCCCTCAGCGGCTCTCACGCCCCCCCGGACCGCGCCACGATCATCGCGCGCAGCTTCGGCGGCAATTCGCCCACCGCGAACTGCTTGCACGCGTCCGCCGCCAGGTCCAGCTCGCGAAAAACCGCCTGGCAACGCTCGCACACAACCTCCGACCCGCGCCGAAACGGAACGCCCCGATCCAGCGCCTGCTGCTTCGCATGCAACAGATCGAGGCACAGGTCCAGCGGATACGACGACGGCCCGCTCGGCCGCGCCGCAGGATCCGCCTCGACCGCCTTTCGAATCGTCAGCCGCGCGCGGTGCAGCCGGCTCTTCGTCGTCCCGCTCCGCAGCCCCAGAACGGCGCTGACCTCCTCCAGCGAAAGCCCGACCACGTCCTTCAGCACCAGCGGCATCCGATACCCCGCCGGCAGCCGCGAAATCGCCGCCTCCACGCGCTCCAGACGATCCGACCCATGCCCCGCGCCGGCCGGCGCGCCGCGCCGCTGCGTCCGAAACAGCGCCGCCTCGTCGAGCGGCCCGATCCGCGCCGGCTGACCGGCGCGGCGCCGATGCATGCGCTGGCACGCACGCGCCGCGATCGTGTACAGCCACGTCCGCGGATGAGAATCGCCGCGAAATTGCGACCACTTGCGAAACGCCGTGAGAAAAATGACCTGCACCAGATCTTCGGCGTCTTCCCGCTTGCGGCACAGCCGCCGCGCCAGCGCCAAAAGCTGCCCACCATAAGCGTCCAGCAGGCGCGCGATCGCAACGTCGGCCGGCGTGCCCGGCCGAACGTCAACGTCGTCACGCTGCGCGCTCCTCGGCATCCCCGGCAGGCTATCGACCGGCGCCGCCGACCGCAATTCGAGTCGCCGGTCTGTCTGCAATTGTCGGCCCGGGAACCCGCCCGCCGGCCGGGCGTCCCATCGCACGGTCGCCGGTTCGCTCAAACAAAATGGGAGCCAGCCATGACGCCGTTTCTGCACGTCGCCGCGCCGTTGCTGATGATGCTGCCGTTCTCGCCGGGCGGAGAGGCCTGTCGCCAGGCCGCCGAGAAAGCCGCCGCCGCCGCGCAGTCGCCCGCCACGCTCGTCGCGCACGAGTGGGGGACGTTCACAACCTTTGCCGGGCCCGATGGCCGCAGCCGGCCATTCCGCACCACGATCGGCGAGGGACTGCCGCCGTTCGTGTTCGACGAGCGCAAGCAGGCGCAATACGTCGACCGCGGCCAGGCCGTCTGGGAGGGCAAGTCCAACCTCGTGATGAAACAGCGCATGGAAACCCCCGTCATCTACTTCTACACCGACCGCGAGCGCATCATCGACGTGCGCGTCACGCTCAAGAGCGGCCGGCTCACCGAGTTTTATCCGCCCGTTCGCGGCCTGTTTGCGGCCGGCCCGGACATGTCGCTCGACTGGGGCAAGGTGCGGCTCATCCCCGAAACGGCGCTCGCGACGCTCAGCCCCAGCCAGCCCGGCCGCGCGAAATTCGCGTTGCCGGAAGTGCCGGCCGGCAATCACTACGCGTTCGCGCGCCAGACGGACGCGGCCGTGGTGCGCGTCTGCAACCCCGATGCGGATCACTACGAGAAATTCCTGTTTTACCGCGGCGCCGGCGATTTCGAGCTGCCCCTCGCGCTGCGCGCCCTCGGGCAGCGCCGCTTTGAGGTCGACTATCAGGGCCCGGACCTGATCGCCCGCGCGTTCCTGATTGAAACCACCGGCGGCGACCACATCCGCTTTCAGTCGTACCGGAACATCGGCGGCAGGCAGGAGCTGCGCGTGCCGGACGAGGAGTCGAAGCCCGATCAGCTCTCCGCGGAAATCGTCGAGGCGCTGATCGCGCAAGGACTGTATGAAAAGGAAGCGGTCGCAATGGTAAACACGTGGCGCGAGTCGTGGCTGCGCGAAGATGGATCGCGCCTGCTTTACCTGCTGCCGCGCCAGATCACCGACGCGGTGCTGCCGCTCACAATCGACCCGCCGCCGGGCGAGCTGGTGCGCGTCATGGTCGGACGCGCCGAATCGCTCCCGCCGGAAACGCTGGCGGCTTTGGAAAGCGAACTCGCCGCGGCCAATGCGCCAAACCTGCGAATCCCGGGCGAAGCGCGACGGCTTGTTGCGCCGGCCAATGCGCCAGTCCCGCAAACCTCGGGCGAATCGCGGCGGCCCGCG
>CAZHIE010000259.1:0-4793 GCA_964532435.1 uncultured Planctomycetales bacterium
CTGCCGGGCGTGCTTGTCTGGGCGAGCACACGAACGGCAGCGAGGAGGTGCCGTTCGATGCGTCGAAAAATCGCGATTTTTGCCGTCATGGCCACAGTGGCGATCGTCGCCGGAGAGCGAGCGCTGCGAGCGGTGCGGGCCGCATGTAGCTGCACAGGCAGCGATCCGGCAACGTGCTGCTACGACAAGTGCAGCACGAAGTCGCCCTGTGAAGGATGCTGCGGAGTCTTCACGGGAAGTTCGTACAATTCATGCATCTCGATGTGCTGCGGCCGCCCGTACCAGTAAGAGCGCTGGTTCGGCCGCGCCGGCGGCGAGGCGTCACGGAACGGTTGCGCGAACGGCAAACACGGAGCCACACATGTCCTGGCCTTTGCGCGGCGCCCTCCTTGCGTTGTTGCTGTCGCCTGTGCTTACGGCGGTCGCCCAATCGTACACACCGGGCGAACTGCCGCCGGCTGCGGGATTCATTCGGACGGGTGCGGAAGAGCGCGCCTACGTCGAGCGCGTGCGAAAGCTCGGGCTGGCGGTCGAAGCGATTCGCCGGGCCATCGCGGACGCCAAGACGCGCGGCGCAGACTCCAGCGCGCTGGAGGCGGACCTCGCGCGGGCACAGGATGAGTACGACGTGGCAGGGCTCGGTCCGTTGCGCGATGCCGCGTCGCTCATCGACGCGCACTGGCGCGAGCGCGTCACGGCGCTGCGCCTTGATCGTGATCGAAAGAACGAGCCGCTGACCGTCGCCGAAGCGAGAGCGCTGGTAAACGAGTTCTTCGCAGACTGGCAAATCCCCGAAGCGAACGATCGCCAGCAGTTCCTGACGCTCCACCGCATACAGATTGTGCTGCGCGAGTCGGATGCTGACGCCGCGACGCGACAGGTGCTGCGCGACGGCGTGCTCAAATACCTCGACGCGGGCGGCGGCTACTCGTCGCCGGGAGTCATCGACTGCGCGGCGAGAGCGCTCGCCGCGGCCGCGGGAGACGACGAACCCGACACGCTGCAGCTCGCGTACCTGCTGCGCGAGCAATCGCTGGCCTGGCACCGGGAATTGGACCTGATGGAGGTCGCGGAACCATATCTGGGCCTGACGGATCAGGTCTTCTCGCGCCACGACGCAATCCAGACGATTCTCGCCGGCCTGGGAGATGCGTTCAGCGACGACGAGCCGGGACGCGCCGCGCGCGACCGTGTGCGCGCGGCGATCCAGCGCATGCTCAAGCTGCTTCCGATGGCTCGCCACGACGCCGACGCCGTGCGCGAGCTGCGCCGAATCGTTGAGGATCGCTACGACCCTCCGCAGGTATCCGAAGGGCTGTTGGGGCTCCTCCTGCACTTCTATCGATACCTCCTCGCCGATCCGTTCATGGGCGGAGCGCGGCCGCAGACGGCGTCGCTTATCGAGCGGCATCTTGTCGAGTTGCTGGAGCGCTCGGACGATCCTATTCCAGCGGGGTCAAATGCGCCGGCGGCGAGTCGTCCTGCGCTGCCGCGACTGCGGAAGGGCGGCGGCGGCAAGGGCGACCGGCTCTCCACGCCGGACTTGTGGGAGCTTTGGAAAGATGCCACGACGGCGCTCGGAAAGCGGGCATCGCCAGCGATGCGCGCGGCCGTGGAGAGGCGACTGAGCCGCAGCGGCGGCGGACACATCACACGAGTGCTCACCGAGGCTCGCGACCAACTCAGCTGCGCAGAGGGAGCAGGCGGACCGACAGGCGGGCCACAGAAACGGAAGTGAGCGCTCCCTCGGATCTGTCGGGCATCCGCCTACGGGCACGGATTCATCGGGCACAGCCGGTAGCAGCCGGCCGCGAGCGCCGTTTGCGGCACGATCGCCGTGCCGACGTCGCCGTTGCCGTTCTCCACGCCGACCGACGGGCTGACTAGCGCGCATTGGCCGTAGCGGAACTCGATGCAACCCGTCTCGCCGTGCAGAATGGCCTGGAAACTCGCGATTCCGCCCGCGACGTGCTCCACGTCGCGCCACCAGACGACAAAATCCGTCCCCACCGTCGCGTACCAGATTTCGCCTTGCAGGTCGTTGTTCAGCCAGTCGTCCCACATCGGACAGACGATGTTGTTGGGGCTCGATGTGTGGGGGATCGGGTCGTTCGTCGCGTCACTCGACGACGCGCCGAACTGGAGATATCCGTTGGTCGAGATGCTCACGCTGGAGTAGCTGTTGCCGTAGAACGGAAACGCAAAGCCCAGCGGGACGACGGCCGAGGTGTTGTTGCCGATCGGTCCGCGCTGCGTCCCGCGGATGTCGATGAGCGAATCGGCGCAAGCTTCCGCGGCGTAGTGGATGCTGCAATTCGTCTCGTCGCCCTGATAGACGCCGCCCGCCCGCCCGCAGTCAATTTCGGTCTCGATCGTGCAGACGAGCTCCGCGCGGCAGCATGCGCCGCGCGGAACGCCGCACAAATCGCACGTCAGCGTGGCGAGATAGTTGGCCCCGCAATCGACGCCGCTGAACGTGTCGGGCATGACGAACAGCCACCACGTGCCCCGCGGAACGCAGGTTGACACGCTCACCGTCGCGCAGGCCGGGCCGCGCTCAAACACACGCAGCGTCTGGAATTCGTTGCAGTCGGGCACGCCGAAATTCTCCGCCACGCCGATCAGCACGGGGAACGCGGCCTCGACGCTCCAGGTCAGCACGATGTCCCGCGCGAGCACGATCTCGTACCAATCCGTGTCGCGGTCTTCGTCCTGCGCGCCGGCCGTGCCACAGTACGTCCGCCCGCACTCGATGGGAAGAAAGACGGGCGGATTGCTGCCGCAGCCGCCATCGACGGTATCGACGGGCACGCCGCAATTCGGCTCGTCCTCGCGCATCGGATCCCATTCGGGGCATGACTGACCCGCATCCGGCGGAGATACGATGCACGCGACGAATGAATCGATGTCGGCGGTGTCCACCACGCCGTCGCCATTGAGATCGTTCGTGCAGACGTAGTCGTACTCGCAGCTTGGATTGACCGCCAGAGCGCACGCCTGCCACAAGACGCCGCTCAGGTCGAGCAGCGACTGCACGAAACAGTCGATGTCGCCGTTGTCCACCGCGCCATCGCAGTTCGAGTCACCGCGCAGGGAATCGGCGCACGGCCAGCGCCCGCAATCGGCCGTGCCTTCGCAAACAATCGTCAAATCCCCCGTCCCCATCGCTCCGGCAAAGCCGCCGATCTGGATCAGATAGCTGTTGCCGGAGACCGCAGGGATCACGGCGCCCGACTGAAGACCGCAGTCGTCGTCGTTGCAGATCATCAGCGGGGCGGCGCCGCAGTTCGCGCCGTCGTAGACCGCCAGCGCCGTATCGAACGTGCTGCCGCACAGGTCGATGCGGACCCGGCCATCGCAGGTGGCCGTGTAGAGGAACCACACGTCGTGGCCGTTGATGCCGACGCACGAGTTCGGGCCGTCGCCGTTGGCGCCTGTGGTGTCGAACGGCATGTCGGTGACTTCGCCGATCGGCGTGGCGTCGACGCAGCAGTCATTCGGGATGCCCGGGGCTGGAACGCAGCCGCCGCCGCCGCAGAGCGGCGTAGCGTCGCCGCCCATGCCATCGGTCGAGTCGTCGGTGGCCGACGGAACCGCGACAACCGTCGCGCCCGTACATTCGTCATTCGACGCTCCGGCCACGGCAAATTGCGCCAGCGCCGATGCGCAGAGCGCCGCGCCGCAGCGTCGCGTTCGCAAACACGTCATGACGCACCTCCCGGGCTGATGCGCGCTTGGGCTTGTGTGCCGCGCGGCCCCAGAAGCGACCACAGCGGACAGGCGCGCGGGTTCAAAGCAGGCCGCGGCGGGACAGCGGGACCGGCTCAGTATACCACCTCACAGCGCGACGGCCGATTCGGATATGCTGAATGAGCGGCCGATCGGCCGACTTGCGGAGCAGCCGCGGAAATTTCGGCGGCCGTGACGCGAATTCGGACGGGGGCGTCCGCCGGGAGAGCGACCGTGATGCGCGAATCCGACTCGCCGACGCTGTGGCGAACGCTGCGCTCGGCGCAGCCGGCGCTGGCGGCGCGCTTCGCCGTTTCACTGGCGCTGGGGGCGGCGCTGGCGGGTCTGGGGCTGATCGCCGTGTGGACGCTGTGCATCCTCGCGGGGATGCGGCCGCGCGACGAGCACGTGGCGGCGGGTTTGCTGAGCGGCGCGGTGCTCTGGCTGGCGGGGCTGATCCTGATCTGGGCGCCGGTGCGCGGCAGCGGGGGATTGCTCAAGCCGGCGATTCTGAGCGCGGCGATCGCGATCGCGGCGGTGCTGCTGGGCATCGTGCTGGAGTCGATGATTCGCTGGGGCGAGGAGATGATCATCGCGGGGGAGTTGCTGCTGGCCGGCGCGATCGTGGTGCTCGTGTGGCTGCGCGCGATTCACGATCTGCGGCCGCATCAGCCGGTCGTGTCGGCGTCGGGCACGGTCAACGTGCATTGCCCCTCGTGCCAGTATTCGCTGGTCGGGCTGACGGAATTGCGCTGCCCGGAGTGCGGCCGCCGCTTCACGATCGACGAGCTGATCGCGCTTCAGGGATACGGCAAGTGAGAATTCAGAAGTGGGAATGCAGAATTCGGAAGTGCGGACGGGCGCTCGGCGCGATCCACGCTTCCGGGTTCTGAATTCTGCAATCCCACGTCTGAATTCAGAATTCAGAATGAAGAATTCGGAAGTGCGGACTGCGCTCCGGCGCTACCCGAGGATCCGAGTTCTGAAGTCCCCCCTCCGAATTGCGAAGGCAGCTCGCCGGCCGAATCTGCACTTCTGAATTCTTCATTCCCACTTCTGAATTC
>CAZHIE010000260.1:0-4785 GCA_964532435.1 uncultured Planctomycetales bacterium
GAAACAGACTGCCTCGACCTCAATCCTGACGATGAGAATGGCCGCGACAATTCCACCTCGGTGGAGAACCGGTGGATTGGCGGAAATTCCGAAAAAAACTTGCGACGCAGTCGTGGGATGCTTCTGCAACGCGGATCGCGACTTGTGAAACGCCCTTCATGTGTAACCGCTGTGCTGACAGTATGTCACAGTCGCGCAAACATTGCCCGCCCGCGTTTCGCGTGCTATGTTTAGACTGCGACGGAAAGGTCGCGAATGGCTCAGCGCCGACGGCGCATCCGAGCAACTGACGGTAGAGCGTGGCTTTCGCCCCAAGGATCGCCGATCGGTCGGCGGTAACGCACGACGCGGCGAAAGGTGAACACATAGCCCGGGTCGGGCCCGCTCGCATGTCTCGGAACGCACAGGCGCAGGAACCTCATGAAGGCTGCCTTTGCCGGCGGCGCGGCTTGTCTGCGTCGTGGGCAATGGCGAGGCGCGTGCATAGCGAAGCTTCAGGGTGCCGCGGCCTGTGCCCGCAAGGGCGCAACGCCGAAAAGCACGAAGGAGAATGCCCGGCGAAATTCGGGCAATCGCACACGCCGGCATGCCTTGGAGAGGCGAAACCCAAGGGAGCCGCCAGCGGTCGCAGCGCTAATCCCGCTGCGGGCGTCAGGCGCTCGCGAGGCGGGTGAAAGCCCGGAAACCGACGGCTTGCGGGGCCGGCCCTTCGCCTTCGGGCGTCGGGATAACCGGCAAGCCCAACGGTACGCGGGTCCATCAGCGCGGAGACGCGCGGGTACCGCCACGCGAGGGGAGAGCTCCGAAGGGTGAATCCCAGGAGCGCTGCCGATCTGAAACACGTTCGGCCCGGGCGCAGAGGGAGAAAGCCGCCGAGAGGGTAGCCAAACCCTGAGGGCGGAACAAACGCGGGTCGGCAAAGCCTGCGGGAATGTGGACCTCTGTGCCTTGCACGTGCTGAAGGGAACCAAAGCCCACGGGAGTTGTCGGTTGGCTGCGGCCGACCGGCCAGTGCTTGCTGTGTCAGGACTCTGCAGGAGCGCGAAAGTCGAAGAGAGGGTGCAGCCGGCTTCTAAACCAGGTCGGCGCAGCGTGCTGTCGAAAAACCCGCACAGCCGAGGAATTCGGCCAACGGCAAAGCGGGCTCGCCCGACCAGACGGGGCGATCACGCGGCACGCCCGGAACTCTGAACGACCAGCGAACTCCACGAGAGGGTGCCCTCGCCGACGGCCAACGCGGCGTGTGGCGCACAGCGATGCGCGGCAAACTCCGAAGGGCGGATGAGCCAGCCCCTTTCCGTCGCATTTTTCATTTCCCGCCAGCGGCACACGTTCCGTTTGGTTCCGTTCCGCGCTCGTTCTCCAGCGCGGATCGCAATTCCGCAGATTTTTCACGTGGACCCGTAGCGCGACGACGACGATGCCAGTACACGGGCTGGAATCCCGTGCCCTCCGATCGCTGGACACACGTGCCACCCGATTGCCGAAAACCGTGCCACCGCCTACGGCGATAGCAGGGCACGCGGCATCCGGCGTCCGACGATGAGCCGGCTTCTGCCCGCGACGTCAGTTGGCGCTGGTGTTCGAGTTTGCGTTTGCGTCGGCTTCGTAAAGTGCGAAGAAGCCGTCGATGAAGCCGGTGACGATCGACGTCACGCCGGACTGCACCGATCCCGCCGACGCGCTGCGGAACTCGCGGAGCAGACCCTCGTCGCATCCGGGCGGCTGCAGCGCCAGCAGCGGGCCGGCCAGAAGTGCCGCCATCGTGCGAACCTTGCGCCCGCGCCCGCCGCTGTGCCGTCGTCCATTCATCGCTCCGCGCATCGCAACCTCCTGTCAATCCACGATCTGTGCCGTGGCGCGAGTTCCCGGCGGCTTCCGGTCGCCGGTTGAGGTGCGTATATTGCAATCCGCGTACCGCGATTCCGCGGAGGACTCCATGACTGACGTCTCCAACCCGCCCGGCGATCTGCGACAGTCGCTTGCCCTGAGCGTCGCATCGCTGCTGGCCGCGCAAGGCGCTCCGCGCCGATACGACGAACTCACGGCGACACTGGGGCTGGGAAGCGCCATGACGGCGGAACCCGGAACGTGCCCGGCCCGCTGGTTTCGGCTTGGTCGCGACATCGCTCTGGTCGAGGCGGCACGGCACTATGGTCTGCGGCTGCGCGAACTGCACCCGCGCTCGGCGGCGGCGCATCTGGAGACTTCGTCCGAGTTTCCCATCCACTTTCGCGACAGTTACATCCCGCTGATGACCCGGGCGCTGGCGGCCGGGCAGAGCCTGCTGGCATGGCGCGGGTGGGGCGCCGCGCACGCCGATGCGTGGGGCGTCGTGCTGCGCGAGTCGAGCGGGCGAATCTTCGGCCTGGTGCTCGGACGGGACGCTGCGGAAATCGAGTTGACCGGCGCGGCGCATCAGGTCTACGTGGTCGAGGAGTACGCGCCGCCCAGCCCCGAAGCCCTGCTGCCCGCGGCGCTGCTCGCGCGCGCGCAGCGCTCGGCGCGATTGTTCGAGCGCGACCCCGACGGGGCTGTCGAGGGGCTGTTGATCGGCCGGGCGGCGTGGAATGCGTGGAGCGACGCGCTGCGCGAGCGGACGAGCGAATGCATCTGCGGCGCAGACGCCCCGCGATGCCATGCGCGCCTGGCCGAGGGGCTGCGACACGCGCGCGGGGAGCTGGCGCGCTGGTTCGACAGGATTGCGCCGGCGATTTCCGGCGAAGCGGATGACGCGCTGCGGCGCTGGCGAGACGCTTGCGACGAGACGGCCCGCGCGCTGGTGGCGCTCGAATCGCGCGAGCCATCCGCCGGCCCGCCGCGCGATTGGCGCCAGCGCGAGTCCGTGGCCGATGCGCTTCGCGCGGCCGGCGAGGCGGAATATCGGGCGCTCCAGCCCACCGGCGCGGTGGCCGCATGAGAGTGGCGCTCGTCGGCAGCGTGAGTTCCAGCGCATGTTCGCTGCGCGGCCTGGCGCGGGGCGGCGTGGAGATCTGCGGCGTGCTGGGCATTCCGCCCGAGCACGCAGCCGGCATCTCGGATTACTGCGACCTCGCGCCGGTTGCGGCGGAAGTGTCCGCGCCGTACCAGCCGTTCGCTCGCATCGGCGAGCCGGCGGTGCTCGCATTTCTGCGTCGGCAGCGCCCGGATCTGCTTCTCGCGATCGGCCTTTCGCAACTCCTGCCCGAAGAGATCGTGGCGCTCGCGCCCGCCGGCGCGGTCGGTTTCCATCCGACGCCGCTGCCGCGCGGCCGGGGGCGCGCGCCGGTCGCATGGACGATTCTGCTCGAACAGCCCGCCGCCGCAAACCTGTTCTTCCTGACGAGCGAAGCCGACGCCGGCGACATCATCGCGCAGCGGCCCGTCGAAGTGCGGACGCGCGACTATGCGCAGGACTTGATCGATCGCACGAACGGCGTGCTCGAAGAGATGATCGTCGAGCTTTCGCCGGCAATTCGCGCCGGCCGGCTGCCGCGCTCGGCGCAGGATCACGCGGGCGCTTCGTGGTATGGCAAGCGCACGCCGGAGGACGGCCGGATCGACTGGCGCCGTCCGGCGGGCGAGATCGACCGTCTGATCCGTGCCGTCTCGCGGCCTTATCCCGGCGCGTTCACGCATCTGCGCGGCGAGCGGCTGTTCGTGTGGCGCTGCGAGCCGCACGCGCGCGACGATCATCACGGCACGGTCGGGCAGATTCTGCGCACCGACGGGCGGCGTGGCGCGCTCGTGCAATGCGGCAGCGGGCTGCTCTGGCTGGTCGAGGTGGAATCGCCGCTCGGCGACGTTTCGGCGCAGAACATGCCCGTCGGGCAGCGGCTCGGGCTCAATGCCGAGCGCGAGCTGGAGCGTCTGGCCGATCGCGTGCGCGTGCTGGAGGAGCGGCCGCGCGGGAGCGCGGGCGGCGGTCATCCGCCGGGCGCCGGCCGATAGGCAGGATTGCCGGCATGGCGCCGGCATAATGTGGAGTTCCGCGCGGGGCGCCGCCGACCGGCGCCGCCGCTGGTCACGGAGCCTGACGCATGCCGACGTTGGTCATCGCCCCGCACCCAGACGACGAAGTTCTCGGCTGCGGGGGCACGATCTGCCGGCTGGCACAAGCCGGGCGCGAAGTGCATGTTGCGATCGTCACGAAGGGCTGGCCGCCGCTATTTCCCGACGCGCAGGTACAGCAGGTGCGTGCGGAGGCGCGCGTGGCGGCGAAGCGGATGGGCGTTGCGGGGCTGCACTTTCTCGATCTGCCGGTCACGCGGCTCATCCACATTCCAGAGGACGAGTTGAACGGGGCGCTCGGCCGCATCGTGGCGCAGGTGCGCCCGCACACGGTGTTTTTGCCGTGGCGCGGGGATTTGCACGAGGACCATCGGCAGACATTCGACGCGGCGTTTGTCGCGCTGCGTCCGACGCCCGGCGCGGCGCCGGTGCGGCGCGTGCTGAGCTATGAGACGCTCTCGGAAACGCACTGGGCCGCGCCGGGGGCCGATCCGGCGTTTGTGCCGCAGGTGTATCTGGACATCAGCGGGCAACTGGATGCGAAGCTGGACGCGATGCGGTGCTACGCGTCGCAGTTGCGCCCCGCGCCGAACGCGCGTTCTCTGGAATCGATCGAAGCGCTCGCCCGCATGCGCGGGATGACGGTGGGCCTGCCGGCCGCGGAGGCGTTCATGCTGCTGCGCGAGATCGACTGAGCTCGCGGATTGGAGCGGATTCGCAGGGCGCGGGGAATGGGCGCGGAAAGTGATCGCGGGTTCGCGTGCCGCCCGATCGGGGGTTCTTGCGCGGCGCGGG
>CAZHIE010000261.1:0-4676 GCA_964532435.1 uncultured Planctomycetales bacterium
AGCCGGGGGCGGCTGCCCTCCAATTCAGAATGCAGCCGGGGGCGGCTGCGGTCCATCCTGAGAAATGCAGCCGAGGGCGGCTGCGGTCCATCCGCGTGCGGCGCTCGGACGTCGCGCTCCCTGCCGGTCGCAGCTCGCGTCGGCGTTGCGCATCCGCTCTCCCCGTTCCTTACGGTCGATCCGCCATGCTGCGCGCGTCCAGCGCGTACACATGATCGCCCGCGTCGTGGCCGCAGGCGCCGCGCTGCACGCATCGGTAAAAGAACAGACGCTGCGAATCGCTTGTCCAATGCAGGTCGTAGTAAACCGCGCCGCCGACGCGCGTCGTCGCGCCCTCGCGAAGATCGACAACGAACAGATCGGTGTCCCACACGACCGCCAGCCAGCGCCCATCCGGCGACTGCCGCAGCACGTCGATCCGGCCCTCGCGCAGCGGATGCGAAAACCGCGTCACCTCCGTCTCTGCGCCCGAAGCAACGTCTCGGCGCAGCAGCGCCGTCGCGCGGCCGAGCCGCTTCTGGCAGAAGATGCCGCGGCCGTCGCGCGACGCGATCGCCGGCGCGGGAATCGCGCTGCCGTCGTAGCCGTACGCCGCGCCCAGCTTCTCGGCGAGCAGCGCGGCCTGTGCGACGTGGTCGACGCCGTCCGATGATTCCCCGCGCGCCGCGCCGAGCTGCGCGTATGTGCGCGGCTGGCCGCCCGTCCGGCTCTCCCAGCGGCGCTGGTCGATGAGCTGCGGCCGGTCGGCGTCGCCGAAATCTACGATGTAGTACGGCGCGTCGATGGGGCGCCGTTTCTCCGGCGCTCCCGTGCTCGAAATGAGCAGACCGCCGGGCGGCGGCGCGACGAAGTAGCGGCCGCCGGCGACCCAGCCGTCGGCCTCGGCGAACAGCCGAAACTCCGAGTCGTCCGCGAGCTTCATCTCGTGACTCTGATCGTCGCGTAAGCGGACCACGCGCACGGCCGCCGCACCGTCCGGCCCGCTGATGAACAGCAGCCAACGGTCATCGGGAGAAATCGAAAACGTGAAATTCTGGTCGACGCGGATGCCGCGCGTCTGGGGCAACGGCGTCAGCGCCGGGGGCGGCGATGCCGGGGCGCTCGCCGGCGGCGCGGCGAGGCCGGCCGCGATCTGCCGCTCGCGCGTGGTCGTGTCGTCCACCTCCACTCCCGCGGGCGGCGCGTACGCCAGCTTCGCGGGATCGATCGGCTCATCCGCCACGACGCGCCGCGCGGCGGACACAATGCGCGGCGCATCCTCCGGCCCCGCTTCGTATCGGCGCAACACGCCGTCCGTTCGGCCGATGAACAGGCGCCCGCTCGACCGCATTTCCTGTCCGACGGGCTCAAGTATGGCGATTGCGTCGCACAAGACGCCGTCGACTTCTGCGGCCGCCCGAAGCTCCGCAAACGCGTCGTATTCGAGCCGCGCGCGAAACTCGCCGAGCGCGTCGCGCAGCGAGCCGGCGGCGAACTTGCGCACCTGCACGTCGACGCCGCTGCGCTGCTCCAGCCAGTCGCCCGCCGCATCGGAGAATTCGATCGTTCGCAGAACGGCCGCGCCGCCCTCCGCGCCAGGCTCGTCCGATCGTTCGCGACGCCAGACGACGGTCGCGCCATCGCGCGCCTGCCAGTAGCGCTCCACGTTTCCGGGATATCCGCCCGCAGTCTCGGTTTCGACATAGAGCGTTCGATAGGCGCTGCGCCGCGCCGCGGCGCGATCGAGAACCTCTCGAATCGCCCCCAGATCGACGACGAACGCCCCAGCCGGAGCGGCGTACGCGAGGTCCGAATCGGCGATGGGCTGACCGATTTCCACGCGCGTCGCCGCGAACGTCGCCCGCATCGGCGCGCCTTCGCGCGCACTCTCGGATCGCAAAACCATGCCGCATGTTTCACTGAGCCAGTAGCGCGAGACCGGGGCCGGGATTGCCGGCGAATCGTGCGGCCGCCGGGGCGACACCTCCACGATCGCGCACGGCTGGCCGGCGACGTCCGCGCGACCGACGATCGCGGCGTCGGCCGACCGGAGCCGCTCGCTCAGATCGCCGGCGCTGCTGTCGAGTTGCAGCGGAATCGCCGCGTCCGCGGGCGTCTGCGGCGCGCGGGTGACGCGGATCGGTCCGGCGGTCGTCGGCGCCTGGCGCCAGGTCGTCGCGCCGTCGCATGCCTGCTCCACGACGCGGGCCGGCTCGGTCGGCTGCGCGGCGCTGCGCGTCTCGATCCACAGCCGGCTTCGCGCGCCGCGGTCGCCGCGCACAAAGGCATAGCGAATTGCGCTTTCGCGGCCGGCGGCGCCGCGGGCTTTGATTTCCGCCGTCGCCGCCACAGAAATCGACGTGATCGCCTCGCGCCTTTCCGCGAGCCGCTGCAATAGCGCTTGCACGTCCTCCGCTCGCGCCGGCGGCTCGTGAGATCGCGCCAGCGGCTCATCCGTTCGCGCGCATCCGCTGACGCCAGCGGCCAGCGCGAGCGCAAGCGCGGCCAGCCGAGCCCGCAAGCGCGGGAGACCGGACTGTCGCGTCAGGACCATCGGCAGCTCCTCGCAGTTCCTATCGGCGTCCGGCGATTCGACGCAGCGCCGAGCTCGACGTGCGGCTCCGCGGTGCATTGCGGCGAATTCCGAGTGTTGATGCATTCGTCGCTCGATGCAAGGCCCGCCGGCCCGCGCCGATTGAGTGAAATTCTTTCAACGCCCGCGGCGGGCGCTTGGACGTCGCGCTCCCTGACGGTCGCGGCTCTGAGCCAATGCGTCGCGCTCCCTGATGGTCGCGGCGTCGCGGTCCACCACGTCATATACGGCCGCGCTCTCGCGTCCCGCGCGACCCCGCGCTTACACTTCCGCGCCGTTTCTCAGGCGAGGGCCGGACATGACGAACGCGGAAGGGACCACGCGAACGGCGGCGCCGCGCACGCGCGGCTGGCTCGACGCGGCGCTCGATTTCGTCGAGCGCGTCGGAAACCGCCTGCCCGATCAAGTCACGATTTTCGCCTCGATGGCGGCGATCGTGCTCGTCCTTTCGGCCGTGATCGCGTCGGCCGGATTCGAGGTGCGCCATCCGGTCACCGGGTTGGCCGTGCGGGCGGTGAGCCTGCTGGACCGGTCCGGCCTGCAATGGGTCGTAACGAGCGTCGTGACCAATTTCACGAGCTTTCCGCCGCTCGGCGTCGTCCTGGTTGCGATGGTCGGCGTGGGCGTGGCCGAGCGGGCCGGCCTGTTCGCCGCGTTTCTCAAAGGACTGGTGATCGTCGTGCCGCGCTTCGCCGTCACGCCGACGGTGGTTTTCGCGGGCGTGATGTCGAACGTCGCGTCCGACGCGGGCTATCTCGTGCTGCCGCCGCTCTGCGCGATGCTCTACGCCTCGCTCGGCCGGCATCCGCTGGCGGGCGTGGCGGCGGTGTTCGCGGGCGTGGCCGGCGGCTTCTCGGCGAATCTGCTGGTGAGCACGCTCGATCCGATGCTGGCGGGGCTTACGCAGGATGCCGCCCGCGTCTTCGCGCCGGGATACGAGGTTCACGCGGCGTGCAATTACTATTTCCTGGCCGCCTCGACCATCCTGCTCACGCTGGTCGGCTGGTGGGTCAGCGACCGAATCGTCGAGAAGCGGCTCGGGCCGTGGACGGGCGGCCCGGCGACGACGAATTCCGCGGATCACGCGGAAATGTCGGTGCTCAGCCGCGTCGAAGTTCGCGGCATGATCGCCGCCGTCGCCGCGGTGCTCTGCACGCTGGCGCTCATCGCGCTGTTCACGCTTCCGGCCGACGGCATCTTTCGCAAGATCGGCGCGAAGCCCGAGGAATTGTGGGTGCAGCGCTTCGACCCGCTGCTCAAGAGCATTGTGCCGCTGATTCTCCTGCTGTTCCTCGTGCCCGGCCTGGCGTTCGGCATTGCGGTCGGCAAGATCCGCTCGGACAAGGACGCGGCGCGGATGATGCACGAGGTGATGAGCACGATGGGACCGTACATCGTGATCGCCTTCTTCGCGTCGCAATTCGTCGCCTGGTTCCGGCAGTCCAATCTCGGGCTCATGCTCGCGATCGGCGGCGGCGAACTTCTGCGCGACGTCGGCTTCACCGGCGTTCCGCTGATGGTGACGTTCGTCGCGTTCGCCGCGCTGATCAACCTGCTGATTTCGAGCGCGTCGGCCAAGTGGGCGATGATGGCGCCCGTCTTCGTACCGATGTTCATGACGATCGGACTGTCGCCGGAGATGACGCAGGCGCTCTATCGCGTCGGGGATTCGAGCACGAACACGATCACGCCGCTCAACACGTACATTCCGATTCTGCTGGTCGTGGTGCGGCGCTACGTGCCGGGCGCCGGGCTGGGCACGCTGATGGCGACCATGATGCCGTACGCGGTGGCCTTCTTCCTCGCGTGGCTCCTGTTCGCGATCGTGTGGGGGCTGGCCGACCTGCCGCTGGGGCCGGGCGTCTCCAACTGGTACACGGTTCCGGCGACCGGAAACTAGCGACAGGTCACGGGCAAGAGCCGAGTTGCGGAGATTCCCCTGCCGGATGGCCCTGGCCCCCGACGGCGCCGTATTTCGCGGGTCGGCGTCAAATTCGAGTTGAGCGGGGAGCATCGGCGTCTCGCCGGTGCTACCCGCTATCCCGACTCCACCCCGCATTTCAGCAGTCCGAAGCACCCTCTTGGCAGCCGTTCCCGCCGCCCC
>CAZHIE010000262.1:0-3240 GCA_964532435.1 uncultured Planctomycetales bacterium
ATTCAGCATTACTCTTCCTCCGGCTCGACCCAATCCAGCGCGAAGCTGTAATACGAAGTCTGCTCCGTCCGCGGCAGGATGCGCGTCCACGCCGCGTGTCCGTCGAGAAACCCCAGATTCACCCGCCCGCGCTCGCTGCTGTGCCACAGCGCCTCATAGCGCGTCTGGTCCACGTACATCATCTGATGCTCGCCCACCAGCACGAATATCGACGGCGACACGCGAATGTCCACCATCCGCAGCGGATCATTCAGCTCGAGCGGCTCGCGCGGCCGCATCCCCGGCCGACCTTCCGTGATGGCGCCGGCGGCCGGGTAGCTGTTGCCCGTGTAGTCGTACGTCGTGTTGCGCAGCCAGTCCGGATTGCTCACGCCCCGCACGCCGCGATCGGCCGGACACTGAAACACCCGCGCTTGCGCATTGCCGTAGCGATCGATGCCGACGTAGCGATTGATCGGCCGCTTCCACGCCGCGCCAAACCCGCCCGCGCCGGCGCTCCACAGCGGATCCTTCCCCCCATAGAACCAATGGATGTTCGCGAACGGATGCACGAACCGGCCGCGCCCTTCCTCGTCCACGTACATCGCCCACGCGACCGCGATCTGGTGCAGATTCGACGCGCACTTGGCGCGCCTCCCGCGCTCGCGAGCCTGCGATAGCGCGGGCAGCAGCAGCGAGATCAGCAGCGCGACAATCGCGATCACCACGAGCAGTTCGATGAGCGTAAACGCGCGGAGGCGCGCGCCACGACGCGCATTCGTCCGCACAAGCTCTCGCCCGGCGAACACTCAGTCGCCCTCCGGGTTGTCTTCCGGCGGCGCCCAGTCGAACAGGAAGCTGTACGTCGATGTCTGACCCTCCTCCCAGCCCAGCCGCGTAAACGCCGCGTGCCCGTCGAGGTATGCGAGGTTGACGCGCAGCCCCTGCTCGCCGTGCCAGTGCGCTTCGTATTGCCCGAAGCCGCGCGTTGTCCAGTACCATTGCTGATCGCCGGCCAGCACGAAGTGCGACGGCGGCAGGCGAATCTCGTCCGCCCGCACCGGACGCACAGGACGCAGCAGCAGCGTGTTCAGCATGAAGCTGTTGCCGTAATAGTCGTATGTGCGGACGCCGGTGTACGCGGGCGGCAGCGGCCCGCGCGCCCCGTTGTCCGACGGACAGTGAAACGCCTCGGCCGAGCGATTGCCCCAGCCATCCAGCGCGACATAGGGATTGAGCAGGCGCCGCGCGGGCGGGGCAGACACGGCGTACACTTCGATCTTCCCGCCGTAGAACCATTGGTTGTTGGCGAACCAGGTGGGAAACGTGTCCTTCGATTCGACCAGGTAGCTTCGCCATGCGACGCCGATCGAGTGCAGGTTGGCCGCGCATTTCACCCGCCGCGCCGCCTCCCTGGCCCGCGCAAGCCCCGGCAGGAGCAGAGAAATGAGCAGCGCAACGATCGCCACGACGACCAGCAGTTCGATCAGCGTGAACGCGGGTTGGCTGCGGCGACTCGTCATCGGAACGTGCGGCCCTCGGCGCGCTCGGCCCCGGACATGCGGCGCGTCGGCCCGCGGATTATACCGTCGTCCGGACGGCGAGATCGATTCATCCCGCGCCGCGCCGCCGGCCCTCCGTCGCGCGATCCGCATCGCCGCGCCCGTCGCGATCGGCATCGCATTCGTTGCAGGCATTGGCGCTTGCGCGACGACGGCCGCTTCGCCCGAACCGATCCGCCAGCACACCTCGCGCGGAACGGGGCGCATCATCCTCGCCGGCGGCGGCGGCGAGGGACAACCGGGAGACGCCGGCGCCTGGAGCGCCCGGCTTTATCGCGAACTGCTCGCCGGCGGAGACGTCACCGGAGATGGGCGCGTCGTCGTCGCCATTCTCGCGGCGCGGCCGGCGACGGAATGGCTGCCCGACTACTTTCGCTGGCTCGGCGCGGCGGATGCGTTCAACGTCACGCTCGGGTCTCGCGCCGCGGCCGACGCCGGCGAGCTGGATGCGCGATTTGCCGGCGTCGACGCCGTGTTTCTCAAGGGCGGCGCGCAGAGCCGCTATTACGACGCCTGGCGCGGAACGCGAGCCGAGCGGCTCATTCGCGAGGTGTGGCAGCGCGGCGGCGGCGTCGGAGGCACGAGCGCCGGTGCGATGATCCTGGCCGAATTCGCCCTGGCCGGCGGCGGAAGCCCGACCAGCGACGCGGTGCTCGCCGATCCGTGCGGGCCCGCGCTGGCGGATGAGGACGGCGGCTCCGCGATTCACTGCGACTTTCTCCATCTCGCGCCGCACATGATCGTGGACACGCACTTCTCGCAGCGCGACCGGCTGGGCCGCGTCATCGGCGCGCTGGCGCGACTGATCGGGGAGACGGGGCGGAGCGACGCCTTCGCCCTCGGCCTCGATGAGCGAACGGGCGTCGTCCTCCGCGACGGCGCGGCGGATGTGATCGGGGAGGGCTTTGCATGGCTCGTGCGGCCGGGCGACGCCGCGACGCTGCATCTGGCGGACGGTGATTCGCTGCGGTGGAAGCGCGTCGGCGTGTCTGCATATTCGGACGGTGAGGAATTGGCTCTGTCGGCACGCACCGCGCCGGGATGCGAGCTGAACGTTTCCGACGGCGAGCTTCGTTTGTGGCGAGAGCGACCGTAGCGGCAGCGGCCGCGGGCCCGCAGCGAACGACGGAATCTGTCTCACGCAGAGGCGCGGGGTACGCCGCGAGACGGCGAAGAGGGGAGAGAAGAGCGGCGCACGGATAGGAGCGGAATGCGGGCGGCTCGCGAGTGGTGCGCACAAGGCGCTACAGCGGTCTCATTCGCCCAGCATTCGGCATTCAGCCTTCAGCATTTCGCATTCGGCCTTCAGCATTCAGCACTCAGCCTTCAGCATTCAGCCTTCAGCATTCAGCATTCAGCACTCAGCATTCTGCATTCTGCATTCAACTTCGTTCTTCGCTATTCGCAATTCGCCATTAACGAAGGCAGCCCGCCGATCTTGCGACCGGCGGGCTGTTGGTTTCCTTCCTGCGACTGGCTGACCGTGAAAAACGGTCAGCGATTAGCGACGGCGGAACCCGAGGAGCAGCCCCGCCGCCACGAGGGCGAGCGAAGCCGGCTCAGGAATCGGGTTGTATCCGACGACGAGCTTGTACGGGCCTTCCTCACTGTGGCCGGTCCCGTTGAAGTCGAAGTCGGAGAAGCCGGAGACGGCGACGCGCCACGTTCCTGTCATGTCGGCGAACCAGTGGATCGCCGA
>CAZHIE010000262.1:3340-4621 GCA_964532435.1 uncultured Planctomycetales bacterium
TGCGAGTCCGAAGACCGCGCTCGCTAAGATAAGCTTCCGCATGCCTGCCTCCTAAAACTCTTTGGCTCTTTGGATCGCGGCGCGTCCATTGCCAGAACCGAAACAGACCCGCTGCTACCTGGGCCCGCTGCTCAATCGGGACTGACTGCTTCGCCGCCCTCCTTCGACTCCACACCGTCCAGCGCCGCTCCGGGGATGGAGCGCCGCCGGAACCTTGACTCACCTCGATCAATGTAACTCGCCGGCCGGGGCGGGTCAACCCTAGTTCATATGAAATTCCCGTTGCCGCCGGCGGTTGGGCAAATCCCGAGATGCGGTCCGCCAGGCCGCGCCGCCGATCTCGGGATCGCTCACGGAGCCGCCCCGCCGCCTTCCCGCTGGAATCGTCCCCGCCAAACGCTATCATACGCCGCGGCGCGGTATCCGGCGGCAGCGCGCGGCTGCCCCATACCAGGCGGCAAACGGGCTGGGAGCCGCGGAATGTCGGATTCGTCCATCATCGCCACCGACCGCGGTGCGGCGACCGTTGTCGGCTTTCGCGACCAGGCAATCCTGGACGTTCTCACGATCCAGCAGATCGCCCGCGAACTCTACGATCTCATCGGTGCAGCGCCTAACCGCAATCTGATTCTCGACTTCGGAAACGTCCGCTTTCTGTCGTCCCAGGCGCTCGGCGTGCTCTTGCAGCTTCGCCGAAAAGCCGACGCCAGCGGCGCAAAAGTCGTCCTATGCCAACTCCGACCGGAATTGGCGCGGGTGTTCAAAATCACGAACCTGGATAAGATGTTCGAGTTCTTCGACGACTTGAATAAGGCGCTCAAACGCTTCGGCATCGAACCGTAACGCGCGTGCCTCGGCCCGCCCCCGCTCACTTTTGTCGATAAACGATCCGGCCGCGCTTCAGGTCGTAGGGCGACAATTCCACCGTAACGCGGTCTCCCGGCAGGATGCGGATGAAGTTTTTGCGCATGCGCCCGGAGACATGCGCCAGCACCTCGTGCTTGCCCCCCGTGCCGACTTCCGCCTCGACCAGGAACATGGCGTTGGGAAGCGCCTTGACCACCGTCGCTTCCATCTGAATTGCATCTTGCTTCGACAAGCACGCTCCTAAGCGGCAGTTCGCGATCTGCCACCGCGCGGCGGACGCCGGCGGGCCAAGCCCGGCCGCGTCGCCGTGAAAAGGCCGGCCCAGGGCGCAGAGCGAAACCGGGCGGGCATCCTATCCGTGTGCGGGGAAGCGGTCAACGAACCGCGAAAGGCGACCCCCCTCGCGACAGGCGC
>CAZHIE010000263.1:0-4419 GCA_964532435.1 uncultured Planctomycetales bacterium
CATCCGAACCCACCACGCAAGTGGTGGGCCCGCCCGCGCCGCGAAATCACCCGCCCGCGATCGCGCCGATGATCACAAACGCCTCTCGCCCGCTCGCGATCGCCTCCGGCAATTCGGCATCCGGCGAATCGTGCGACACGTCGTTCTGACACGCGAAGAACCGCAGCAGCGGCCGCCGCTTCTGCGTGCCGTGCTCGCGAATCGTGCCGCGCAGCATGGCGTAGCGCGCCTCGAGCGCGTCGAGCACGGTGCGCTGCGTCACCGGGCCGCCAACGTCGAGCTGCACCTCTTCGCCGTCGAGCCGCGCGAGCGTTCGCAGGTGATACGGCAACGCAACACGAACCACGAGCCACCTCCCTTCCGCCCCGCGCGCGGCGCGGCTCGCCCGCCGCGCGGGCCGCGTGTACACTGTCGCCGCGCTGCGCGGGAGTGCAGCACCGCCCCAAAGCCGGAGGCGCCGCCGCAGCACGCGACCACGCCCCGCGCGGGAGCATGATATGAGAACCATTGCCGCATTTCTCATCTCCACGGCCGCGCTCCTCGGCGGCTGCGCCGCGGGCGGCGCAGAGTTCGAACCCGCCCTCGAACGCGTCGTCGAGGCGCCGCCCGAGGAAGTTCTCGCGCAGGCGGCCGCCGTCCTGCGACGCGAATTCGGCCGCGCCCGCGTGGACAGCGACGCACGCCGCGTCACCACCGAACCGGTCGAGTACCGAACCACCAGCGACAGCGGCGCGGCCCGCGACCTCTACGGCGGCCGATCCACCATGCGGCGCATCGCCACGTTCAACGTCGGCCGGCGCGGCGCGGCCACCGTCGCGCGCCTGCGCATCGACGTCGAGCGCCGCGAAACTTCCGCTTCCACCAGCCTCAACCCCGGCGTCAACCGGCTGGGCGACTCGCCCGGAACGGAGACCGCCATCGACCGCGATGCCGCCACCAGCGAGCGGCAGAATTCGAGCTGGGTCCGCGTGCGCCGCGATCGAGCGCTCGAGCGCCGGCTTCTCGACGAGCTGCGCGAGCATTTCGCACCGCCGCAGCCGGAGAAGCCGGAGTGAACGCCGCGAGCCCCGTCAAAAGCCTACAGCGCCCCTTGTGCAATGGATGCCCCGATGAATGACATGTTGTCGATGCCCCTCAGCGCTTCCGACCCCGTCGCGGCCGAGATCATCCGCCGCGAGGAAGAGCGCCAGGAAACCACGCTCGAACTGATCGCGTCGGAAAACCACGTATCCGTCGCCGTGCGGCAGGCCGCCGGCTCGGTGCTCACCAACAAGTACGCCGAAGGCTACCCCGGCAAGCGCTATTACGGCGGCTGCGTCAACATGGACGCCATCGAGGACCTCGCCCGCGAGCGCGCCAAGCAACTCTTCCGCTGCGAGCACGCCAACGTGCAGCCCCACTCCGGCGCGCAGGCCAACACCGCCGTCTACATGGCCGTCCTCAAGCCCGGCGATCGCATCCTCTCGCTCGACCTGGCGCACGGCGGACACCTCACGCACGGGCTCAAGGTGAATCTCAGCGGCGCCCTGTACAACATCATCCCCTACGGCGTCTCGCGCGGCGCGGAGCGCGTCGACATGGCCGAGGTGCGCCGCCTCGCCCGCGAGCACAAGCCCAACCTCATAATCTGCGGCGCATCGGCCTATCCGCGCACTGTCGATTTCCCCGCCTTCGCCGAGATCGCGCGCGAGGTCGGGGCGCGCCTGATGGCCGACATGGCCCATGTCGCCGGCCTCGTCGCCGTCGGCCTGCACCCTTCGCCCATAGGCCTGGCCGACTTCTCCACCACCACGACGCACAAGACCCTCCGCGGCCCGCGCGGCGGGATGATCCTGTGCGGCGCGGCCGACGCCGCCCTTATCGACAAATGGATTTTCCCCGGCACGCAGGGCGGCCCGCTCATGCACATCATCGCCGCCAAGGCGGTCGCGTTCGGCGAGGCGCTGCGGCCCGACTTCCGCACATACCAGCAGCAGATCCTCGAAAACGCCCGCGCGCTGGCCGAGGCGCTGCAGGGTCGCGGCTACCGGCTCGTCAGCGGCGGAACCGACAACCACCTCATGCTCGTCGATCTGCGCGCCGTACACCCGGACCTGACCGGCAAGCAGGCCGAAACCTGGCTCGAAACCGCCGGCGTCATCGTCAACAAGAACATGATCCCGTTCGACGAGCGCAAGCCGACGCAGACCAGCGGGCTGCGCCTCGGCACCCCCGCGCTCACGACGCGCGGCCTCGGCGTCGAGCACATGCGCTCGGTCGCCGACCTGCTCCACCGCGCGATGAGCAGCGGCGGCGACGCGGCCGCGCTGGAGCGCGTGCGCGGCGACGTGCGGCAGATCTGTAAGCAATTCCCGCTGCCGCACTGAGCGAGTCCGGGCGAACGATTAAATCGCGCGCGAGGCTCGCTATTCGCTCTTCTCGACCCGCAAACCGTCCGCAATCGGCAGTTCAATCGTAAACGTCGCCCCGGCGCCCGGTGCGCTCGCCACGTCGACGTGGCCGCGGTGCGCTTCCACGATGCCGTGAACCACGCTCAGCCCCAGCCCCATACCCCCGCGCTCCGCGCGCGTCGTGTGAAACGGGTCGAAGATGTGCCCGATCTCTTCGGCCGCGATGCCCGGTCCGTCGTCGCTGACAACCAGCCGAACGTGGCCGTCGTCGCGCTGCGTCTTCAGTTGCACGCGCACCGGTCCCTGTGCCGCCTCGATCGCGTTGCGCAGGAGATTGCCCACCACCTGCTCGAATTCCGTCGCGTTCAGCAGCACCGGCGGCAACCCTTCGTCGAGGTCGAGCCGCACGTCCGCGCCGGCCGCCGCCGCCGTCTCGCCCAGCAACGCGGCGCCGCGCCGCACCACCGCGTTGAAATCGCTCGCCACTCGTTCGCTCGGCTGCCGCTGCGAAAAACGCAGCACGCTTTTGATGATCTGCCCGCTGCGCCGCGCGTCCGCGACGATTTCCCCCAGCCGCGCCCGCGCAAACGCGACGCCGTCGCCGCCCGCCAACTCGTCGAGCGCCCCCTCGGCCGCCAGAAGAATGGTGCCGATCGGGTTGTTCAGCTCATGCGCGATGCCCGCGGCAAACGTCCCGAGCGCCGCCAGCCGCTCCGTTCGCTCCAGCTTCTCTTTCGCCTCGGTCAGCTCCGTCACGTCCTGATGCGTGCCCAGCACGCCCACGATGCGCCCCTGCGCGTCGCGATACGGCAGCTTCGTTCCGTAATATGCCCGTCGCCGCCCGCGGATCGTCAGCGACTCCTTGATGGTCCGGCGCTCGCCCGTTTCGATCACGCGCCGATCGGAAGCCGCGATGCGACGCGCCTCCTCCACGGGAAAAACGTCGAAATCCGTCTTGCCAACCATCTCTTCCGGCGTGCGGCACAGCACCGCCGCGCCGGCCTTGTTGATGAGCTGATACCGCCCGTCGGGGGCTTTCAGGTAAATCACGTCGGCCGCCGAATCCACCAGCGAGCGGAGCAGATCCCGCCCCGCGTCGAGCGCGGCCTCGGCCTGCCGCAGCTCCGTCACGTCCTGCGCGACGCCGATCACGCCGACCACCTGCCCGTTGGCCGAGCGCAGCGGCTGCAGGCGCGCCAGCCAGTCGCGGCCGGCCCACGCGACGTGGTACGAGACCGACTCGCCCGCCAGAGCCTTGCGGTGCTGCGCGATCGGCACGAAGTCCGGATCGTGCGTCTCGAAGTAGTCCGACAACGTCGTGCCGTCCAGCTCGTTCGGGCCGATGTTCAGCGCGCTCAGCGCCGAGCCGTACGCGTTGACGAAGCGCAGGTCGGCGTCCGTCGTCCACATCACCGCAGGCACGCTGTCGACGACCAGCTTCAACCCCTGCTCGGCCTCGTGGCGGCGCGCGGCGGATTCGCGATGCTCGCGGATCTCGCGCTCCAGCCCGTCGCGAACGGCGCGCAGCTCGCGCCGGCGGAGCACGTCGCGCCGCAAGCTCCACGCCGCAGCGCCCGCCGCGATCACCACGCCGGCGGCCAATATGGCGACAACGCATTCCACGACGGCGCGCGCCTCCCGGTGTTTGCGAAGCCTATGGGGATGCACGGCACGGCGCTCCCCGTCGCCGTTCGCGCGAGACTTGGAAAGCCGATGATGGGACTTGAACCCATAACGGCCGCTCCCGTGCAAACGCCGGAACATGATACCGCGCAAGAGCTTGCGGTCGAAACTGCGAAATCCGAATCCGCCCGCTGGCGCTCCCACTGGCGCGCCGATCCGCAATTTCCGGTCGAATTGGTCCCGCTCATCGACCGCTGGCCAACGCTCCCCGAAGCGCTCCGCGGTCGCATTCTCGGCATGGTGGAAGCGGCTGGACTTCTCGGCGACGGCGCGGGCACGGGTGGGCGCGGGGGCGACGCATGAGCCGGGCAGAAGGAACGTCGGAAAGATCGTCCGCATCGTCCGC
>CAZHIE010000264.1:0-4413 GCA_964532435.1 uncultured Planctomycetales bacterium
CGCCGCCAATTTCCGCAACACCGTCTGCAAAACGCCGCCGTTGCGGTAATACTCCACCTCGATCGGCGTATCCACTCGACAAATCACCGCAAACTCCGTACGCGTGCCGCTCCCCGGGTCCGTCGCGACGACTTTCAGTTGCTGCTGCGGCCGCAGATTGTCGCCCAGATCCGGGAAGTCGAACACCTCCCGGCCGGTCAGCCCGAGCGTCTCGCGCGTCTGCCCGGCCTGGAAGACGCACGGCAGGACGCCCATGCCGACAAGGTTGCTGCGGTGAATGCGCTCGAAACTGATCGCGATCACCGCCCGCACGCCCAGCAGCATGGTCCCCTTCGCCGCCCAGTCGCGCGAGCTGCCCATCCCGTAATCCTTGCCGGCCAGCACGACCAGCGGCACGCCGTCCGCCCTGTACTTCATCGCCGCGTCGTAGATGGACAGCGGCGTGTTGGCGGCGGCCGGCGGCGTGGTCGATCCGCTTCGGGCGGCGCCGAGATAAACCGTCACGCCGCCCTCCGTTCCGGGCGCCAGCAGATTCCGCAAGCGCACGTTCGCGAACGTGCCGCGCGTCATCACGCGGTCGTTCCCGCGCCGCGAGCCATAGCTGTTGAAGTCGACCTTGGCCACGCCGTGCTCGTGCAGGTATTGGCCGGCGGGAGATTTCTCGGCGATGTCGCCGGCCGGGCTGATGTGATCGGTCGTGACGCTGTCGCCGACCATGACCAGGCAGCGGGCCGCGCGAATGGGGCCGATCGGCAGCGTCTGCGGCGCGAGGCCGTCGAAAAACGGCGGCTCCTGGATGTACGTGCTGTCGCCGCGCCAGTCATAGAGATCGCCGCCGCTGAGCTTGATGGCGCGCCATTCGTCGCTGCCCGTGAACACGTCGGCATAGCGCTTGCGGTACATCTCCGGCGCCACGAAGTTCTCGACCGCCTCGTTGATCTCCTGCTGCGTCGGCCAGACGTCGCGCAGGAACACGGCTTTGCCCTGTGCATCGGTCCCCAGCGGCTCGCGCGTCAGGTCGATGTCGGTCGTGCCCGCCAGCGCATACGCGACAACCAGCGGCGGCGACGCAAGGTAATTCGCCTTCACATGGGGGTTGATGCGGCCTTCAAAATTGCGGTTGCCGCTCAGCACCGACGTCGCGACCACGTCGCCCTTGATAATCGCGTCGCGGATCGCATCGGGCAGCGGCCCGCTGTTGCCGATGCACGTCGTACAGCCGTAGCCGACCGTGCCGAAGCCGATCTGGTTGAGAAACGGCGTCAGCCCCGCCTTGTCGAGATAGTCGGTGACCACGCGCGAGCCCGGCGCCAGGCTCGTCTTCACCCACGGCTTCGGCCGCAGGCCGCGCTGCGAGGCCTTCTTCGCCACGAGCCCCGCCGCCAGCATTACCGACGGATTGCTCGTGTTCGTGCAGCTTGTGATGGCGGCGATCACCACCGCCCCATGCCGCAGCCGGGCAGTCTGCCCGTCGCATTGCACCTCCACGCCGTCGAAGCCGGCGTCCGGCCGCGCGGCGCAATTGTTCGATCCGGCGGAACCGCCGCCTTCCGAAAGCATGCTCTCTTTCGTGGACGAATGCGCCGGCGAGACTTTTCCGAATTGCACGGACAGATCCTGCCGCCACTGCTCCTTCATCGCGGAGAGCGTGACCCGATCCTGCGGGCGCTTCGGACCCGCCAGGCTCGGCTCGACCGTCGCGAGGTCGAGTTCCAGCTTGGACGAATAGAGCGGGTCCGGCGCGGCGTCTTCGCGCCACATGTGCTGCGCCTTGCAGTAGCGCTCGACCAGGTCGATCTGCTCTTCGCTGCGGCCGGAGAGGCGCAGGTAGGCGAGCGTCTGCTGATCGACGGGGAAGAACCCGCAGGTGGCGCCATATTCCGGCGCCATGTTCGCGATGGTCGCGCGGTCGGCCACGCTCATACCCGACAGGCCCTCGCCGAAGAACTCGACGAACTTGTCGACCACGCCGTGCTTGCGAAGCATTTCCGTCACGCGCAGCACAAGGTCGGTGGCGGTCGCGCCCTCGCGCAGCCGGCCGCCGAGGCGGAAACCGACGACCTCCGGAATCAGCATGTACATGGGCTGGCCGAGCATGCATGCTTCGGCTTCGATGCCGCCGACGCCCCAGCCGAGCACGCCGAGGCCGTTAATCATGGTGGTGTGACTGTCGGTGCCGACCAGCGTGTCGGGAATCGCGCAGACGCTGCCGTCGGGGCGCTTGCGCTGCACGACGACTTTGGCGAGGTATTCGAGATTGACCTGATGGACGATGCCGGTGGCGGGCGGAACGACCTGGAAATTGTCGAACGCCGACTGTCCCCAGCGCAGAAATTCGTAGCGCTCGCGATTGCGGTGGAACTCCAGCGCGGCGTTGAGGCTGAGCGCGTCGACGCGCGCGTAATGATCGACCTGCACCGAGTGGTCGATCACGAGATCGACCGGAATCTGCGGATTGATCTTCTTCGGATCGCCGCCCAGGCGGCGCATCGCTGCCCGCATGGCGGCCAGATCGACGACCACGGGCACGCCGGTGAAGTCCTGAAGGATGACGCGCGCCACGTGAAAGGGGATCTCGCGCTCGCCGCGCGCGTCGGGCCGCCAGCCGGCCAGCGCGCGGACGTGCTCTTCCAGCACGCCGAAACCGTCGACGTTTCGCAGCACGGCTTCGAGCAGGATGCGGATGGAATAGGGCAGCTTCGCCAGGCTGGTAATGCCGGCCTGCTCGAGCGCTTCCAGCCGATGGATGGTGAAATCGCCGGCGCGGCACTTGAGCTGGCCGCGGGCGCCAAACGCGTTCTGCTCCGCCATGGTTGCGTCTCCGTCGCGCCGCGGGGAAGGCTTGAGCCGTCGCGGCAAAGACGAATACTTTATCCGAAACTGCTTCGCGCCGCACCGTTCCCGCGCGCGGAGCCCGCGTGTGTCCCCAGGCGGGTTCGTCCTCCGCGCCCGCCTGTCCCCAGGCGGGTCTTCGCGGAAACAAAAGAAATCTCGCTCCATCGCTTCGCCCGTCAGGGCGCACGATGGTTGCCAGGGGCTTCAGCCCCTGGAAACCCACCCCCACTTCTCTCTTCTTCTCTTCGCCCGTCAGGGCGCACGAAAATTGCCACTTCCCAGACGTGTCTTCAAACAACAACCAGGCAATCCCGCGAGCTCCAAAGTACGATGCCCGAATGCACCGAGGGCTCGCAATGTCCCAGACAAGTTTCATCGACACCGCCAAGGTCACCGACCGCCGCACCATTCACTTCGCCACGCCCGCCGACGTGCGCGCCGACGCGCAGCGCATCGCCGCGGCCGACCGCGCCGGCACGCTCCGCCGCACGGGCAACTGGACGGCCGGCCAGACATTCGGCCACCTCGCGGCGTGGATCGACTATCCGTACGACGGCTACCCTCCGCAGCTCCGCGCGCCGTGGTTCATCAAGCTGATCCTTCGCTTTCAAAAGAAAAAGTTCCTGCGCGGGCCGATGCCGACGGGCGTGCGAATTCCGAAACTCGCGGACGGAACGCTCGCGACCGACCTGCTTCCGCTCGACGAAGGGCTCGCCCGGCTGCTGCGCGCCTGGGATAGACTGGAAAAATCCGCGCCGCCCGGCCCCAACCCTATCTTCGGCCACATCCCGCACGAGGAGTGGAAAACGCTCCACCTGCGCCATGCGGAATTGCATCTGGGATTTCTGCATCCCTGTTGCGGCCATACGCCAAGTCGGCAGGATGGACCGGGGGCGCCGGCCTTACCTCCTGGGGGGGAACTTCGCACGAGCTGTTGATGCGCGCCTTCTCTCCTTGAGACCGCGCTCGACCCGCTACCACGTCGTCCATTCGCCGTGCCGGTAGTTCCGCTGCTCGATCATGCCGGGAATCAGCAGCAGGTCGATCAGCGAGCCGATTCCGAACAGTCCCCACGTCAGCAGCCAGATGATGCCCGTAACGTACTTGCCGGCGTAGAAGCGGTGGATGCCCGCGACGCCGACGATGCACAACGCCCACAGGCCATACGCAGCGCCAACCGATCGCATCGTTCGCCTCCCTTCCTTCGCCGACGCCCACCGGCGCCCGGCGAAATCGTAGTCTCCAGATTCCCGCACGGCCGACGTTCCGGTCCATACGGCCGGGATGGGCGTCGGTGCGACGAATCGGGAATACATCTTCTCCCCGCGCTCTCCGCGCCCCCGCGTGAACCTCCGTCGGGTTCGGCGAGTCGAATCGGGACCAATACGTCTTCGCGGCGCGGGCGTGAGAATTTGCGGGATTCTCAGGAATTGCCCCGGTCGGGGGCTGTCGCCGGGCTGCTTCCGCCGCGGACCGCGGGTAAAATGGCCGTCGCCGCGAGAGTGGCGGAATTGGCAGACGCGCGGGATTTAGGTTCCCGTGGGGCAACCCGTGGGGGTTCGATTCCCCCCTCTCGCA
>CAZHIE010000265.1:0-4338 GCA_964532435.1 uncultured Planctomycetales bacterium
TCATGCACACGCGCTGGCTCTCCCCGTCGTGCGACGTCGTACAAGGGTACTGGCCGACCGGCGAGTTTTTGCGGCGGAAAATCGCGGGAAGTGTGAGAGCAGCGCTCGGGGCGCAAGCGGGCGGCAGCGGGCGGCAGCGAGCGCGTCGCTCCGATCAGAGCCACGAGCGTCAGCGAGCGAGTCCGATCCGAGCCGCGAGCGTCAGCGAGCGCTTCGGATCGGATGGCTTCACCCGCTTGCGCTCGCACCTCGGATCGCCCGGACGTCGCGTTCGCCTACGCCTCCGACCCCGGCCGCTCGCCGCGCAGCGCCGCGGCCCAGCGCTGCAACACCGAGCGCATCGCCGACTCGTCCAGCCGCGGAGCGTGCCCGTTCGGACCGAAGTGCGCCTGTTGAATCTCGGCGATGTCGCCCGCCAGCGCGGCGCGCTGCCGCAAGTCGAGCCCGTCCGGCGCCGTATGCATGCGCTCCAGCGCCGCGATGACGCTCAGCGGCGTGATGCGCGCCGGCAGCGCCAGATCCCCCTGCACCACCGCCGTCCCGCGTCGCCGCCGCAGCATCGCCCACAGCGCGACGCCGATCAGCAGCGCCGCGCCGACGCCCAGCGAAATCCACGTCGTCAGCGACCAGCGCGGCGCGACCGCGATCGCCGCCGACGCCACGTCCACAACGTCCATGTCGGCGAATTGCCGCGCGAGCAGCTTCGCATCGACGCCCGCCGCCAGCCGCGGCAACGTCAGCCGGTCGGCCACCGCGGCGCCGGTCGGCTTGTACGTAATCAGCCACGAGCGCTCCATGCCGAGGCGATAGATGCCGTTTTCGTCGGGCTTCACAAAGTCCGTCTTCTCCTCGCCCGGCTGGCCGAACGGGAAGTAGCGTCGCGACGTGTTGCCCTCCTCGCGCTGCACGACGTTTAGCGGGCGCGTTTCGACGCCGCCGTCGGCGATGCGATAGCCGGGCAGCGCGTCGTCGATTCCGTCGAGCAGGTCGCGCAGCTCGGGCACGACGCCGTCGGCTTTGGCGTGAACTTCGAGCATGACGGCGCGGTCGTCGGTCCCCGTGACGAGCCGGCGCGCGTCGACGGTCTGCGTGATGGCGAGATTTTTGGCCGGACGCCTTCCGCCCGAGCCGGTCGCGTCGATCGGCGGCGAGTTGCTGACGATCGGCAGCGTGACCGGGCCGGACGTGTCGTCGAAGTGCATGTCGAAGCTGATCGAGGGCAGACGATCGACGCTGGGATCCTTGGCCCGGAGCAGGATGTACGCCATCGGCTTTTCCTGCCAGTCGATCTGGCCCTCCTCATGCACGGAGCGCGACGGCGTAAGCGGGTCGAAGAACGCGACCGATTCGATCGTGAAACCCTGCCCGAGGCCGCCCTCGATGGCGCGGCGGAGCTGGGCCTGGTAATTGATGTTTCGGTACTGATTGCCGACGCGGACGAATGCGTCCTGGTAGAGGTACTTGTCGAAACCGCCGGTCTCGCGATCGACGGAGTTGGTATAGCGGAGCGTGAGCGTGACGGCGAACAGCTCGTCTTTCGCGACGCGATCGGCGCCATCGACCGTGAAGCGCATGCGAATCTCGTTGCGCAGCAGATCTTCGTACAGCTCGTACAGCCGGCGCAGCGGCGCGCCGGCCGGGTGATCGCCCACGATGCGCACCGCGCCGCGGACGATGCCGGGCTTCTTCTCCGGCGGGGCGGCGCCGAGCGCGTCTACCACGTCGCGCGCGAAGCTGGCGACGTGCCGCTCGTACGCCTCGGCCGGCAGCTTCTGCATGGCGGCGGCGATGCGGTCGATCTGGTCGTCGCTGGCGGCCTGTTCGGCGGCGCTGTCGGTCTTGGCGTCGGGGGCGGGCTCGCCGGCGTCGAGCACGGCGGAGAACCAGCGCAGGTAAACGCCCGAATTGTCGCGCGCGACGCCCTTGGCGACGAGATCGGCGTATTGCAGCGACGCCTTCTCGAAGGCGGCGAACGCTGCGCGGCGATATTCGTTGTAGGTCGCGAAGTCCTGTTTCTGCTGCGATTGCTTGTACTGCATGCGGTCGTAGCTGAGCGCCGCGTGCAGCGCGGCGTGTTCCCACGAATCGGGCTCCTGCGCCCGGGCGCGTTCGGCCAGCTCGATCGCCAGCTCGTAGCCCACCTCGACCAGCTCGCCGATCTCCGCCCGCGAACGCATCATGCCGTACTGCCGCTGCACCTGGCGATTGCGCCAGTCGCCGGACAGTCCGGCCCGCATCGACTCCGCCAGCGCGGCCGCCGTGCGGGCCGAGACCTGCTCGATCGGCCCGAAAACGCGGACGATCTGCTCGCCGTCGAACACTTCGGTGCGCGCGTGGCAGGCCTTAAACGCGGCGGTGACGGAGGGGAGCTTGCGCGCGTCGACGCCCATTCCTTCCAACAACGTGAGCAGGTGTTCGAGGCGGTCGAGGTTGCGGCGCTGCCGGCCGCGCGTCAGCGGCGCGGCCGGCACGCGCTGCTGCCCGTAGTAGAGAATGTAGGGATTGTCCATGTCCTGCTCGCCGGGGCGGCCGCGCGGGTTGAGCCGCCGCTCCCAGAGCTTCAGAAAGTCGTCGGCGAAATCGACGCCCTGAGCGGGGAAACGGCGCACGCCGGCGGCCAGCACGTCGAGCGCGACGTCGGTCTCGTCGGCCACGGTCGCGATGGCGATGGCCGCGCGATAGCCGCGGATGGCGGCGCTCGGCTCGATCGCCCCCAGCCAGCGTTCGTCCGGGCGAGCGCGATAGAGAATGTCCGTCTCGCGCGCCACGCCGCGGATGTCGCCCTTTTCCTTCACCACGGCGTCGACTTCGTCCGCCAGCGCCGTCGTGAGCATGCGCAGCGGCACGCGCAAAGACTCGACATTCACGCTCGGCTGCGCCAGCAACGTGTCCACCGCGGATTTCATCGTCGCGATGCCCTGCGCCCGGCGGGCCGCGTCAGCCTTCTTGTCGCGAAAACTCATCGCCTGAAGCGCGACGATCTCCAGCGCGGCCGGGCCGAGCGCCTCGCTGGCGAATACCTTGGCGAGCCATTCGTCGGCCTGCGACGGCGAGACGCGCGTAAGAAGGTCGATCGCGCGGCGCATCGCGTCCTTGCGGAGCGCGACGTCCGCCGACGACATCAGCGCGACTTCGCCCAGCAGCGCCCACGACTTCGCGAGATATTCGTCTTCCCTTTCCGCCTCGCGGCCGGCCGCCAGGAGATCCTGGTAATAGCGGGCGTGGCCGTAGACGACGCGCGCGTCCTGGCGCTCGCGGGCGGCCTCCAGCGGCGGCAGATATTCGTACGCTTCCTGCGCCAGGCCGGCGCCAACCAGCAGCCGCGCGGTGCGCTCGCGATGCGCGTCGTCCTGCGCGCCGAAGAGTCGCGTGCCGGCGCGGACGCGTTCGAGAAACTGGGCCGTGCCGTAGCCGGCCGCGGCGTTCTTCAGCATCTGCGCGAGCACGTCGAGCTGCCAATCCGCCATTTCGCCCGGACATGCGTCGCCCAGCGCGAGCACTTCCTCGGGCAGCAGGTTCTGCGCGCCTTCGTTCGTCGAGCGCAGGATGTGCGAGTACACGGCCGTCGCGTCATCGCTGCTCAGCAGCGGCAGGAGCTGGCCGAGCACGTCCCACTGGCCGGCGAGCACGTTCATGTGCAGCCACTTGGCGAGCGGCTCGCTGTTTTTCAGATCGGGCATGACGCTCGCCGCGAAGCCGAGCTGGGAACGGGCCGCCAGAACGGCGTCGGCCTTGCGCGAGAAATCGAGTCCGCGCACCGCGTCGGGCAGGCTCTTGGCCGGGCCGGCCGGCGCGGCCTTCTTGAGTCCGAGCAGCGTGGCGAGATCGACGCCCATGTCCTGAAAATACGCGAGCATCTCCGCCTTCTCCTTCTCGGCGAGAGAGGCGTGGACCTTGCGCAGGCGCTCCAATTCGGCCGGGGCGAGTGTGGAAACGGGCTGGCTCGCGGGCGCGGATTGTGGTGCGGCGCCGTCGGGGGTCGTGGGTGCCGAAGCGGCCGCGTCGCCGTCCGGCTTGGCGGCGTCTTCGGCCGGCTCGGCTTGAATGAGGGTGGCCGGGCGGAGCCGAACGACGGTTTGCGCGGGCGCGCTGGGCAGCGCACCCGGCAGCGCGAGCGCGAGAAGCACAACCAGCCCGACGCGCAGCCGCGTCTCCCAGCCGAATGAATCAGAACGCATGCACGTCTCCTCGCAGGCGGTGCGGCGGCCCATGTGATGCGACGACCGCCGTTGCTCTCTTGCAACCTCGTTCGAACTCGCGCCGCGCGGGCGCTGGCGCGGATCACGGCGTCGGACGCAGAGGTCCGACGCTATCCATGAAAGGCTTCTCCCGGTCAAG
>CAZHIE010000266.1:0-4266 GCA_964532435.1 uncultured Planctomycetales bacterium
CCGGCCGGAAGCCGGTGCTACCAATCCCCAATCCCCAATCCCCGATCCCCCCACACCGGCTGGAAGCCGGTGCTACCCCCCCGCGCCCCCGCGCCTGCCTCACATGCCGCGCAGCAGCGCCTGGCTGGCGGGGTCGCCGAAGCGCGCCGCGAGCACCCACAGCGCCGCGCCGGTGAGCAGCGGGATCGACAGATTGTCGTTCACCTCCACGCGCCCCAGCCGCAGCGGCAGCGCCTCGACCAGCGTGCCCACGGCTGCGCCAAAAATCGCGAGCACCGGCGAATGCGGCAGGTTCCACCACGTGATCAGCAGCGCCGACGCGAAGAACGCGCCGCTGCCCACCAGGCTCTTCTCGCCGAAGCGCAGCCCGCCGCCAAACCGCCGACCTAGCAGCGCCGCCAGCGAATCGCACACGCTCAGCATGAACAGCACCGCGATCGCGATGCGCTTCGGATAAATCCAGACCGTCAGCACCGCGGCCAGCAGCACCCACGTCGCCCCGCTCAGGCCGTCGTGCTCCGTCCGCCGCAGCATGAATCCGAACCAGCGCTGAAAGCCGACGCGAAAACCCGGGCTGGCGAAACGCAGCAGCTCGATCAAAATCATCACGCCCAGCAGCGGCACGAGAATCAGCAGCGCCAGGCGCTGGCTGATGAACGAATAGACGATCGGTATCAGCGCCGACGTGAGGTGAATGCCCTTGCGACCCAGCTCGCCGCGATAGTCGGCGTCCGGCCGCGACGCCCCGCCCGGCCCCGCCGCGCTCACGCCGCTCCCCCGCCGGTCTCGCTCAGCGTGCGATCGATCAGCGCGCCTGCCAGGCGCGGATCGGCCTTTCCGCCGGAGAGTTTCATCACCTGCCCGAGCAAAAAGCCGCGGGCGGCCTGCATTTTTCGCGGATTGCCGAGCGCGTCCTGCACGGCCTTCGCATTCGCCGAAAGCGCCGCGCGCACCCACTCCTCATTCGCGCCCTCGTCGCGGATCAGCAGAAGGCCCAGGCGCTCGGCCAGCGCGCCGGGCGGCTCGCCCGTCGAGATCATGTGCTCGGCGAGCTGCGCCGCGGCCGTCGCGTTGACGCGGCCGTCGGCGACCAGGCGCGAGAGTTCGGCCATGCGATTCGCCGGGACGCCGAGCCGCGCGATCGTCGTGCCGCGCTGGTTGGCGTGCATCGACCAGAAGCCGAGAAATTGCTTGCCGAGCGTGAGCTTGTCGCCGCCGGCCTCGGCCGAGTGGTCAAGCAGGTCGGCGGTCTCGTGGTCGTCGACGAGCGCCGGCGCGTCGGCCGGCGCGAGCTTGTATTCGCAGATGAATCGTTCGGTGCGGCAGAGCGGCAGCTCGGGCATCTCCTCGCGCACGCGCTCGATGTGGGCCGGGTCGATGTTCAGCGGCACCAGGTCCGGATCGGGAAAATAGCGGTAATCGTGCGCCTCTTCCTTCTCGCGCTGCGGCACGGTGATCTCGCGCTCGTCGTCCCAGCCGCGGTTCGACTTGTTGCCGCTGGCCGCCTCGGCCCGCGCGTCCTTCCAGGCTTCGGCCTGCCGGCGGATTTCATAGCCGATCGCCCCGTGCAGCGAGCGGAACGAGTTCAGATTCTTGACCTCGACGATCGGCGTGCGGAACTCGCGCCCGTCCTCGCGGATGCGCAGGTTAATGTTCGGCTCAAACCGCATCTGCCCTTTCTGCATGTTCGCTTCACTGACGCCCAGGTAACTGACGATGCGCTGAAGCTGGACGGCGAATTCGCGGGCCTCGTCGGCCGAGCGCAGATCGGGCTCGGTGACGATTTCGAGCAGCGGCGTGCCGGCGCGGTTGAGGTCGATGCCCGAGAAGCCGGAGAACTCGTGGACGTTCTTGCCGGCGTCCTCCTCTAGATGCGCCCGGCGGACGCGGACCTTGCCGATGCGCCCGTCGAACGGAAACTCCAGGTAGCCGCCGAACGCGAGCGGCTGGTCGTATTGCGAAATCTGGTAGTTCTTGGGCAGGTCGGGATAGAAGTAGCTCTTGCGGTCCCAGCGCGTGACCGACGCAATGCGGCAGTTCAGCGCCAGCGCCGCGCGGATGGCGTGCTCGACGGCCGCCTGGTTGATCGCCGGCAGCGCGCCGGGCAGGCCCAGACAGACCGGGCACGTCCGCGAGTTCGGCGGCGCGGCGAATTCCACCGGGCAGGCGCAGAACATCTTCGTGCGCGTGCGGAGCTGGACGTGAATCTCCAGCCCGATGATCGGCAGAATGTCGATCGCGTCGCCGGCGGCCATCTCGGCTCCCGTGCGCTCGCGGCGCACCGGCCGGAATTGTAGCACGCGCCGTGCGGCGCAGAAGCGCGGTAAACTCCGCCCGGCTCACAGGCCCGGCGGCGGAGCGCGCCCCGCGGCGCGCCGGCGAGGATGGCATGGAAGACTGGCAGCAGCGCTATCGCGACAAAGTCCGCACCGCACAGCAGGCCGTCGAATGCGTCCGCCACGGCCAGCGCGTGTACATCGGCTCCGGCGCGGGCGTGCCGCAGAGCCTGGTCGAAGCGCTCGTGAACCGCGACGGCCTCGAAGACACCGAGCTGATGCACATCATGACGCTCGGCGTCGCGCCGTATGCCGCGCCGCAGCTTTGCGACCGCTATCGCCACAACGCGTTTTTCATCGGCCCCAACGTCCGCGAAGCCGTCCAGCAGGGGCGGGCCGACTACACGCCGATCTTCCTGTCCGAATTGCCGCAGCTATTCCGCGGCGGCCGGCTCGTCATCGACGTCGCGATGGTGCAGGTCAGCACGCCCGACCAGCACGGCTATTGCAGCCTGGGCGTATCGACCGACGTGGGCAAGGCGGCGGCCGAGAGCGCCAAGCTGGTCGTCGCCGAGGTGAACAGCAACGCGCCGCGCGCCCTGGGCGATTGTTTTCTGCACGTACGCGACATCGACGCGCTCGTGCCGTGCGACCGCCCGCTGCTCGAAGCGCCGCAGGGCACGCCGGACGAACTGGCCGGCAAGATCGCGCGGCACGTCGCCGACCTGGTGGAGGACGGCGCGACGCTGCAGCTCGGCATCGGAACGATCCCCGACGCGCTGCTGCACTTCCTGCACGACCGCCGCGACCTGGGCGTTCACACGGAGATGTTTTCCGACGGGCTCATTCCACTGATCGAGAAGGGCGTCGTCACCAACGCGCGCAAGACGCTGCACCGCGGGAAGATCGTCGCCGGCTTCGTGCTCGGATCGCGGCGGCTGTACGAGTTCATCGACAACAATCCGCTGATCGAGTTTCACCCCACGGAATACGTCAACGACCCGTTCATCATCGCGCAGAACGACCGCATGGTGTCGATCAACTCGGCGCTCGAGGTCGACCTGACGGGGCAGGTTTGCGCCGACTCGCTCGGCGAGCTTTTCTACAGCGGCATCGGCGGACAGGTCGACTTCACGCGCGGGGCGGCCCGCTCGCGCGGCGGAAAGCCGATCATCGCGCTGGCCGCCACGGCGCAGGACAGCTCGATCTCGCGCATCGTTCCCACGCTCAAGCCCGGCGCCGGAGTCGTCACCAGCCGCGGCGACGTGCATTACGTCGTCACCGAGTACGGCGCGGCCTATCTGCACGGCAAGACGATGCGCGAGCGCGCCCTGGCGCTGATCCAGATCGCCCATCCGAAATTCCGCCCCTGGCTGCTGGCCGAGGCCAAGGCGCGGCGGATCGTCTATCCGCAGCACGTGGAGCTGCCCGTCTCCGTGCCGGTCTACCCGTCCGAGCTGGAGCGCTGGATCGAGCTGCGCGAGGGCGGGCGGGCGTTCGTGCGGCCGGTGCGCCTGAGCGACGAGCCGAAGATCCGCGACCTGTTCTTCTCGCTCTCGGAAGAGTCGATTCACCAGCGCTTTTTCCACGCGCTGCGCAGCCTGCCGCACGAAAGCCTGCAAGAGTATCTATGCATCGACTACGCGGCCGACATGGTGCTGATCGCCGCGCCCGGCAAGGCCGACGAAGACGCGATCATCGCGGTCGGGCATTACCAACTCGATCGGCGCACGAATTTGGCCGAGGTCGCGTTCATCGTGCGCGAGCAATGGCAGGGCCGCGGGCTGGCGACCGCGCTGCTCAAGGCGCTGATCGAGACGGCGCGCAGCCACGGCATCCGCGGATTCACGGCCGAAGTGCTGGCGGACAACCACGCGATGCTGGGCGTATTCCATGATTCGGGGTTGTCGATCGAGAGCCAGCTTTCGGACGGGACGGTGCGGCTGACGATGCTGTTCAATGGAGGGAGCGCGCGTTTGTAACGCGCGCT
>CAZHIE010000267.1:0-4250 GCA_964532435.1 uncultured Planctomycetales bacterium
TCGCGCCATGTGCGGCCGGGCTGCGCCGCCGGACGGCTTCGCGCCGGCGGGCGGGGCTATATAATCCGCATTGTACGGCCGGCGGTGCTGCCTGGCAGCGCCGTGTTCGCGCGGGATGATTCGCACGCGGCCGAAAGGGAGCAAGAGCGTGTCGCACTACATCGTGGAACCGTGCATCGGAACGAAGGACACCGCCTGTGTGGACGTTTGCCCGGTCGATTGCATCCACCCGCGCAAGGATGAGCCCGACTTCGGCAAGGTCGAGCAGCTCTATATTGACCCCGACACGTGCATCGACTGCGGCCTGTGCGTCGACGAGTGCCCGGTGAAGGCGATCTTCCCGGAAGACAGCGTGCCCGCCGAATGGACGAAATACGTGCAGATCAACGTCGAATACTACAAACGAAAGTAGCAGCTCCGGCACACCCCCCGAGCCGGCGCCCCGTGCGGACGTCCGGCGCCGACGTCCGCAGTGCGGTGCCGCAGTCCCGCGCCGCAGTGTGCCATGCTCGCGTATTCGCGAGCATGGCGTAGCGTCGGACCTCCGCGTCCGACGCCGTGCCGATCGATGCGCGCGTTTCCATTCCGCGAGCGTCAGCGCGCGCGACGTCCGGCCGCCAACCTGCGAAAACGGAGCGAAGGCTCTCCTGCTCTTTTGCCCGCAACCCACTCCGCACGCTTCGCTCGCTTACGCTCGCGGCTCGGATCGGATCGGACACGCGCACGCACGCTCGCGGCTCACCACTCCCAATTCCGCACTCAGCATTCCGCACTCAGCCTTCATCATTCGGCATTCATCATTCAGCATTACCCCGATCGCGGCGGATACGACGGCGTCGCCCCGCCGCCGAGCGCGAGAAAATGCGCCAGCGGATCCGTCATCGGCATTGGGTGCGGCAGCGCGAACAGCTCGCCATACCGAAAACCCGCCCGCGCGCCCTCCGCCCCGTCGAGCGAGCGAATGCGATGCAGCAATCCCTCCAGCCGCTGCGCGTCGAACTGTGACCGGTAGCATGAGATCGCCGCGATTTTCCGCTCGTAAACATCGCTCACGTCGACCACAAACGTGCTGTGCCACTGCCCCTGCTCCGCCGACCACACCAGCGGCCGATACCACATCCAATCGACGCGGTGCGGCGGCGTGCCGCCGAAGCGATCATCCCATTTGCTGAGCTGCGAGTAGAACCGCGCCGCCTCGACGATGAGCTGTCCCTGATAATGGTCGGGCGAAGCGCCCGGCGTGCGGCCATACATGCCGATCACCACGCGCGGCCGGTAACGCCGTAAGACGGTGGCGACCGCGTAGCGCGCGGCGGGACCGTCCATCAGCTCGCGGTTGGTCAGCGCCAGCGTTTCCACGTGCGTCACACCGAGGATCTTCGCGGCTTCGGCCGTCTCGGCGGCCCGCGCCTCGCGCGTGCCGCGCGGCGTCGGCTCGCCGTCGGTCAGGTGCAAAACGCCGACGCGATGGCCCAGATCGACCAGCTTGGCGATTGTCCCGCCGCACGTGATCTCGACGTCGTCCGGGTGCGGCATCGCGAACACAACATCCAGCGATTCGTCGGCCACGATCGGCTCCTATAATGCAGGCGTGGAGATTTTCCGCCGATACCTTCGATTTGTCGAACCGGCGCACTTCGCGTTCGACTGTCCGGCCTGCGGCCACCGGACACGGATCGACGCGGCCGAGCGCGGCCGGCGGATCGAATGCTCGCGCTGCCGCGTTGCTTTCCCGGCGCCGGATTTCCGGCTTCCGCCGCCGGATTGCGGCCCGGGCGCGGCGCTCGACGCATACCCCGCGATCTGTCCGAATTGCGCGCGGCAGACGAGCGTCACCGAGCGGACGGCCGGGCGGCCGATGCATTGCGAGCACTGTGCAGCGCCGTTTGCGCAACCCGCGGCGCCGTGGGAGCGCTGGCGGCGGGTCGTGTCGCGCGTCTACCGGGCCGACGACCTGCGCCGCTCGCTCCATCACCTGATGAACGCTCCGCCGGACGAGCCGAGCGAGCGCGCCGCCGAGTCCGTCCGCTTGCAGCGCTGGTTCGAATTCTATTGCGGCGCGTGCGGCGGTTTGCAGGAAGCGCGCATCTGGCAGATCGCGACGCAACGGCGCTGCCGGATTTGCCGTACTGTGATGATCGTGCCCGCGCCCCGCTGGCGGCGCGGCGTGGATCGCGCCGCCTGGCTGGCGCTGCGGCAAGCCGGGCCGAGCCCCACGTCGATCGGCCTGTGCTGTCCGAATTGCGGAGTCCGCGATGCCGTCGCCGACCGCGCCCGCAAGCGCTATTCGTTCTGCCCGCGCTGCGCGCTTTGGTATTGATCCCGAACAGTCGCGGCCGGCCGGCGCGCGGATCGATTCCTCCGGCCGATACCGCTATTCCCTCTGGCGAATCTGGGACGCCGCACAGCCGGGCGTCCTGTTCATCCTGCTGAACCCGAGCACCGCGGACGCGCGGCGCGACGACCCGACGCTGCGGCGCTGTGTGGGGTTCGCACGACAGTGGGGCTTCGGCGGCGTGAGCATCGTGAATCTGTTCGCGCTGCGGAGCGCCGCGCCGCGCGACCTGCGAAACGCCGCCGACCCGGTCGGTCCGCGCAACGACGGCGCGATCGTCGCAGCGCGACGGGCCGCGACTTTGGCCGTCGCCGCGTGGGGGAACGACGGCGCCTGGCAGCGGCGCGACGAAGCGGTTCTCGCGCTCCTCCGCCCGTTCGGCGAGCTGTTCTGCCTCGGCCGCACCGCTCGCGGCGCTCCGCGGCATCCTCTGTATCTGCCGAGGGTTACGACGCTGTCGCCCTACGTCTGACCCTGCCCGCCTGATCCCGCCCGCCCCCGCCCGATGGGGAGCATCGGCGTCTCGCCGGTGCTTCGCACTTTCCCGACGCCCCCGCCCCAATCGCGAACGAGCCGTGAGTCGCCCGCGATTGCGTCACTCATCCCCATTGTCGAGACGAGCCTGGAACGCGGCGGGTTGCCGCGGGGTGCGGATCGGCGAAGGGCCGGCAAAATTCGCGGCAGGCAGCTCGCGGCCGGCAAGGCAAGCACAGCGAAAGGAGAGTCCGATGTTTACGAAGAACCAGACCAAGGTTGCGAAGTTCGCCCTCGGCGCGATCGTCTATTCCGCCGCCGTTGCGATCGCCAGCGCGCAGACGAGCACGAAGCAGACGACGGGTTCGTCGTCGGATTACCCGACGACCGGCTCGATCGGCGCGCCGCGGGTTGAGACGAAGGCCGGCAAGGTCGCGTCGCTCGCCGCCGCCGCCGAAGAGGTCTTCAAGGGCGAGAAGGCGCCGCCGACGCCGCTGCCGGTTCCGCCCGCGCCGATGCGCAAGGGCGACGTGAATTGCGACGGCTTCACCGACAACGCCGACATCGACGCGTTCGCGCTGGCGATCATCGACCTGGCCGCGTGGCAGGCGCTGCATCCGGGCTGCGACCCGTCGAACGCGGACGTGAACAATGACGGGCACGTGGACAACGGCGACCTCGACAGCTTTGCCCGCCTGCTGACCGGGCCGATCGCCGGCGACATCAACGCCGACGGCCAGGTGAACAACGGCGACATTGACGCCTTCGTGATCCTGATGCTCGACCCGGTGACGTTCGAGAAGTACTACCCGACCAGCTCGTGGCAGCGCGGCGATCTCGACGGCGACGGCCGCATCACGAGCAGCGACATGGATTCGTTCGTGAAGCTGCTGCTGCCCGGGGAATAGGCCGCGGCGCGGTTCGCGGCGGCGCCCTTCTCTGAGACGCGCACGCGACCGCAGCGTTTTTGCGAAGCAAGGTTCCCCAGTCGCATCGCCGGGAAGATCTGCCGGTGATGCAGCAGCGAGCCTGTCCGCGCGGGGGGGCGCGGGCAGGCCGCGTTTTTGTTTGTCGAACATGTCATGAGCGCTGAAGGTGCGTCCTCGCCCGCGTCGCGGGAGCAGCGAGTAGCGAGTCGTGAGTCGCGCATTTGAACGCGACACCGTGCGCGATGTAACGAGTAGCGAGTAGCAAGTTCAGACGGGGGGGAGCGTCGGCGTCCTCGCCGGCATACGGAGCCTCCCGGCTGGCAAATGCGGCGCGCCCTCGCCCGCAAGGGATCGCATCTTCGGCGGCTGAATCGTCTCGGCCACTGCGTTCCGCCGGTCCGCTCCGCAAGCGCTGCCGACGCCGTCGGCCGGCTGACGGATTTGCAGGTCGGCACTTCGGGCGATCCGGATTCGCATTATCGCGCGACGTACGAATACGGCGACGAGCTGAG
>CAZHIE010000268.1:0-4228 GCA_964532435.1 uncultured Planctomycetales bacterium
TCAACCCCGCCCGCAGCGCCGCAAACGGGTCCTTCTCCCGCCCCGCCGCGCGCAGGCGATCGAGAAAACACCCGAAATCGCCGCCGCACGCGTCGAGCGCCTGCTCCATCACGTCCAGAGACAGGTTGTAGCGCCGGTGCAAAAGGATCGTCGCATTGTTCGTCGGCAGCTCCGCCCAGCCGCGAAATCGCCGCGGATCGCTCAGCCGCGGCTGCACGCGATCGGCAAAGCGCTTTCGCGCCGCCGCGAACAGCGCCTCGCGCCCGGCAATCTTCTCAGCGCTCGAACCCTGCCCGCCATAGTACGCGTCCAGCTCGTCGCCAAAGCTCGCCAGCCACTCGCCGATGATGGCCGCGTCGGCATATTCCGCCTCCAGCCGCGCGATCGCCGCCGCGCCCTCGGCGCCGCGCTCGCGATAAAACAGCAGCGCCCCGCGCCGGCCGATGAACGTCGCCAGGCTCTCGTTGAACGTGCTTTGCCCATTCGCGTAGACGGTGTTGTGCGCCAGCTCGTGTATGACCGTCTCGACCAGGTCCTCCTCCGCCCGCTTCAACATCACCGAATGCAGCGGATCGGGAAAGTAGCCCAGCGTGCTGTACGCATCCACCGGCCGCAGCGCCGTGTCGTAGCCCTCTTTCTGGAGCGCCGCCTCGGCCTTTCGCCCGGACTCCTGATTGAAATAGCCGATGTAGTCGATCGTGCCGATTACGGGAAACCGCCACTGCCGCGGCGTGAGCGCGTCCTTGCGCGACGCGGACAGGTTGTAGCTGACCGGTTGGCCGAATGTGTCGTGGAAGAGCTGATACGAGCGGCCGACGCTCAACCCGAGGCGGTCGCGCGCGAAATCGCGCGCCTCGATCACGCGCCGCAGCTTGGCGCGCTCGTCGTCGGACAGTTTGGCGCGGTCAAACGCCTCGTCGATCGGGTAAGACGTGTAGACGATGGCGAGCTGGCCGAAGCCCTGGCGCAGGACGTAGCCGGTCGTGTCGCAGCCGCTCGACAGAATCGCTGCGATGGCGACGAGCGCGCCGGCGAACAATCCGCTACGACGCAGAGGCATTGCAGCGCCCCCATTTCGGCGCGTCACTGCGCCAGGCCGGCGTTCAGGTGCATGCGGTACGCCTCGATGATCTTACGCATGCGCGGCGAAAACGCCGGGGTAAAGCCGTAGCGCTCGGCATCGCGCGGCGCCTGGATTTTGGCCATCCGCTTCCAGCCGCGATTCATCTCCAGCACGAAAATGGCCGTCGTGAGCGAGCGCGTCCGCAGCAGCGTGCGCAGCGCCCGCTTCCAGACCCAGTTCTGCTTGGCCGCCTGGTGTCGCAGCTCGTAAATCGCCTCGTCCAGCTCGCGCGCCGACATGCGCGCCGGCTGATATACCGTCTCGGTGAACGTGTAACGCTCCCAGTCTTCCGGGTAGTTCGTCGCCAGCAGCCGCCCCTCGGCCTTATAGCGGTCGAACATCTTGGTGCCCGGCAGCGGCGTCAGGTTGGTCACCTGCACGATGTCGACGCCCAGCTTGACCGCCGCCAGCGCTGTTTCGGCCACGGTCTCGGGGTCGTCCTGGTCGGCGCCGATGATGAACCCGCCGAAGACCGAAACGCCGGCCTTGTGGAACGCGCCGACAAGCTGTTCGTAGCGGCCCAGGTTGTTGCGATTGACGCCTTTGTGATATTGCTTGAGGTTCGCCTCGTTGAACGTCTCGAAGCCGACGAACATCCCGCGGCAGCCGGCCCGATACGCCAGTCGCAGCCCCTCCGGATCGTCGCCCATGTTGATCGTCGTCTGGCTGAACCACAGCCGGCGCTTGCCGTGGCGAATGATCCCGCGCAGCAGCTCCTTGGCCCATTCGGCGTGCTTGGGACCGACGCCGAAGAAGTTGTCGTCGACCACGAAACAGAACGGCCGCGGCGTCTCGTTCCACTCGTCGATGATGTCGGAGATGTTGCGCCGGCGGATCGGCGCGCCGTTGAACTTCGTCACCGAGCAATACTCGCACCCCACCGGACAGCCGCGCGACGTCTGAATCGCCGAGACGTTGTATTGGCCGTTGACCGCACCGACCGTCTGCCGCGCCCGGCCGCGGCCGGGCTGCTCCAGATCGGACAACGTACCCTGATAGACACGCTTCAGGCGGCGGGCGGCGGCGTCTTCGAGGATGGTCGGCCAGACCTCGTCGCATTCGCCGATCGCGACGGCGTCGACGTGCGCGGCCGCCTCGTCGGGGCAGGCGGAAGCGTGCGGCCCGCCCATGACGGCGGGGATGCCGCGGCGGCGGACGCCGGCGGCGATTTCGTAGGCGCGGGTGGCGCCGCTGGTGTAGGCGGTGAGCGCGACGAGGTCATAGCGGCCTTCGTGGATGAGCTGGTCGGTCGCGGCGGCGCCGAAACACTCGTCGATGATGTCGACTTCGTGGGCGGGGCCGGCCAGTTCGGCGAGCACCTGCAAGCCAAGCTGCGGCATGAAGCTGCCGACGGTGTGGTAGCCCTGATTGCGGCGGCTGACCGGGTTGACGAGCGCGATTCGCACGGGGGGAGCCTCGGGACGGCGCGGCACGACAAGCCAACAAGGCCGCAAACCCGCGCCGGGAGGGAGAGAGCTTGACCGGCATGGTACTCGCGCGCGGGTGGCGTGGCCAGCGCTCGCGGGGTTTGTCGCGCGATCGCCTTCGTCGGCGATCGCGCCGCGCGGAAATCCGAACCCACCACGCAAGTGGTCGGCCGGGGAACGGCACGCTCGCGGAAATCCGAACCCACCACGCAAGTGGTCGGCCGGGGACGGCGACGCTCGCGCAAGTTCAGCGCCTGACCGGAGTGAGCGGGTGCGGGCGCCGGCGTGATCGGCAGGCGCCGGCACGATCGCGCGCGTGCGGCTCGGCCCGATGGCGGCACGACATCGCACACGTCGCCGCTTCCGCACCCACCACTCGCGTGGTGGGCTCGGATTCCGTGCCTCCGTGCCTTCGTGGCTTCGTCGCTCCGTGGCTTCCCTCTCATCCCAGCAGCAGCGCGACGAACGCGTCAATGTCCCCGTTATCGACGACGCCGTCGGCGTTCACGTCCGCGGCGCGCAGGTCGCACGTCGGATGCGCGGCCTCATACGCCGACGCGTCGAGCAGCGCCAGCACGAACGCATCGATGTCGCCGTTGTCCACCGCCCCGTCGCAATTCACGTCGCCGGCCGGCGGCAGCGGCTGCGGCTCGAAGCGCAGCCCGTCCATCCAGAGCGTGAAGCCGGCCCCCCACGTGTCCGCGTGCAGCTCGATGTAATTGATCGCGTCAAGCGACGGCGTGCCGCTGATCGTTCGCGGAAACGCGCCGTTCCCGCCGATCGGAATCACATATTCGCGCCACTGATTCAGCGCCAGATTCAGCGCATCGCTCGTCGAGCGCCACTCGAAGTACCCCGCTTCGTAATTTCCCAGCCGCACCCACGGGCTGCCGCTCTGAAACCCGATGTTCGGATTCACCGCGTAGAACCGCACGCGGATGTTCTGCACGCCCGACAGATCCCATTGCGCCAGCGTGTCGGCCGGATAGCGCCACAGGTTGTCGAACCCGCCGGTCGCGTCGATGCGAATGCTGGCCTGCCCGACCTGCCGGCGCGACGCATCGTCGAAGAGCGCGATCGACCCATCCTGTGCCCAGCTCGACCAGCTTGCCGCGTTTCGCTCGCTCAACTCGTTCGGCGGCCAGCGCTGCACGCCCTCGCCGATCGCCGTCGCGCGGTCGAATGTCACGTCGCCCGTCTGCCCGCTCCAATACGCGATGTTCGGTTCGGTAATGTCGAACCAGACGTAATCGGTGAAGCCGTTGGCCCGCACGCGGATCAAGAATACGCCGCTGACGCCGTGATTGCTGATGTAGCCGAATGGATTGGGCCGCAGTTGCGACGTGCCGGGGCCGAGATCGTTCCAGAAATCGCTGGCGTTCACCGGCACGTTGGGCAGCGTGAAGACGCCGTCCGGGCCGGTGCTTCCGACGAACTTCGGAAGGTTGGGGATGCGCTCCCCGACGCCCGCCGTATAGATTTTCTGAAAAACCGTGATCTCCGCGCCGTCGAGCGGCTCGCCGCCGCGCCCCTGAAACCGCAGCCGGATCGTCTCGGGCAGATCGTACAGATACTGCCCGAAGTAGCCGCGCCGCTTGCCGTGCCAGGCCGCCATCGCCCCGGCCGTGTGCGGCGAGATGAAGTGGCTCACGCCGTTCATCAGGCACGGCAGCGCCGA
>CAZHIE010000269.1:0-4225 GCA_964532435.1 uncultured Planctomycetales bacterium
ACGCGCACCTGCCCGCCGTGCGTGTGGCCGGAGAGAATCCAATCCGTCGGCGCGTGGCGCAGCTCGTCGATCGTGTCGGGGTTGTGCGCGAGCGTGATGGTGGGCAGGCTCGCGTCGGCGCCGGCGAACGCGCGGCGCGGATCGTAGAACCCGCTCCACAAGTCGTCGACGCCGACCAGTTGCAGCGCCCCGCCGGGCGCCGTCACGCGAACGCAGCGATTCCGCAAAACTTCCGCGCCGCCCGCTCGCAGCGCCGCCTCGACGCGGTCGCCGACTTCGCCCAGCGCCTTCTCGCCCGTTCGCTCGGGCGGCAGATACACGTTGTAGTCGTGATTGCCAAGCACCGCGAAAACGCCCAGCGGCGCACGCAGCTCGCCGATCAGCGAACGCAGCACATCGAGATATTGCGTGTCCGCGTCGGTCAGCATGTCGCCCGTCACGCAGATCAAGTCCGGCCGCATCGCGCTCGCCCGGCGAAGCTGCTGCCGCAGGTAGCTTTCGGGCACATACGACGACACATGCAGGTCGGAGATCTGCACGAGCCGCAGCCCGCGCGGCGCGTGCGGCACGCGCGCGAATTCCATCGGCAGCTCGGACACGCGCGGCCAGAATGGCTCGACGAAACGGGCGTAAATGCCGACGGCCGACCCGCTCGCCAGCGTGCCGATCGCGGCGCGAAACAGGCCGCGGCGCGTCAGGCGTCGGGCGCGCGGGCGCGGCGACCCGGCGGCGTCGGATGCGTTCTGCATGGAGCTGGGCACTGCGTTACCGAAAGCGGGTCGAAGCACAGCGGCGGAACGCACGTTCCGCGGCACCGCACTCCTTATACGAATGATTGATCGGCTGGTGCGATCAGCGCGCCCGGCGCCGCCGGCTTTCGCAGCCGTTTTCCAACGTCCGACCGGAGGCCGCGTCCGCTAATTGTTCGCGGCGCGCCGCGCGACGTTATCTGCTACGTCCCCGGCCGATACGTCGTCCAGACGTACATTCCGTCGCAAACGGCAATCGCCAGCAGCGCCACCGCCAGCAGTCCGAAGGCCGCACGGCGCAGCGGCCGAAAGGCAATCGTGCCCACAACAATGGCCACGGCGATCGGCACGGTCGAAACGCCCCCCAGCGCGAACGCCGCCTTCATCGCCGAAAAGTGCGGCAGCCGTATCGTCTGCACGAGCGGAATGAGCAGCGAGAGCACGCCATTCAGCGTTACGAGCAGCACGGCGGGATGCCGCAGTGACCGCGCGACGAGCACGAGCAATCCGCCGATCGTCGCGGCGGTGAGCGGCAGCGCCGCGACGTACGAGACCCGCGCGATCAGCGCGAACCGGGGCGGCACGTCGGCGTCCGTGTAATCGAGCAGCAGCCTCCAGCGCGCCTCGTTCCACGCCGGGTAGCGCCGCTGCGCCATGTTCCAGCGCTGCCGCCACGGCCCGTAGCGCGCCAGCGACGTGCGAAAGCCCTCGTAGTCCCACCAGAAGCGGCCGTACAGCTCCGTCGCGAAACTGTTGGCGTGCGAGACGTGCAGCCACGGCCGCCTCAGCAGATCGCCGAAGCGCAGACTCACGAAGTTCGTCTGACCCACCGAGCCAGGCGGCTGAAAGCGCATCGGCGTGTCGAAGAAGTCGAAGTTGTCGACAATCGGCCGGCCGAACGTCGCGAGATTTCGATACGCCGGCCAAACGCCGATCGCCGCCGTCGCGAAACCAACCACCAGCAGCGGCCGAAGCGCCGTCCACGCGCCGCCGCGGGCGCGCCACGACCAGACCAGGAAGCTCGCGCACACGGCCGCCGCGACGACCATGCCGTATGCCTTGCTGAGCACGGCCGCGCCGGCCAGCGCGCCCGCCAGCGCGCAGCGCCGCGTCGGCAGGCCCGTTTCCAGCGCGCGCAGCGAGACGTAGACCGCGAGCGTCACGATCAGGTACGTCAGCGCATCGTTCGTCGCCATCGCGGACATGTAGAGGTGCTGCGGCAGAAACGCGACGACGCCGACGCATAGAGCTTCGATCCACGGGGAGAGCGCCGCGCCCGATGCGTCGCAACCGGCCGTCGGCGCGCGCGAGGATTCGCCGGACGAGGCCGTCGCCACGCCGCACTGCGGACAGATCCGCCGGAAGCATCGCAATACGCCGAGGCACGCGAAGAGCGTCGCGCAGCCCGCGAGAAGCGAGAGCGCCTGAACCGCGCGCTGCCCCGCCATCGTCGCCAGCGACATCTCGCCGCGAATCGACTCGATCGTTTCCGATTCCGTCGCGGCCGACCGCACCGCCCGCTCGGCCGCGACGTACACGCCGGAGGCGAGAACGTAGTACAGCGGCGGCTGGTAGCACTCCCAGCAATCCGTCGCGACCGGCAGCCGCCCTTCGTGCAGGATGATCTGAATCGGCGCGAAATGATCGTCATACGCCGCGCCGGGCGGCCACGCGCCGAACAGCGCGATCCGCAGCGCGCAGCCCGCCGCGATCACCAGCCACGGGAGCCAATGTGCCCGCGCCCGCTTCAAATCGTCCATGGCGGGAGAGTATCACGCAGCGCGACGGAATGGCACACGCGGACTCTCTTCGAGCCCGCCTTTCCCCCAGGCGGGTCTTCCTGGTCTTCTGAAATTAACCCCGCGCAAGAGAACGCCCGTTCTGTCAGACCGCGATCGCCGGACCGGCCGCAGGCGGGGCGCTCGCCGCCGCCCGGCCGCGCGGCCGCGAGCCCCACCCCAGCAGCGTAAGCCCGATCGCGTAGAGCAGCAGGAACAGCCCGCTCACCGGGCCGTCGACTTTAAGGAAAATGAGCCATTGCACGAAGCAGAACAGGCCCAGCACGATTTCGTAGATCCACAGGCTCGAGCGAATCGCCGCGTAATGGCTGCGCGAGCCGCGCACCCCGCCGGCGCTGCCCGACTTCGGCGTCCGCACGAACTCTCCGCCGCGCTGAAACAGCCCGGCCAGCACCGCCACACCGTTGTTCACGCACAGCCCGAAGCCCAGCACCATCAGCTTCAGAATGCCCCACACGCCGGGGAACCCGCCCCCAATCGCGCGCCGCGAGTACACGTATGCAATCGTCGGCGCCAGCGCCGCCGCCAGGAAGAACGCCGCCGACCACCGGAACCAGGCGCCGTACTCCTCGTAAAACGCGAGGAACGGCAGCGATCGGCCGAACAGCGCGACGAGAATCATCGGCACCGCGATGCTGTATTGCGTCAGGTGAATCGTCGCTTCCAGCTTCTGCCAGATGCTGATCTTCGAGCGCCAAACGGCCGGCAGCAGCTTGCGGGCGGTCTGGATCGAGCCGGTCGCCCAGCGCCGCTGCTGCGTCTTGAGCGCGTCCACGTCGGCCGGCAGTTCGGCCGGGCAAACCTCGTCGATGCAGTAGACGACGTGCCAGCCGGCGAGCTGCGCGCGATACGACAGATCGAGGTCTTCGGTGATCGTGTCGCCCTGCCACCCGCCGACGCGCGGGTCGTCGATCGCCGCCTTGCGCCAGATTCCGCCCGTGCCGTTGAAGTTCAGCAGCAGGCCGTTCCAGCCGCGCGCCGACTGCTCGATCGCGAAATGCATGTCGAGGCCGAGCGACAGCCCCTGCGTAATCCAGCTCTCGTCAGGGTTGAGATGGCCCCAGCGACCCTGCACGCAGCACGCGTCCGGCGCGCTGGCGATGAGCGGCACAAGCCGGCGCAAGAATCCGCGATCGGGGACAAAATCCGCGTCGAATACGGCGATGAACTCTCCCGTCGCCGTGCGCAGGCCATTGGCCAGCGCGCCGGCCTTGTAATGCTCGCGCTTCTCGCGCCGCACGACCTTTACGTCAAGCCCGGCCTCACAAAGCTCCGCGACGACCTGATCGACCAGCAGGCGCGTCTCGTCGATGCTGTCGTCGAGCACCTGCACCTCGTGCCGGCCGTGCGGATAGTCCATCCGCGCGGCGGCCTCGATCACGCGGCGCGCGACCGTCAGTTCGTTGAACATGGGGAGTTGCGTCGTGACTTTCGGCCACATCTCGTCGGGCGTGACGCGCTGATAGCGCTCGATCAGCTCGCGCTGCGCCGCGACGACGTCCTTGCGCCGCCGGTGCGCGAGCACCATGAGCAGGTACATGTGCAAACCGTAAAGACAGGGTGCGACAACCAGCGCAAGGAAGAGAATTAGGCAGATGGCCTCAAGGAGAGAATGCAAAGACGTTCCCTCGGAACGCTCGAAACCGCGCGGCAGACCGCAACCGCCGCAACCCAATC
>CAZHIE010000270.1:0-2249 GCA_964532435.1 uncultured Planctomycetales bacterium
AGTATAGCGGCGATGGTCTCCGTTCGGGCGCCATCCAGGCAAAGCGCGAGGCGGCAATGCGGGGCGAGTGAGTGACTGAAAGTGCTGGTGAACTTCGCGCCGTGACCGGCGGAGAGAAGAGGATGGAGTTGGGGCGGTGGTCCAGGGGCTGAAGCCCCTGGCAACCATTGTGCGCCCTGACGAGCGAAGAGAAGGAGGGGGAGTCCTTTCGTTCGCGCGAAGACCCGCCTGAGGACAGGCGGGCTCATGCGCGCGCTCACCAGCCGCCGCGGCGATCGAAGCGCGGGCGGAACGGGGCGAGCGCCTCGACGCGCGTCGCGGTTCGGAACTGGCGCGCCAGCGCGATGCCCATCGCGCACACGTCCGGCGCGTCGTCGTGCTTGGCCGCGGGGAACTGGAGGAACTGGGCCTCCGCCTCGGCGCTGAGCGCGACGGGCAGGCGAAACGTTCCGTTCTCGAAAAACGGCGCGGCGCCCTCGATGCGGGCGAGCTTGTTGTCCGTCGTGCGCAGCGGGACGAGCGGCATGTAATCGCCCTCGCGGCGGCTGATCTCTTCGAGGATGTCGCGCAGCGCCACCTGATAAGCGTTCGACTCGATGCCGATCCGCACCGGCCGCCAGCGCGTGAACGCGTCGCGGATGCGGCGGATCTGGTCAACGATACCGATCCGCTCCAGCAGCAGCTCGCGCGTGTAGATCACCCCCGTGTCGCGATGAATGCTGCCCACCCAAAGCGCGAAGAAGTCGCCGCTTTCGACGCCGGTGGCCGGATCGACGGCCATCAGCGTGGTGAGGCGATCCTCGTTTCCGGCGGGCGGGTCTTCGCGGCGCAGCCACTCGGGGCGGAAGACGCGGGCCGCGTCATCGACCGGGTTGGCCTGGTATTCCTGCTCGAACGCGGCGACGCCGATGCGGGCGCGCTCTTCGATGAGGCGCTCAACCGGCCAGCGCGCCGGCCACAGCGCGCGGAGCTCGAAGGAGGGCGCGGCAGGGCCGACGGCGGGCGGCTTCGCGTGCGCGAGGCGTGGCGCGCGGGGCGCAAGCGGCGGGGGATCGAGTGGTTTCGTTTCGGCCGGCTCGAGCGCGCGGTAAATGCGATAGTCCCAGCCGGGGAAGCGCACGTGATCGCGCAGGTTTGCGAGCAGCGAGTCGTGATGAAGCAGCGAGCCGAGGACGACGATGCGGCCGGCGGGCGCGAGCGCGGGCATAACGACGCGGCGGAGCCAGTGCTCGACTTTTCGGCGGCCGTCGGCGGTGGCGACGGTTTCGTCCTTTTCGATGTCGTCGCAGATGATGAGATCGGGGCGATGGGGACCGACGCGCGTTCCGCGCAGGCTGGCGCCGCTGCCCTTGGCGTGGACGGTGATGCCGGTGGGCGTGGTGAAGGTGGATTCGGTCCACTTGGGGCGCGAGGCGGGCGTGGCCGCGCGGCGCGAGCGGGCGGGTTTGTCTGCTTTTTCAGCGGTTTCGGGCGGCGGCGCGGCATCGGGTTCGCGGACTTCGCGGCGCGACACGATCGCGAGCGGTCGCTTGACGCGGACGGCCGGCGCGTCTGGCGCTGCGGCGCTGCGTTTTGACTTGCGCGGCGCCGCCGGGCGCTTCGGGGGCTTTGGTTCCTGCGCCGGATCGGTCTGCTTTGGTCGTTTGCGCGGGGTGGCGGGCGCGTCCGGCGGCGCGGTTGACGGCTGGGGGTCGCGGCCGGCGACGGCGGGCGTGAGATCGCCGTAGGTTTCGCGGATGTGCTCGTTGCATTCGAGTTCGCGGCGGATGTCGCGGACGAATTGCGTGGCGAGGGAGGTTTCGTGGGTAATGATGACGATGTTTTTGCGGCGTTGCTCGCAGATGGACCAGAGGGGCAGCGCGAGGGCGGTGCAGGTGCTCTTGGCGTGGCCGCGGGGGGCGACGCGGGCGATGCAGCGTTTGCGGTCGTCGGCGAGGTCGGCGGCGAGTTCGCGGTGGAAGTCGGCGGGCTCGTCTTCGAAGTAGTGCGGGAGGAATCGGCGGGCCCAGGCGAGGAGTTCGGGCTCGGCGGGTGGGTTTCGGCGTGCGGACGGGTTCATGGCGGCGCTCCAAATATAGAGATTCTAGCATCTCGTGCGGGGCGGAGGGGCGGGTTGCGCGGTTTTGCGTGGGAATCGCGGTTTGTGCGCGAGAAAGGCGCGCGGGCGCGCGGAGAAGAGAATTGGCGGGGCGGGTTCCAGGGGCTGAAGTCCCTGGCAATCATCGTGCGCCCTGACGGGCGAAGAGGAG
>CAZHIE010000270.1:2349-4183 GCA_964532435.1 uncultured Planctomycetales bacterium
AAGACGACCCGCCTGAGGACAGGCGGGCTCAGGCGAACGGGGTCGGGCGGGCCGGAGATTCGTGACGGTTTGGCCGGCGATTCATCGCAATTGGCATGGACGCGCGGGCGGTCGAACGCCGCCTTCCGCCGGATGCGAGTCGCAGCGCGCGGCGCGCTGCGACGCACGCTTGGCCGCACAACCTGTCAAAAGGAGGCATCACATGTGTCACTCCCGATCGAATGCGTCGCTCGTCATGCTGGCCGCACTGGCCACGCTTGCCCTGCCGCTGCCGCGGGCTCTCGCCATCTGGCTGCCGGCCGCGCCGATTGGCGTTGCCGTCACCGCGGATGACGAGGCGGAACCCGCGATCGCCTACGACGCGCTCGACGATCGCTACCTGATCGTGTGGGCGGAGGGACCGGCCGGCGACAAGGACATCAAGGGTCGGCTCATATCCGGGGCAGGCGTCATGGACCCCTGCGCCGGCGTCACGGAGATCGACATCTCGCTGGGCGATCCGGTGAACGAGGAGTTTCCCGCGGTCGCGTTCAAGGAGAGCATCGGGCAGTTCATCGTCGTCTGGCAGCACGGCGACGCGGCGACGAACATCGTCGGACGATCGATCGGGGCATGCGGGGCGGTCGGCGGGCTGGTCGTGCTGACGGCGCCGGACGGCGTCAGCGAGAAGTACCCGGACATCGCCGCCAATCCGGCCGGCACGCCGGCGCTGGCCGACCGGTTCCTGATCGTCTACCAGAAGTACGGCGGGGCGACGGGCATTTACGGGCAGTTTCGAACGGCCGGCGGAGCGATGTGCGGGGCCGAGTTTCTCATCGCGCCGTGGTGTTTCGAGCATCCGATCGACCGGCCGTCGTGCGCGTATGGCGAGCCGGGCGCGGCGGATTTCTTCTCGGTCGTGCGGCGTCAGCCGATCGCGCCGTTCAACCTGGAGCGTTACAAGCTGACGGTGACGCCGGCGTGCGGTCCGGTCTTGGCGGGTCCGCTGGCGATTCGAACTCCGCTGGTCGATCCGGGTCCGCACGACGTTCGGCCGGACGTTTCGTACAACCCGCGCTGCGGGCAGTGGCTGGTCGCGTGGGGCGACGTGGCCGGCGGCGAGCCGGCGGTGCTGGCGCGGCGATACGACGCGACGTTTGCCGCGGCGCTGGGCGGGTTTGACGTGATTCTGCCGCCGGCGGACGCATTTGGCATCACGTTGCTGCACGGGTTGGCGTTGTCGAGCTCGCAGCGATGCCCGAGCTCGGTCGTGACGTTTGCGGGCTCGGCGGCGGCGGCGCCGTCGGAGGTGTTTGCGCGATCGATCGATTGCGGCGGTGCGCTCGGGCCGATCGACATGGAGCCGTCGTCGGCTTCGCCGCAGCTTCTGCCGGCGATTGCGTATGGGCGGGCGCGGGGCGATTACATGATCGCGTGGCAGCGCGTGCCGGCGGGCGCCGACATTCGGGCGCGGCGCTACGCGGGGCCGGCGTGCGGCGGATTGCTGGGCGACATGAACTGCGACGGCGTCGTGGACAACGGCGACATCGATCACTTCGTCGAGGCGCTGCTCGACCCGGCCGCGTACGAGGCGTCGCACCCGGGCTGCGACATTTTGAACGGAGACGTCAATGGAGATGGCAACGTCGACAACGGCGACGTGGACGGATTCGTCGAGTTGCTGACGTAACGGTCGGCGCTCGGGGGTGAGAGTTGGCGGGAGTGGAGATTTGTTCGATCCGAGCCGCGAGCGTGAGCGAGCGCGACGTGCGGGTGTTGGGACTGTGAGAATAGCGCCGAGGTCCTCTTGCTCTTCTGCCCGCAACTCAGGCCGCACGGTTCGCTCGCTGACGCT
>CAZHIE010000271.1:0-4113 GCA_964532435.1 uncultured Planctomycetales bacterium
ATCCGCCTATTTCTTCTCCGGAATTCGTGGGGGATTCAGAGATTCCCTGCGCTCGCCGATGTTCGGTTTTTTATGACACGTGTTCCGTTTTTTTTGACGCTGACTAACTACCCATAATCCGCGCCAAAATCTTGCCAGATTTACCGCCCGATAGTACGATATGTTAATCTGGAGCATATGGGAAGGAATCTGGTGTGGACATGGCGAAGATCGATAAGTACGGCCGGGCGGCGACGAAAAACGTTTATACAACGGGCGAAATCGCGGAAATATGCAACCTGAGCCAACAGACCGTCATTCGCTGCTTCGACCGTGGGCAGCTCAAGGGATTCCGCGTGCCCGGCTCCACCTTCCGCCGCGTCCCGCGCGAGGCCCTCATTCAGTTCATGAAGGACAACAGCATCCCGCTCGATCGGCTGGATCTCGGAAAAACGCGCATTCTCGTCGTCGATGACGACCCGGCCATCGTCGACATGCTCGTCGAAGTGCTCGAAAGCGACGGGCGATTCGAAGTCGCGACCGCGTCCACCGGATTCGACGCCGGCATGCGCACGCGCGAGTTTCGACCCGACCTGATCATCCTCGACTACATGCTCCCCGACGTGAACGGAAACGCCGTGTGCCGCACCATCCGCAGCGACGCGACGCTCCGCGACGTGCGCATCGTCATCATTTCGGGCGAGATCGACCGCGCCAGCGTGGAAAAGCTGATCGGCGACGGCGCGGATGAGTTCATCCAAAAACCCTTCAGCATCAATCACCTGCTGCAGCGCATCACCGAACTGTGCCGGTCCTGATCAGGGGCGCCGCGTGGCGGAAGGACGCACATTGCAGGAGCTTGTGCTCGGGCAGCTCGACGCGCTGCCCACGCTGCCGGCCGTCGCCGTGCGCCTGCTCGAGCTGACCAGCAGCGCCGACGCCGGCATGGCCGACGTCGTGCGCGTCCTGCGCGGGGATCAGCCGCTTACCGCCCGAATGCTCTCGGCCGCCAGCGCCGCCTCGACCGGTGGCGGGAAGCAGGTTACGACGGTCGATCGCGCCGTCGCCGTGCTCGGCTTCAAGGCGGTGCGGAACATCGCGCTGGCGACCAGCGTTTTCCAGTGCTTTCCAAACCCGACCGACCGCAACGGCGACGCCGTTTTCGTGCGAACGGAATTCTGGAAGCACGCGCTGGGCGTCGCGTGCGCGGCGCGCGGGCTGGCCGCCGCTCGCGGCGAACTGGGCATCGATCCGGAAGAGGCCTACGTCGCCGGGCTGCTGCACGACCTGGGCAAGGTCGCGCTCGACGCGGCATATCCAAAGGCGTACGAGCGCGCCATTCAGCAGGCGCTCGAAACGCGCTGCGACATCGTCGACGCGGAGCGCGCCGTCCTCGGCGCCGACCACACCGTCGCCGGCCGTTACATCGCCGAACGCTGGCGTTTGCCGGCCATGTACCGCGACGTCGCGTGGCTCCATCATCTCTCGACCGACGCACTGCCCTCGACCATTCGCCACCCGCGCCTGATCGCCCTCGTGCAGCTCGCCGACACGCTGGTGCGCGAGCATCGGCTGGGGTTTTCGGGCAACCTCGCTTTCTACCGCTCGGCCGGGGAATCGGCCCGCGCGCTCGGATTTGGCGAGGCGTCGATCGAGGCGGTCGTCGCGCGGCTGGCGGGCGAAGTGGCCGACGAGGCGCGCCTGCTCGGGCTGGACAACGAGCCGCCGCAGGCGCTGTATGTCCGCGCGCTGGGGCAGGCTAACGAGGAGCTGGGGCGGCTCAATCTCGATCTCAACCTGAGCAACCGCAAGCTCGCGACGGGCGACCGCTACTTCCGCGCGATCTCGCAATTCGATCGACAGCTTGGCGCGGGCGGCGAGCTGGCCGACATCGCGCGAGCCGCCGCCGTCGCCGGGCGCATCGTGCTTCAGCGGCCGCGCGTCGCGGCTTTCGCGCTGCGCGAGATGGACATGCTGATCGATCTGGCCTGGAGCGGCGAGGGGGGCGCAAGCGAAGGCTCGGACACCTGCGGCGTGTCGGCCGAGACGCGCGCCTGGCTGCTCGGCGACTCGGCCGCGCCGGCGGGCGGTGCGATTCGCTGCCCGCCCGAGTTGGCGCCGGCCCTTGCGCCGGCCGCGCGGGCGCTGGGCCCCGGACCGTTGTGGCTGCTGACGATTGTTCACGAAGACCGCATGATCGGCGGGCTGGTCTACGTCTCGGCCAAGGACGAGCGCGGCGAATTGGCCGGCGAATTGGAAGAGCTGCGACTGTTTCTGACCAGCATCGGGTTGGCCCTGACGCGCGCGCGCGTGCTGGTGGCTTCCCGGCGGCTGGCCGAAGATCTGGCCGAGGCGAATCGCCGCCTGCAGCAGATGCAGGTCGAGCTGCTGCGCTCGCGCACGCTCGCCATGATCGCGAACATGGCCGCCGGCGCCGGACACGAACTGAACGGCCCGCTGGCGGTGATCTCCGGCCGGGCGCAGATGTTGTGCGAGTCGGCCGCCGACCCGGACGTGGCTCGCGTCGCGCAGATGATCGCAAGCAAGGCTCACGAATGCAGCAACATCGTCAGCGAGCTTCTGGAATTCGCGCGCCCGCGCCCGCCGCAGCAACAGGCCGTCCCGCTGGCCGACATGCTGTTCGAGCTGCGCGAAGGATGGATCGCCGCCGGGCGCGTGCCGGCCGCGCGACTGCATCTGGACATGTCGCGTCTGGCGGCGGCGGAGACGCTGCGGCTGGACGGCGTTGCGAAGGCGTGGATCGATCGCGAGCAGATCGCGCGCGTGCTCGACGAGCTGCTGCGCAACGCCTGCGACGCGATCGCGGAAAACGACGGATCGATCACGATCGGCGCCGGCCCCGGGCCGAGCGACAACACGCTGGAGGTCACGATTCGCGACACGGGTTGCGGGATGTCGACCAGCGTGTTGCAGCGGGCGTTTGATCCGTTCTTCTCGCATCGCAAGGCCGGGCGTGGGCGCGGGCTGGGCCTGGCGCGGGCGTATCGCATCGTCGAATCGCACGGCGGGCGCGTCTGGCTCGACAGCCGGCCGGACGCGGGCACGACGGCGCACGTGATTCTGCCGCGTGCGACGTCGGCGGATGGGCGAAGCGTCGCGGACGCGCGCGGTCCGGGCGAGGTTGCGGAGGGCGAGGGAGTGTGATCGCCTCGGCCCGGCGCGAGTGCGGCCTGGAAAACCGATCGCGCGCTGGTTGCTCGCTTCGCCGCTGGATGTGCCGCGCGCGGGACGTTGCGGAGGCGTGCGGGCGACGTATAATGTTCGCAAGAGTCCGGGGACGTAGCTCAATTGGGAGAGCGCCGCGTTCGCAATGCGGAGGTTGCCGGTTCGATCCCGGTCGTCTCCATTCCCGGCTGATGAGCGTACGAAATAGCACCTTCTCGCGCACAATCCCCAATCCCACACTCCGCGTGCTCCAACGGCCGACGGTACGGATAGGTGTGTCACCGCTCTTCGCGTAGCGGCCCGCGCCCTCGCGCGGCCCGAGCGGCGGTCGACGAGTAGCGAGTAGCGAGTAGCGAAGAGCGAAGAGCGAAGAGCGAGTTTCCGAGCCGCGAGCGTGTAGCGGCCCGCGCCCTCGCGCGGCCGGAGCGGCGATCGATGAGTAGCGAGTAGCGAAGAGCGAGTAGCGAGTTTCCGAGCCGCGAGCGTGTAGCGGCCCGCGCCCTCGCGCGGCCGTAGCGGCGGTCGACGAGTAGCGAGTAACGAAGAGCGAGTAGCGAGTTTCGGAGCCGCGAGCGTGTAGCGGCCCGCGCCGTCGCGCGGCCGGAGCGGCGATCGACGAGTAGCGAGTAGCGAAGAGCGAGTAGCGAGTTTCGGAGCCGCGAGCGTAAGTGAGCGCGACGTCCCTCGCTCGGTCTGTTGCCTCAGCGCTGGCGGCCGATGGTCTTCTTGCTTTTCTAGCAGATCGAGATCCGAGCGCTTCGCTCGCTGACGCTCGCGGCTCTGATCGTGCGATCGCTCGCTGCGCTCGCGGCCCGGATCGTGCGAACGCACGCGCTCGCTGCGCTGGCGGGCGCCGCTCCGGCCGCGCGAGGGCGCGGGCCGCTACACGCGTGCGCTCGCTGCGCTCGCGGGTCGGGGCGGATTCCGAGGGCGCGCGGAGGAGGCGGT
>CAZHIE010000272.1:0-4102 GCA_964532435.1 uncultured Planctomycetales bacterium
ATTCGTTCTTCGCTATTCGTTCTTCGCTATTCGCACTTCGCAATTCCCCCACGCGCTCACTCAGTCTCCCACAGCCGGATCGCACCTTCCCGGTCGCACGTCACCAGCCGCCGGCCGTCGCGCGCCAGCATCACTTGCAGAATCGGCTGGTCGTGCCCCGGCAGAGTCAGCGCCTCCTCGCCCGTGTGCGCGTCCCAGATGCGAAGCGTGCGCGTCGAGCCGCCGCCCAGTATGCGATTCCCATCCGGCGAAAACTGGATCGAGCTCGTCGTCCCCACCGGCGATGAGCACTCCGCAAGCGGCTGATTCCTGGCGACGCTCCAGATTCGGATGATGCCGGCCTCGCCGGCGCCGGCCAGCCGCTCGCCCCGCGCGTCGAACGCCAGCGCCCGCACGCCGCCCACTTCGCCCAGCAGCTCATGCGCCAGGTCGAGCTCCGGGTAATGCCATAGCCGTATGAACCGATCCTTGCCGGCCGTCGCCAACAGCGTGCCATCGGGCGACAGCGCGATCGCCGAAGTCTCGCCGTGACCCGGATCGACCTCCCGAACCGGTCCGCCGCCCGGCCCCATCCGCCACACGCTTATGTGATCCACACGGATCACAAGCGCCATCGTTCGCCCGTCGGGCGCGGCGATCATTCGGCTGACGCGGCCCGGCGCGCGGCCGAGGCTGGTCGCCCGTCCGTCCAGGCCGCACGCGAGCAGCGCCTCATCGAACGTACTCGCGTAAATCCGCTCGCCGTCCGGCGAAAAGCACACCGCGTTCACGCGGGCGGGCAGCGGCGCCCAATCCCAGACGGGCCTGAGCGTGTCCAGGTCGTAAAGCCGCACGCGCCGGTCACTGCCGAACGCCAGCCAGCGGCCGTCCGGCGAGAGCGCCGCCACGCCCGCCTGCCGCTGCGGATCCTGAATCACGGGCACGTCGGGGCGGCGCTGTGCCGGCCAGAATTTCACGTCGCGATCGAATCCCCCGCTGATGATGCTCTGTCCGTCCGGCGTCGCAAAGCAGAACGACACAAGCGAGCGATGCCCGCGCATGGCGTCCAGCGCCTCGCCGGTCGCCGCATCCCAGACATGCACCGTCCGCTCCGAGCCGGAGGAGATCAGGCGCTGCGAATCGGCGCTGAACGCCAGGCCGGGCGTGTTCGCCTCGCTGCGCCGCCAGCGCGAAAACACGTCGCCGCTTTCCAGATGCCAGATGCATAGCTCGCGCCCCGAAGACGCGGCCGCGACCAGCGACGAATCCGGGCTGATCGCCAACTCCTCCGGCTTTTCAAGCTTCCCCAGCGCGACGCCGCGCGCCGGCGCCGCCGCCGGCCAGCGCCGCACGACGCCGTCGAGGCCGACCGTGACGATCCAGCGGCCGTCCGGGCTGAAGCGCACGTCGGACACCGAGCCGTTGGCCGCCGCGAACTTCTGAATCAGCCCGCCGTTGGCCGAGTCCCAGATTCGCACGTAGCCGTCATGGCACGCCGCCGCCAGCCGCACTCCGTCCGGCGCGAAATCCAGATCGCGGACATCGACCGTGCGAAGCGGCTCCGCGCGATCCGGAACCGTCTCGATGGCGCCGCGCGGCTCGCCGTCGTCCACGCCATACAGCCAGATGCAGCCCACGCCGTCGGAGAACGCGAGCTGCGCGCCATCCCGCGAAATCGCGAGCCGTCCATAGATCGCCGGTCCGCGGCCCGTGCGGATCAGCCGGCGATTGGGAACGTCGAACACGCGCAGCGAGCCGTCGACGTGCAGCGTCACCAGCCTTCGCCCGTCGGCGCTCATCGCCGCTACGCCCGGGCCGACGCCGGGCGTCGAGATCGTGGCCATGCTCCGATCCGCCAGCCGCCAGAGAAACCGCCACTCCCAGCCGCGCAGGTCTTCCGGGCACTGGTCAAGCAGGCCGGCCACGCGGCTGGCGTCGTTCGTCAGCATCGCCGCGTGCGAGTAGCCGATGCGGCTGTAATAGAGCGATCGCCGGAGCTTGGCCGATTCGGCGTCGGCGCGCGAGCGCTGCTCCGTCGCGACACGGGCCAGCTCGGCGTTGCGCTGCGATTGCAGGTAGTTCGTCGCGCTCATCACCGAAAACGCGATGACCAGCAGCGACGCGGCCGTCACAAACCCGCGGTAACGGCGCAGGTTTTTCCGCAGCACGTACAGCGCCGAGTCGCGCCGCGCCTCGATCGGCTCGCCGGACAGGTGACGGCGGATGTCGGCGGCCACCGCCGCGGCCGACTGGTAGCGCCGAACCGGATCCTTTTCCATCATCTTCGCGACGATCGTCTCGACGTCGCCGCGGAAGAGCCGGTTGGTCGTCGCGATAGACGGCGCACGCGCGTCGCAGATCTCGCGAATCGCCTCGGCGATCGGCCGCCCGCGCACGTCGTACGGCAAGCGCCCGGTCAGCAGCTCGTACAGCACGACGCCCGCGGAGTAGATGTCGCAGCGCGTGTCCACGCCGGCCGAGTTGCCTGAGACCTGTTCCGGACTCATGTACGCCAGCGTGCCGACAAGCTGCCCCGCGCTCGTGTGAATCCGCGTCAGGTCGCACTCGCCGCTGATCACGCGGGCCACGCCGAAGTCGAGCAGCTTCGGCTCCGCGACGAGCGCGCCGGCCGCGTCGCGCTCGGCCACCAGGATGTTGTCGGGCTTCAGGTCGCGGTGAATCACGCCGTTCTGATGCGCGTGCTGGAGCGCGTCCAGCACGCGGGCGAACAGCTCCAGCCGCTCCGAAGTGTTCAGGCGCGGCCGGCCGTCCTGCGGCTGCGCGGCATACGCGAGCAGGTTGCGCCCGTGGATGTGCTCGAGCGCGAGAAACGCCTGCCGCGCGGCGCCGACGCCGGCGAACCCCGCCTGGTAGACCTGCGCGATGCCGGGATGCTGGAGCCGGCCGAGGATGTGCGCCTCGTACTCAAATCGTTTGAGCGCATCCGGCGACGCGACCCCCGCGCGCAGCACTTTCAGCGCCACCGTGCGGCGCGGCTGGCGCTGCTCGGCCAGGTAGACGACGCCGAATCCGCCCGCGCCGAGCTTCCGCAGAATGCGGAATTCCCCGACGTAGGCCGGCGTTTCTCCCTCCGCGCCGGTGTCGAGCAGGTTGGAGCCCAACTCGCGGACGGCCCGGCCGACGCGCGATTCGAGCGTGATCGCCGGGGCCTCGTCATGCGCGAGCATGGAGCGCACGGATTGTCGAATCGCCGCGTCTCCGTCGCAGGCGCGATCGATATACGCCGTGCGCTCGCCGCGCGGCTTCTCGCAGGCGGCGAGGAATATCTCCTGGGCGCGTTGAAATTGCTCCGGGGTCATGCCGTGTTGCTCAGCGGCCCGACAACTCGCTCGACAGCCAGGCCCGGGCGACGCGCCAATCGGCCTCCACCGTCGAGACGCTCACCGACAATACCTCCGCCGCCTCCTCCACCGACATCCCGCCGAAAAATCGCAGCTCGACTACTTCCGACTTGCGCGGGTCGAGCGCGGCCAGGCGCTTCAGCGCATCGTCGAGCGCAAGCGTGTCGACGCCGTCGCTCGGCGCGGCCACGCCGTCCGATTGCAGATCGAGCCGCAGCGCGGCGCCGCCGCGCTTCTCGGCCTTGTGCGCCAGCGCGTGATTCACGAGCGTGTTGCGCATGACGCGCGCGGCCACGGCGAAAAAGTGCGCCCGGCTGCGCCAATCCACGCCGCCGCCACCGACCAGCCGCAGATACGCCTCATGCACCAGTGCCGTCGGCTGGAGCGTGTGGTCCGGCCGCTCGCGGCGGAGATACCCGGCCGCCAGCGCCCGCAGCTCGTCGTAGACAAGCGGCATCAGCTCGTCGCCGGCGGCGTGGTCGCCGTCGGTGAGGCGGAGCAGGAGTCGCGTCGTGCGATCGGCCTCGTGTTGCATTGCCGGCGATTTTACCGCCCGAACTCGCTGGCGGGATACGTCCGCAACAACCCCGCGTGTCCAGGGGCGGCGTCACAACGTTTGGCACTCCCGAGCCCGCGTGTCCTTGCGCGGGTTTTGTCGGCGTAGCGGCCCGCGCCCTCGCGCGGCCGGAGCGACGTCCGTAGTCATGGGGGCTCTGACGCGCCGGCCCCGCCTTCCCGAGCCCGCGTGTCCTCACGCGGGT
>CAZHIE010000273.1:0-4062 GCA_964532435.1 uncultured Planctomycetales bacterium
GCCCGCGCGACCTCGAACGCCACGACGTTCTCCGCCACAACGCTCGCCGCCGGAACGGCGCACACGTCGCTCCGCTCATAGTCGCTGCGCTCCGCCGCCAGCGTTTGCAGGTTCACGCTCCCCATCCCCTGCATCAGCGTCGAGATCGGCTTCATCGCGGCGCGCACCACCAGCGTCTGCCCGTTCGTCATCCCGCCTTCCAGCCCGCCCGCCCGGTTCGTCGGCCGTACAAACCCGAACGTGTGCGCCTGACGCTGCGCGGCGTCAAACCGAATCGCGTCGTGAACCTGGCTGCCCGGCCGGCGGGCCGCCTCGAACCCCAGCCCGATCTCCACACCCTTGATCGCCTGGATCGAACCGACCGCCTGCATCAACCGGCCGTCCAGCTTCTCCGCGCTCGAAAAGCACGAGCCCAGCCCCGGCGGAACGCCGAACACGCGCACCTCGACCACGCCGCCCACCGTGTCGCCGTCGCGCTTCGCCTGGCGCACCCGGTCGATCATCGCGCCCGCCACACGCGCATCGGCCGTGTACATCTCGTTCGCGTCGCGCGCGGCGACAAGCTCGTCAGCCGTGGCCGAGTCGACGACTTCGCCGCGCGTCGCGCCGATCTCCACCACGAACCCGACCGCGCGAATCCCGAATTCCCGCAGCAGCGACTTGCTCAACGCCCCCACCGCGGTCCGCGCGGCCGTCTCACGCGCCGAGGCGCGCTCCAGCGTCTCGCGGCAATCCGTCGTCAGCCACTTGAGGCTGCCGGCCAGGTCCGCGTGGCCCGGCCTCGGCCGATGAATCGGCGGGGCGTCGTCGAGCCGGCTGTCGCGGTTGGGAATGTGCAGAACCAGCGGCGAGCCGATCGCCCGCCCGCGCCGCACGCCGCTGAGAATCGCGGCCGCGTCCTTCTCGATCTTCATCCGCCCGCCGCGGCCGTAGCCGCCCTGGCGGCGCGACAATTCGGCCTGGACGAGGTCGAGATCAACCGGCAATCCGGCGGGCAATCCCTCGATGATCGCGGTCAGGGCCGGTCCGTGCGACTCGCCGGCGGTTTTGTAGGAGAGCTCGGGCATACCGCCTATCGTATCGGCGGCGGCGCGTCCGCGGGACAGCGCCGCGCGGCCGGCGCGGCGCCGCCGCCCGCGAATCCGCGCGCTACAGCGAGCGCAGCGACGGCGCGCTGACCGGCATCGATTCGAGCACGCGGTCGGCCAGCCCGTAGGCGACCGACTGCTCCGCGTCCATCCAGTTGTTGCGGTCGCAATCGGACGTGATCTGCTCCAGCGACTTGCGCGTGTGGCGCGCCAGCACCTTGTAAAGCTGCTGCTGCGTGCGGAGCATCTCGTCGAGCTCGATTTTCAGGTCCGTCGCCGGCCCGCGCGCTCCGCCCAGCGGCTGGTGAATCATCACGCGCGAATGCGGCAGCACCGCCCGCTTGCCCGGCGTGCCCGCTGCGAACAGCACGGCCGCCATGCTGGCCGCCGCGCCGATCACGTACGTCGCGATGTCGCAGGGGATGAACTGCATGGTGTCGTAGATGCCCATGCCGCTGTACACCTCGCCGCCCGGCGAGTTGATGTACAGGTGGATGTCGGACTTGGCGTCTTCGTTGGCGAGGAAGAGCATCTGCGCCACGACGCAGTTGCTCAGCTCCGAATCGACCGCGTCGCCCAGGAAGATGATGCGGTCCTTGAGCAGGCGCGAATAGATGTCGTAGGCGCGCTCGGCGCGGCCCTCGCGCTCGACGACGAACGGAATGAGCGTGTTGTGTGCCATGGGCGGCCCGATCTCCTACTTGGCCTTTTTCTTGCTCTTGTCCGGGAACGGGAGAATCTCGTCGATCAGCCCGTATTCCAGCGCTTCCTTGGCGTCCATGTACCGGTCGCGCTCCGTGTCGCGCTCGATCTGGGCCGTCGACTTGCCCGTGTGCGACGCGAGGATCTCGATCAGCGACTTCTTGATCTTCAGAATCTCTTCCGCCTGAATGCGCATGTCCGACGCCTGCCCGCCCAGCGCGCCCCAAGGCTGATGGATCATCACCTTGGCGTGCGGCAGGGCGAAGCGCTTGCCCTTCGTGCCGGCGGCCAGAATGATCGCGCCGCCGCTGGCCGCCGCCCCGACGCAGTACGTCGCCAGGTCGCAATTCAGGTATTGCATCGTGTCGTAAATGGCGAGCGTGTCGTCCACGTCGCCGCCCGGACAGTTGATGTACAGATGGATGTCCTGGTCGCGCTTCGCGGACTGGAGCCACAGCAGGCTCTTGATCACGTGCGAGCAGACCGTGTTCCCGTTGATCATGATCCGCGGATCCAGCGGCAGATCCAGGAAGATGATCCGGTTGTCCAGCAGCAGCTCGTTCAGACCCATCTGACGCCACTGCTGCGGGCCGCCCTGCACGCGCGGTCGATCGATCTCCGGCCAGTATGGCATTCCGACTCCTTTCGTTCCGCCCTTGCGCCGCGCCCGCGGCCCGCCGGCGCCCCGGGCGCCACGCGCGGCCCGCGAGAGCCACCCTCATTCTATTCGGCCGCGATCGACGCCTTCTCGATCAGCCAGGCCAGCACCTTGTCCTGGCGAATGTGGTCGGCCAGGTGCGGAAGCAGCCCCTGCTGATGCAGGTCGTCGCGCACGCGGTCGAACCGCCGGCTGTACAGCCGCGCGATCCGCGCGATCTCGCCGTGAATCTCCTCCTCCGCGACGCGCACCTCGAGCTGTGCCGCGACTTTCTCCAGCACGAAACCGACTTTCAGATCCTTGGCGACGCGCTCCTTCGCCGAGGTGCGCAGCTCGTCGATGTGCGCCTCCACCTCGCCCATCGGCACGCCCTTCTGCTGCAATTCGATCACGCGGCGAACGACCGCCCGGTCCGTCTGTCGCGCCGAGAGCGACGGCGGCAGGTCGAGCTGCGTCTTGTCGAGCAGATAGGCCAGAACCTGCTCGCGCAGATCCTCGCGCGCCAGATTGTCGCTCTCCGCGACCAGGTCGGCCCGCACGTCCTCGCGCAGCGCCGCTTCACTCTCGTAGCCGACCGTTTCCAGATATTCGGCCAGCGGCATCGACGCCAGACGCTTCAGCTCGTGAATGCGAAACTCGAACTCGCCCGGCTGGCCGCGCAGGTCCGGCCGCTCGTAATCGTCGGAGATCTTGCATTCGGTGGTGCGCACGTCGCCCGGTCGGGCGCCCTTGAGCACTTCGCCGAGGTTGAGCAGCGAGATGCCGTCGAGCCGCGTGGCGCGGACGCCGAGCTGCACGTTGTCCTCGTGCTTCACCATCTGCCCGCCGGAGCGGAGCGTCACGTCGGCGATCAGCACGTCTTCGGCATCGGCGGCGCCGTCGGTCACGGGTTCGAGCCGGCCGCGAACCTTGCGCGAGCGTTCGATCGACTGCGTGACCATCTCGTCGGTCACCGCGATCTTTTTCTTTTTGAGCGGGATGCCTTCGAGCGGGGGCAGCTCGAACGTGGGCTTCACCTCGACTTCGCAGGTGTAGGTCAGATTGCCGCTGTCGGGCAGCTTGACGTGATCGACCGCTTCATCGAAGCCGAGCAGCTTTTCGCCGGCGTCGGTTTTCACCTGAAAGAGCGGGTCGCCGAGGACTTCGAGCTTCTGCTGCTTGGCGGCGGCGAAGAACGATTGCCCGAGCAGCGAGGTCTTGAGCGAGTCGCGCACCTCGCCGCGGAAGCGCCGCTCGACGAGTTGCCGCGGGGCGCGGCCCTTGCGGAAGCCGGGCAGCGCGATGTCGCCCAGGAGATCTTCGAAGCTGCGCTTGAACTGCTCGGAGATGACGCTTTCCGGAACGGTGACGCGCAATTCCTTGCGCAGCGTTCCGACGTCCTTAAGCTCGACCTGCACGGACTTCTCAAGCGCTTCGGTCAGCCGCTCGGCCTCGCGCTCGGCGCGCTCGCGCGTTTCCGGGTCGGCCATTGCGCCCGCCAGGCCCGTCGTGTCCATCGCCATTCCCATCTCCCGCGTACACGTTTCATTCTATCGGACGCCGCTCATTCGCACCGTAGCGCCGGGCCGCTGTGCCCGACGACGCATCAAACCGCGCATTTCCGACCCGCCCGCG
>CAZHIE010000274.1:0-4054 GCA_964532435.1 uncultured Planctomycetales bacterium
CAACTCCGGCCGAAGGGTTCGCTCCCTGACGGTCGCGGCTCGGATCGTCGGCCCCTCACTGGCGTGAGGGGCTCGGATTCCGGCCAATCGGGCGTCGCCGGCTTCCGGCCCACCACTTGCGTGGTGGGTTCGGATCGAATGCAGCCGAGGGCGGCTGCGGTCCATTTCTGGATCAGAGCCGCGACCGTCAGGGAGCGAAGCGCGGGGCGCCGGTTGCGGGTTGGATGTTCGAGCGATTTTCGATTGTTGCGATTTGGCGTCAGCGAGCGCGCCGAAGGCGCTCGGTTTAGCGCGCGACTGAAGCGCTTTGATTTCGACGTCCGCGCGCTTCGATGACCCGCAACTCCGGCCGAAGGGTTCGCTCCCTGACGGTCGCGGCTCGGATCGTCGGCCCCTCACTGGCGTGAGGGGCTCGGATTCCGGCCAATCGGGCGTCGCCGGCTTCCGGCCCACCACTTGCGTGGTGGGTTCGGATCGAATGCAGCCGAGAGCGGCTGCGGTCCAATTGAAAAGTGCAGCCGAGGGCGGCTGCGGTCCATTTTCCAACGGGCGGGTACAATGGTGCATGGCTGCGATCCAGCGCGCGATGGGCGGCTGCGGGCCGCGGTCCACAGTTCGGAAATTGGAGGGCGCCGTTTCATGTCCTACATCACCGGCCGTGACCCCAAGGGCTTCGACTTTCAGAAGATCATCTACGAAAAGCACGCCCGACAGCGCGGCCGGGCGACGGTCACGATCAATCGGCCGGAGGTCTACAACGCGTTCGATTTCCAGACGCTGAACGAGATGTCGGCGGCGTTTCTCGACACGGCGCATGACGACGAGATTGCGGTGCTGGTGCTGACCGGCGCGGGCGACAAGGCATTTTGCACCGGGGCCGACCTCAAGGAGCAGCAGGAGCATTGCGTCGGCCAGCCGCAGACGTACTGGAAGTGGATGGGCGCATTCATCGACGCGCATGAGCGGCTGCGGAACATCGGCAAGCCGACGGTCGCGCGGCTGAACGGCATGACCGTCGGCGGCGGCAACGAGTTCAACATGTCGTGCGACCTGGCGATCGCGGCCGACGACGTGTACATCCGGCAGGTGGGGACGGCGCGCGGCTCGGTTCCGGCGGGCGGCGCGACGCAGTGGCTGCCGCTGATTGTGGGCGACCGGAGGGCGCGCGAGATTCTGATGTTGTGCGAGGAGATTCCGGCGGCCAAGGCGCTGGAGTGGGGGCTGATTAACCGCGTTGTGCCGCGCGGGCAGCTTGACGCGGAAGTGGACCGCATGTGTGCGACGCTGATCGACAAGCTGCCCGGCTGCATGCGTTATACGAAGCAGCAGCTCAACTTCTGGCGCGACCTGTCGTGGCACCTGACGATCGGGCACGCACGGGACTGGCTGTCGCTGAACAACCTGACGGCGGAGACGCGCGAGGGGATTGCGGCGTTTAACGAGAAGCGGCAGGTGGATTATGATGGGGTGCGGCGGGGGTTGAAGTAGTGCGGCGAGGTTCGCGCGGCTCCGAGTCTCGCCGGTTGCTGCTCGTCGCGCGCCTCTCGCCGCCCCACCGCCCGCCATCACTCCCGATACGTCTCGTCGATCGGCAGCCCGCTCAGGTCGCAGGCCACGTGCGCCCACCAGTAGCGGCCATCCATCCAGACGTGCCAGCCGCACCAGTAATGGGCGAAGCGCGATTCGAAGCGCGGGCAGAGCCAGGCGAGCGCGTCGTCGGCCGTCGCGAAGCCGCCCTGAATTTCCACCTTCACGGCCGGGATGGAGTAGTCGACGCCGCCGCCGGCGAATGACGCGATGGCGCGCGGCGCGTCGAATTCGCTGCGGTAGGTGACATACAGGCTCGGCGCGTCCCAGCAACCCACATTCTGCACGTAGTAAACGAGGTAATCGTTGGCCGGCGCGGGCGGCGCGGCGACGGTTACGGTCGCGCTTGTGTTCGTCTCGAGCCCGCCGCCGTCGGTGACGCGCACGCGCAGCACGTATTCGCCGGCCTGCGAGAAGGCGTAGAAGAATTCCGGCCCGGTCATGAGCGTCTGGCCGTTGTGCATCCAGATAACGCCGTGCGGTTGTGTGCCGCCGGTGACGACCGCGCGCAGCGAGACGTGCTCGCCGACGTCGGCGGTTCGCTCGCCGGTGATCTCGACCGTCAGGCACGCGTCGCCGTCGAGGCCGTAGCGGCGCGCCGTTTCGGCGATGCTGATACCCGGAAACGCCCCGTTTTCGGGCGAGAAACCGTCGAACAGCCGGTCGGCGAGTTCTTCGCCCGTGTCGCGGCCGGCGAGGTCGATCGCGTACTCCAGGCCGTCGCTCAGGCAGTCGCCGGAGACGATGCACTCTTCGACGTAGATCGTCGCCGCGACGAGCTCCTCGTCGACGTCGATGAGCGGAATGCCGAGGCCGCCGTAGAAATCGCTGCTGAAGTGGCCGTACATGCGCATGATGAACGCGTACGTCGCCATGCCGAAGTAGTGATAGCGTGCGCCGACCTCGTCGTCGTTGTCGCCGCGCAGCGGGGCCATGCGCTGCTGAATCTGGACGCCGCGCGGGTCGCCGTAGCGGTTTGCGCCGTCGAACCCGCGCAGGACGTTGTGCGTCAACAGCAGCGCCTGAAACACGTCGCCGCCGACGAGCCGATAGGCCTGGCCGAAGAGCGCTTCGCAGCGCACGCTGCCGACGGTCTGCCCCAGCACCCAATCCTCCAGCGCGACTTCCTGCCCCGTCACGACGCGGCGGGTTTCATAGAATTGTCGATCCGCGGCGTGCTGGGCGGGATCGACGACGCGCGACTCGGCGGGCATCGGCGTCGAGAGGTAATAGAGAAGATAGATAGGATCGGGCAGCCGGCCGATGTTGACGTGCGGGCGCAGGCCGCTGCACAGCAGGTCGCCGATCATCGCGTCGGTGAGGCTGGGCGCGGCGGGGACGTCGGTCACGATGCGGCCCGCGCCGGCGAGGATGCGCTGCATGAGCGGCGTAAGCACGTCGTACGCGGATTGCCAGAGGCTCAGGTGGCGAACATCGGCGACGATCACGCCGGCGTCGTAGTCGACGCGCACGTCGGGGACGCGCTCGCCGGCGAAGGTGCGCGATCCGTCGTATTCGCCGGTGTAGACGGCCATGAGCGGCGCGTCTGCGCGGCTGACACGCGAGCGGTCGAAGGGGATGTGAATTTCGATGGGCTTTTCAAACTCGATGCCTTCGGGGCCGAGTTCGAGCAGCGGCCCGGTGCTCAGCGGCGTTCCGCGCGCGTCGACGAGGGAAGCGTAGAGCGGGTGGATCAGCTCGTTGTCGCGCGGCTGATCGTGTTGCGCCGCGGCGCGAACGGCGTCGATGCGGTCGGGCGCGATGTCGAGCGCGCCGAATTCCTCAACGACGCGAACGTAAAAGTCGGCGTCTCTTCCGGCCGCCAGCGCGCCGGGCGGCACGACGATCTTCACGCCCGCGGCGCGCGAGTTGCCCTTGGGCACGCGCAGCGCGCCGCCGGCCGCGCCGATCCTGGCGGCCGCGATGGCATCGGCAGGAACGCGGAGGGCGCCGGCGCTGGTGTTGTCGTTGCTGTTTGCGTTGTTTGAGGGCACAGCGCCGTCGGGGCAGCCGGCGGGCAGGAGAAACGCTGCGAGCGTCAACAGGCAGAAGCATAGCGGCAGAGTCTTGCGCGACATGTGCGATCCTCCCCCGATGCGACGTGTGACAAACGTACGCGGCGCGGCGGCGCGCCGCGGAAGCCCATGCGACAGCGCCGCCGCTCGCCCCATTCGACTCTAGCGATCGACGGAAGGCGCATCAAGGAAATGTTCGCCCGAATCCGTTGAAGAGCGGGAGATTTTGTGCAAGAGCGATAACAGCGGGCCGACGATGCGGGGTGTGAGGCGAGTGCGTTAGGCGGATGTGCGCGCAGGCGTTGCTTGCGAAGAGAATCCACAGGTCGGCGTGCCCAGTAACCCGCAACCGGCGCTTGGACGTCGCGCTCGCTTACGCTCGCGGCTCGGATCGGAGCGTCGCGCTCGCTTACGCTCGCGGCTCGGATCGGAGCGTCGCGCTCGCTTACGCT
>CAZHIE010000275.1:0-2198 GCA_964532435.1 uncultured Planctomycetales bacterium
TCGGCCCTACTCTTCCTCCTCCTCCTTCGGCTTGTGCGCGGCCATGATCTGCTGCTGCACCATTGGCGGGACCACGTCGTAGTGGCTGAATTCCATGGAGAAGCTGCCCTGCCCGCCCGTCACGCTCTTGAGCTGGGACGCATAAGTCGCGACCTCCGCGAGCGGGACCGTTCCGCGCACCAGCGCCTGCCCGCCGGGCAGAATGTCCTGTCCCACGACCTGCCCGCGCTTGCCGGAAATGTCGCGCGCGATGTCGCCGACGTTGGCGGCCGGCACGCTCACTTCGATCGTGACGACCGGTTCGAGCAGGATCGGCTTGGCCTGCGCGAATGCCTGTTTGAAGACCTGTCGTCCGGCGATCTGGAACGCGATGTCCTTGGAGTCGACCGGGTGGGTTTTGCCATCGGTCAGCGACACTTTGACATCGACCACCTGACAGCCGGCGATGACACCCTTCTTCATCTGGTCGCGGACGCCCTTGTCGACGGCCGGGCGGAACGAAAGGTCGATCGCGCCGCCGAAGATTTTGTCGACGAATTCGTAGCCCTTGCCGCGCTCGTTCGGCTCGATGTCGATCACGACTTCGGCGAACTGCCCCGCCCCGCCGGACTGCTTCTTGTGGCGGTACTTCACATCGCGGGCCACGCCGGCGATCGTCTCGCGATACGGAATCTTCGGCGGCTTGGTGTCCACTTCGAGTTTGTAATAGCGCTTCATGCGGCCGCGCATCACGGTGAGATGCATCTCGCCCATGCCGTTGATGACGAGCTCGTGCGTGTCGGGATCGCGGTGGTACTGGAAGCAGGGGTCTTCCTCGGCGAAGCGATGCAGCGCGACGCTGACCTTCTCGATGTCGCCGCGCGTTTTGGGCTCGATGGCCAGCGCGAACATCGGCATCGGCAGTTTCGGCATCGCGATCACGCCGTCCGCCGGCTTGGCGAACAGCGTGCTGCCGATGTGAACCTCCAGCTTCGCAAACGCCACGATGTCGCCCGCGACAGCCGCCTCGACCTCGATGTGCTCGGGTCCGCGCAGCTTGAAGATGTGCCCCGGCCGCTGGCCCTTGCGATCGCCCGAAACGAGCACCTGCCCGTCGCCCTTGAGCGTGCCGCTGTGGATGCGCGCCACCGAGTACTTGATGTTGCTCTTCAGGTCGGTCGTGATCTTGAAGACCTGGGCCACGAATTCGCCGGCCGGATCGACCTTGATCTCGGTCGATTTGGCCGCGTCGCCTTCGCCGAGCGTGAGCGAGCGCTTGCGCCCGAGCAGTGGCGACGGCGCGTAGGTCACGAAGGCGTCGAGCAGCTCCTCGATGCCGACGCCGGCCTTGGCGTTGACGAAGAGCACGGGCACGACGTGCCCGCTGGCGACGGCCTTGGCGGTCGCGGCGGCCAGCTCGTCGGGCGGGATCGTTCCGCCGGACATGTAGACGTCCATCAGCTTGTCGTCGGTTTCGACGATGCTGTCGAGCAATTCGGTGTGGCAGGTGTGGACGTCGAGAATGTCGGCGCCGCCCTCGTCCTTGGCCAGCACGTCGATGACGCGCTTGCCGCCGTCGGCCGGCAGGTTGATCGGGTGGCAGGCCGCGCCGAACGTTTCCTTGATCGACGTGACGAGCGCCTCGATGTCGGCGTTCTCCGCGTCGATGCGCGTCACGACGATCATGCGCGCCAGGCCGTACTCGCCCGCCGCGTGGAACATGCGCCGCGTGTTGACGCCGATGCCGGTGGCGGCGGAGATGGCGACGACCGCCGTCTCGACACCCGCCAGCGCGCTGATGGCCTGCCCGCAGTAGTCCGGAACACCCGGCGTCACGACGAGGTTCAGCAGCTTGCCGGCGTGTTCGACGTACATGAGCGTCGATTCGGTGCTGTGCCGCCGCTCCTTGGATTCCTCGTCGAAGTCGAGGACGCTCGTGTGGTCGTCCACGCTGCCCAGCCGCGAGGTGACCCCCGCTTTCAGCAGGATCGCCTCGCCGAGGGTCGTTTTGCCCGCGGCCGCGTGACCGACGAGCGCCAGGTTGTGGATGTCTGCGGGCTGTCGTACGCCCATAGCGGTGCCTCCGTCCGAGTCCGGTTAACGGCAGCTCAAAAGATTGTGAGCGGGGTAGTATAGCTGGCGCGGAGAGACTTCCAATAGACCGCGGGCGCGGCGGTTTCGTGCGCCCTGCCGGGCGGGAAGGAAAAGAGGGATGGTCG
>CAZHIE010000275.1:2298-4004 GCA_964532435.1 uncultured Planctomycetales bacterium
GGCCACGACGCGCGGGCCGATACGGGAGGTTGGAGGAGATGCCGCTTCGATTCCGAATCGCGCGCGCGACCGTGTTCGCGTTGCTCGCGGCCCGCGCGCCATCCGCGCTCGCACAACTACGTGGGCCTTCCAGCTCGCAGGATCCGTATCTTCTGCCCCGTTCGCCGGACGTGCGGACGGTCGCGTTGTTGACCGTCGGCGATCGGCCGACGGAGACGCCGTACCGGCTGGTCGGCGTGCCCGACGGGCTCGGTACGACGGGAGACGGGGACGGATCGTTTACGCTCTTTTGCAACCACGAGCTGGCGGCGAGCGCCGGCATCGTGCGGGCCCACGGCGCGACGGGCGCGTTTGTCTCGCGCTGGACGATCGACGCGGCGACGTTTGAGGTCTTGAGCGGCGAGGATCTCATCCGCCGCGTTTATCTGTGGGACGCGGCGGGGGCGGCGCACGTCCTGGGTTCGGCGGTTCGGCTCACGCGATTCTGCTCCGCCGACCTGCCGGCGCAGGCGGCGCTCTTCAACCCGGCGTCGGGGCTCGGCACGCAGAATCAGATTTTCACCAATGGCGAGGAGAACGGCACGCTCGGCCGGGTTTTCGCGCACGTGACGAGCGGCCCCGACGCGGGCAGCAGCTACGAGATGCCGTGGCTCGGCCGGCAGAATTGGGAGAACGCGGTCGCTTCGCCGCTGGCGCAGGACAAGACGATCGTAATCGGAATGGACGACGCATCGCCCGGGCAGTTGTACGTCTACGTTGGCATGAAGCGCGCCAGCGGCAGCGACGTACAGCGGGCCGGACTCGTCGGCGGCGAGACGTACGGCGTCGCCGTCCGCGGCACGCCGCGCGATGCGGCCGGGCGCTCGGTCGAGGACAACGCGCTGGGCATCGGCGGCGCGGTGCGGCCGTTCGCGCTGTTCAGCCTGGGGAACCTCGCCGGCCGCAACAATGCCTGGATCGAAGAGAAGAGCGACCGCAATGGCGTGACGCGTTTTCTGCGGCCGGAAGACGGCACGTGGGATCCGCAGCGACCGAGCGACTTCTACTTCTGCACGACCAACTCGTTCAGCGGGAACAGCCGGCTGTATCGGTTGCGCTTTGCGGACATTCTGTGGCCGGAGAAGGGCGGCGAGATCGAAGTGCTGCTCGGCGGCGGCGAAGGCCAGCACATGATGGACAATCTCTGCGCGGATGGGCGCGGACATCTGCTGATTCAGGAGGACACGGGCAACAACGCGCATCTGAGCGCGATCTGGCAATATGACATTGCGGCCGACGCGTTGACGCGGATTGCGGAATTCGACCCGGCGCGCTTCATCAGCGGCGGGGCGGGGTATCTGACGCAGGATGAGGAGAGTTCGGGGATCATCTCGGCCGCGGACGTGATCGGGCCGGGCTGGTTTCTGCTGACGGCGCAGGCGCACTACGGCATTCCCGGCGAACTGGTGGAAGGCGGGCAGTTGCTGGCGCTGTTCAACCCGGCGAGCGCGGAGTAGCGCGGTGTCTTGGCGCTGTCCGCAGGATCTGCGGGATGCGCGGTTTGCAAGATCGGCGGGATTCGCGGTTCGCAGCGGCGCCGGCTTTTGTAGCGTCGGACCTCTGCGTCCGACGCCGTGTTCGATGAGCGCGGGGCGCCTTGCATGCGTACTCGCAAGCACGCCGTAGCGGCCCGCGCCGTCGCGCGGCCGGAGCGGCGCCCCACGTGT
>CAZHIE010000276.1:0-3940 GCA_964532435.1 uncultured Planctomycetales bacterium
CGGCAGCGCTGCGGCGCGACGGATTTCGCGGAAAAAAGCGATGGCAACCGGACGCCACAAGCGCCCGGTCGCCATGAAGGGGAGGGAAGGGGTTTCGTGCCAGGCACCGCAGCGCCGCTGGTTTCGGTTCTCACGATCTCGACACCGAGCAGAGCCTTTCCCCCGGCAACAAATACGTAAACTGCCCGACGGATCCACAGGAATCGCCTCAGAGTCCGTTGAAGATTGGACCGCAGCCGCCCTCGGCTGCATTCCTGAATTGGACCGCAACCGCCCTCGGCTGCATTCCTTAATTGGAGGACAGCCCCCGGCTGCATTCCTCCCCGAACTTTGCGGCCGTACACTCGCGCCGAACCCGCCCTCTGACGCTCGGCGAAGCCGGACCTTGGCGTCAATGCGCGGCGGCGACGATGGCGGCATGGTGGCAATGGGCTGACCGGACAACGCGCGTCATTGCGGGGTCGGACCAGTTTTTGCCCCGGAGGGGCATCGGAATGTAGCCACGGGTGGAGCGCAGGTCGCCGTCAGGCGACCGGAGCGCAACCCGTGGACACGATATCACATTTTCCGGCCCGCCCCGGAGGGGCGGCGGAAGCGCGATGGGCAATCGGCACGGGCGATCCGCAGGGGAAACGATTCTTTCGCCTCTCCGGGGCGAAAGTGAACAAAAGAGAATCCGCATTCCACGGGTTCCGCTCCGCCCGCGGGTACGCGGGCTGCGCCCCACCCGTGGCTTCAGTCCATCGCCCCTCCGGGGCGAATGGGGCTACACTCCATCGTCCCGCCGGGACGAATGCGGTGCCGTCGGTACCTATCGGAGAACTTCCACCCCAAAGCTCATATCGCAACGCCCGGCGGCACAGGAATCGGACCTACACCTCCAAGCTCAGCTCGCAACGCCGCCGCACAAGAAACGGACTTACATTTCCAATGCTCATCTCACAACGCCCGGCGACACAGGAAACGAACTTACGCTCCAAGCTCATCGCAACGCCCCGCCGCGCAAGAGACGAACTTACACGTCCAAGCTCATCGCGCAACGCCCGGCGGCATCCCCAAAAAAAGAAAATCCCACGACCCGTTAAGGCCGTGGGATTTCGCAGTGAACAGATAAGAGCGGCAACCCGAGGCGAAGTCTTAGCGACGACGCATCGCGAGAGCGGCCAGGCCGAGGCCCAGACCGATCAGCGACGTAGGCTCGGGAACCACCGTGCCCTGGAGCTGGAAAGCCAGATCCTGACGCGGGGCGCCTTCGGCCGTGCCGTTGCCGTCGATGAATGCCCAGGCGGCGTTCGCGAACTGGATCGCGTTGTCCGTCTGCTGATTGGCCGGCGTGGTCGGCACGACCCACGGACCGGAAGCGAGCGAGCCGGTCAGGCCGACCGCCACCCAGTAGTGTCCCGGCGCGAGGTCGGGAACCCAGTTCATGTCGATGTCGACCGACATGACCGGGCGCGTGGTGCCGGTCAGCGTCGTTGTCGTGACGCGGTAGACGCCGGTCCAGACCGTCGTGCCCGCGTTGATGCGGTTCGTGGTCGTGTCGCCCTGCACGGGCAGGCCGCCGAGCGACGGATCGGTGTCATAAATCGCGACCACGGCGCCGTTGATCGACGGCGCCGTCGTGCTGCCCGTCTGGTACGCGTACAGCGTCATGTTCGTCAGGTTCCAACCGCCGCCGCCGACTGTGAAGTCGTCCGCGACACGGAAAGGACCGGGCGCTGCCGCCGCGTTGTTCGCGTTGTACCCAAAGCTGTTGTACGTGGGCTGCTCGATGGAGCTGGTGTTCGCCCCAGCGTTGCCGTCACCGATGCCGGTGACCCACGGCCCGTTGTCGTGCAGCAGATCGGCGCTGGCGCTGGCCGCTAGGCCCAGCCCGGCAAATCCGATCAGTGCCAGGATCTTCTTCATGCTCTTCTCCTCCTAGGGTCGGATGCGGGCGCCGCCTCGGGCGTCCTCATTGCCTTTCGCAGCCGATCGATCGCTCGCGCACGCGCCGGTCAGAACGAATGCGCCAGCCGTCGACTCTGGACTGCAGCCCGCACCCCCCGAAATACCAGGCGTCAGGCGCTCTTGCTGCAGTGCTGCCGATCTGCCGGACATGTTTGCGACAAACGGGGATTGAGACGCAATCCCCGCGCCCTCCGGCACTTCTTGCTGGATTCTACCGCGGCGATTTTCGCGACGCAATAAATTTCCAGAAAGCGCTCACGGCCGCCGCACGCGAACCATCGACCACGCCCACGAGCGTTCTCCGGGCATTTATTATCGGAACTCAGTACCCAATTGCGCAGCCGTCTTTCCGCGATTCCGACGCGCCGATCAGCAAGTCCGAGTTGACGTCGTAAAGAATTCCCTGATATCCGCCGAATTGCCCCACCGCTTCCTGAATCCGATGCCCGCGTTTCGCAAGCTCGCGCACCACTTCCGGATCGACTCCCGACTCCAGCGCCAACGCCCCGCCGTCCGTCATCTTGTCGCCCGTCGGCTCCGACGAGCCCGTGTGGTAGAAGCGCGCGGCGTCGCCGGCCTCCTGCGCGTTCATGCCGAAGTCGATCAGGTTGCACAACACCTGCACGTGCCCCTGCGGCTGCATGTCGCCGCCCATCACGCCGAAACTCAGGTACGGCTTTCCGTCCTTCGTCACAAAGCCGGGAATGATCGTGTGAAACGGCCGCTTGTGCGGTTCGAGGCGGTTGGGGTGGTCGTCGTCGAGACTGAACTGCGCGCCGCGATCCTGAAAACAGAAGCCCAGCCCGTCTGGACACAGCCCGGAGCCGAAGCCGCGGTAGTTGCTTTGAATCAGCGAGACGAAATTTCGCTCACCGTCGGCGATGGTGAGGTAGACCGTGTCACCGCGGCCGATTTGCGCCGCGACGTCGCCGGGCGGATAGCGCCGCGCGGCGCGCTGCGGGTCGATCAGCTTGCGGCGCTGCGCGGCGTAGTCGCGCGCCAGCAGCGCTTCGATCGGCGTCGCGGCGAACTCGGGATCGGCGTAATAGCGCGCCCGATCCTCATACGCCAGCTTCTTCACCTCGACCAGGGTGTGCAGGTAGTCCGCACTGTTGTGGCCGAGCGCGCGAAGATCGTACGGTTCGAGCAGGCGCAGCATCTGGCAGACCGCCAGCCCCTGCCCGTTGGGCGGCAGCTCCCACACGTCATAGCCGCGATAGTCGACGCGGATCGGCTCGACCCACGTGCTGGCGTGTTCGGCCAGGTCGCGCTTGCGCAGAAAGCAGCCAACGCGCTGACAGAAGGCGTCGATGCGCTCGGCGATGTCGCCGCGGTAATACGCGTCGCGCCCGCCGCGCGCGATCGCGTCGAGCGTGTCGGCCAGGGCCGCGTTTCGGAAGATCTCACCCTTGCGCGGGGCGCGGCCGCCGGGCAGAAACGTGTCGGCGAAACCGGGATATTCGCGCAGGGCCTGTCCGCCGCGCTCCCAGTAATACGCGATCAGCTCGGAGACGGGGAAGCCTTCTCGCGCGTAGCGGATCGCCGGGGCCAGCACGTCCGGCATCGGCAGCCTGCCGAAGCGCGCGTGCAGCTCGAACCAGCCGTCGACGCAGCCGGGCACGGTGATCGGCAGCGGGCCGAAGTCGGGGATGCGGCGATGCCCCATCTCGCGCAGCTTCTCGCGCGTCAGCAGCCACGGCGCCCGGCCGCTGGCGTTGAGGCCATAGAGCTTCTTCGATTTTGCGTCCCAGACGATGGCGAAAAGATCGCCGCCGATGCCTGCGCCGACCGGCTCCATCAGGCCGAGCGCCGCGTCGGCGGCGATGGCGGCGTCGATGGCGTTGCCGCCGCGTTTGAGGATGTCGATGGCGATCTGTGTGACGAGCGGCTGACTGGTGCATGCGATGCCATGCTGCGCGATCACTTCCGATCGCGTGGCGAAAACGCGGCCGGTGACACGATCGCCCCCGACGGCGCGGGCGGTGAGGAG
>CAZHIE010000277.1:0-3935 GCA_964532435.1 uncultured Planctomycetales bacterium
CGGATCGGCACGGCGTCGGACGCAGAGGTCCGACGCTACGGCCGCGCGAGGGCGCGGGCCGCTACGCGCGCGCGCGGGCCGCTACACGCGCGCGCGGGCCGCTACGAGCGCGCGGGCAGCTACGCGCGCCGGCCGTTACGCCACTCCACGACGCCGGCCGCTACGTCAGCAATTCTTCCCCGTCCAGATCTCCGTCACGTTCTGCAGCAGCTCTTCGATCGTCGTCTGCCCCCGGATCACCGCCAGCTCGCCCGCTTCCGAAATCGTGAGCATGCCCTGTCGCACTGCCGCATCGTACATCTCGCGCGACGACGCGCCCCGCGCGATCATCGCGCGCAGCTCGTCGTTGCCCGAGAGAATCTCGAACACGCCCATCCGCCCGCGATAGCCCGTGTGCCGGCAATGCGGGCAGCCGCGCCCCATCGACAGCACCGGCCGCTCGTTGGGACCGAGCAGTCGCCGAACGCGCTCCAGCAGGCCGGTGTCGGCCGTCTCTTCGAGCCGGATCGTGCAGTATGGGCACAGCCGCCGCACGAGCGTCTGTGCCACGACTCCACGGAACGAGCGCGCCACAAAGTGCGGATGCGCGCCGAGCGCGATCAGACTCTCGATCGCCGCCGCGGTCTGAATCGCGTGCGTGGTGGCGAAAACAAGCCGGCCGGAGTTCGCCGCCCGCACGACCGCGTCGGCCGTTTCGGAGTCGCGAACTTCGCCGATCATGATCACGTTCGGATCCTGCCGCAAAACGCTGCGCAAAAGCGTCGCAAAATCCAGGCCGAGCTTGTAATTCACCTGCGCCTGCTCGACGCCCGGCAGGTCGAATTCGACGGGATTCTCCACCGTGACGACTTTGCGATCGCCGTCGGCCAGCCGCCGCAGCAGCGCATAGAGCGTCGTCGTCTTGCCCGCGCCGGTCGCCCCGGTGACGAGCACCAGCCCGCTCGGCGAGCCGATCAGCTCCGTCAGGTCCGAATACTGCGCGTCGGAGACGCCGAGCTGCTCCAGCTCCAATTGCCCGGCGTGCCGGTCGAGCAGGCGGATCGCCACCGCTTCGCCGTGCTGCGTCGGCAGGATCGAAACGCGCAGATCGACGCTGCGCCCGTCGTGCTCCACGCTGACGTGGCCGTCCTGCGGCCGGCGCCGCTCGCCCATGTCGAGATTCGCGAGAATCTTCACGTGGTTCACGACGCGCTGCGCCAGGTCGCCCGGCAGCCGGCCGGGGTGAAACAGCTTGCCATCCAGCCGCAGCGAGAGTCGCGCCCCGTCGGCCTGAAACGTCACGTGTACGTCGCTGGCCTGCTCGCGAATGGCCGTCTGGATGATCCGGTCCCAGATCTCCGCGGGCTGCAGCTCGGCCACGACGAAATCTTCGGCGACGAACAGCCCGCGGGGCCGGTCCTTCGCGTTCGCTGCGGACTCGTTCGGCCGTTCGGGAAGCGTCGCGATCATGGCGTACCTCCAGTGCCATTGCGGGCGGGCAGCTCGCTCGGCGCGCGCTGCGCCTCGGAGACGGCGGCTTCGATCGTCGCGAAGGAGCGGGCCAGGCGGTTCAGCCCGACCGCCTCGAACAGGCGCGCCAGCGCCGTCGGAACGTGCGCGAAGCAGACTTGTCCGCCGCGCCCGCGCACGCGCTGCACGATCTGAAACAGCGCCCCCAGCCCGGCCGAGTTGACGAATTCCACTTCGCGCAGGTCGAGCACGAGCGTCGAGATGTCCGGCTGGCGGACGAGATGCTGCTCGATGCAGAACGCGAGCTGCTCGCGGTCTTCCCACGAAAGCCCGCCGCGGCACTCCAGCACCTGGCACCCGCCGGATAACGGCCGGATATGAAACTTACCGATTGCGGCCTGCATGTTCCCTCCGTTCGTCGCGCCGAGAAACTGGGCCGGGTCGCCGAGGCGCTCACCCGCCCGGGCGGGCTGGATCGGTCCGAAGCGCCAAACTGTTTCGTCGTTCCGCATGGACCATCCCGCGTCGGGCGGCGACGCCCGGTCGAACCGCGGGCGCCGTCCGCGGCGCCTGCCGCGGCAACGAGAGCGGTCCTCCGCTGCGCTATCGGTTGGGGAAGGAAGGGCGGCGATTAGCGCGGCGCGGCGTGCGGGCGCCCGGCACGCGCGGATTGCGCAGCGCCGCTAATCTCACCCCCGCCGCGCGCGTGCAGTGCGATCCAGGTCGACGCCGTGGTCCATGCAGCCAAGACCAGCGGAAAAATGAGCAACGAGCGCGTGATGCCGATCATCGACATCGCGATCGAGAGCGTAGCGATTCCGACGGACAGCAGATGCGCCGCCCATAACGCCCAGCGCACTCGATCGAGCACCAGCCGCGCGAGTCCGCAGAACGCCAGGCCCAGCAGCGCCGTGCCGGCCCCTTGCGCAAACACGGCCCAGCCGGGCAGTCCGCCGGTGACGACGCGCTCGACGACGGCCGGCGAAATCCCCCAGAGCAACAGCGCGCTTCCGAACGAAGCGCAGGCCGTCGCACAGACTCGGCTGGCCGTCGTTCGCTGTCGAATCACATGTTGGTCCACGCGCAGCTCCCGCGCAGCGCAAGCGTCGCGGCGCAATTTTGCGCGCTCGGCCGCTGCTCAACTGTCTCAATCGAATCCGCGCGCGGCGGGCTTGATTTTGCTCGGCTGGATTTGACTGGACGTATTGTTGAGCTATACTTAGACCAGATACATAACCATCGCCCCCCGGAGATCGGACGTGCGCTTCTCCCGAGACCTGCTCCGCGGAAACATCGATCTCATTGTCCTGTCAGAACTTACGATGGGACGCCGTTACGGGTATCAGATTCTCAGCTCCTTGCGCGAGCGCAGCGCCGGGCGAATCGACCTCAAGGCGGGCACGCTCTACCCCATTCTCCACGCCCTCGAAGACAGCGGTTGCGTCGCCAGCGAGTGGGAAGACGCCGGCGGCCGCGACCGCAAGTGGTACGTTCTTACGGACAAGGGCCGCGCGCGGCTCGAGACGGACGCGCGCGAGTGGCTCGACTATGCCGCGTGCATGCGAAACATGCTCGGCGCGGTGATCGGCCAAACCGCGCCGGTCTCGACCGCCGGCTGACACACCGGGAGCCGCGCCGCGCGCGGACCAGCGACGATGCCGCATTCCGAATTCGAAGCCTGGCTGGCGCTTCTGTCGCGAATGCTGCGCCTCAGCGCGCGGCAGCGTGACGAGATTCGCCGCGAGCTGCGCGGCCATCTGGAAGACGCGCTGGCGGACGAGCTGGCGCGCGGAGCGCCGCGCGAGGCGGCGATCCTGCGAATCCTCGAAGATTTCGGCGACGCTGCGGAGCTCGCCGTCCGTTTTGGTTCGATCGGCAGGAAGAGAAGGTGGATCATGCGTAGCACTGCGGCAGCAGCGTGCATCGGTTTCGCGGCATTCGTCTTCTACGCGGCCATGCCCAATGGCGCGCCGCCGGTCGTGGCGGACACGAAGCCGCCCGCGGCGCAGGCGCGCGGCGAGGAGGCCCCGCTCGACGCGCAGATTCGCCGCGCGCTGGAGACGACGCTTGCCGAAGTCGCGTTTCAGGACGTGCCGTTCGGCGAAGCGGTCGCGTACTTCGAAGAGACGCTGAAGGTCAACATCCACACGCGCTGGGGCAAGCTTCAGGATTGCGGCATCGAGCGCGATCGAATCATCAACGCAAAGCTCAAGGGGCTTTCCGCCGAACGCGTGCTGCGCCTCGTGCTCGACGACGTGGGCGGCTCGGACATGAAACTCGCGTATGAGATCGAAGACGGCGTGCTCGTCATCTCGACGGAAGAGGATCTCGATCACAAGGTGGTCGCGCGAGTCTACGACGTGCGCGACATCGTCGCCGCCGCGGCCGCATGGAGCCGCACGCGTCCGTTCGGCGGAGCCGACGCGCAGGATGTACCGCCCGCGTCCGGCCACGCCGTCGCGCCGACGGGTTCGCCGGGCGGCGGC
>CAZHIE010000278.1:0-3933 GCA_964532435.1 uncultured Planctomycetales bacterium
CGTCGCTCCGGCCGCGCGAGGGCGCGGGCCGCTACACGGCGTTGGGCGATGGGCTGACGTCGACGACGATTTTTCCGAAGTGCGCGCCCGCGGCGAGGTGCGCGAGCGCGGCGGGGAGGGCTTCGAACGCGAATGCGCGGTCGATGACGGGGCGGATCGCGTGCTGGCCGAGGAATTTGGAGAGCCGTTCGAATTGCGCGCGGCTGTCGACCATGATTCCCATGATGCGCATCCTGCGCATCAGGATGGGCGCGAGATTCACCTCCCCTTTCAGCCCGGTGAGCGCGCCGAGCAGCGCGACGACGCCTCCCGCGCGGGTGGCGCGGATGGATTGGTCGAGCGTCGCGGCGCCGCCATTTTCGACCGTGACGTCGGCGCCTTCGCCATTCGTGAGATCGAGAACGGCGCGGTCCCAGTTTGGTTGCGTGCGATAATTGACGCCCGCGGCCGCGCCGAGGCGGCGCGCCCGCTCGATCTTTTCGTCGCTGCTGCTGGTGATGATGACGCGCGCGCCGAGCGCGGCCGCAATCTGCACGGCGAAGATCGAGACGCCGCCCGTGCCGAGCGTCAGCACGGTCCGGCCGCTGTTTGAGCCGGCGGGATCAAGGCCGCCGGCGGTCACGAGCGCGCTCCACGCCGTCAGCGCGGCGATCGGCAGCGTGGCCGCCTCTGCAAACGAATAGCCGGAAGGCAGCGGCAGAAGCGCATCGGCCGGAAGTGCGACTCGCTCGGCCGCGAGGCCGGCGCGCGGCAGGCCGAGCGTCGTTGCGGGGTAGTCGCCGCGAAACGGGCCGTCGATCCAGCCGGTGAGGAAGTGCGTCATCACGCGGTCGCCGGGTCGGACGCGCGTGACGCCGGGACCGACGGCGAGGACTTCGCCGGCGGCGTCGCTGATGGGGGTGGCGGGCAGCGGCAGTTTCGGGTTGTACTGTCCGCGGATGACGAGCAGGTCGCGGAAATTGAGGCTGAGCGCTCGAACCGCGAGAAGCGCCTCGCCGGGGCCGGGCGTCGGGTCGGGAATGTCGCGCAGGGTGAGTGCCGCGAGATCGAATCTGTCGATGGACCAGGCGCGCATGGCGAGTTTCCTCCGCGTGGGCGGGCGGGAAGCGCGGGGCAGCGCTGCCGCCGGGGGAGTGGTAATCCAACGGGCGGCGGTTCGGCAAGCGATGCGCGAGGAGTCGCGGGGCGGTCGATTGGGGGCACGCGATACCAAATCCGACAACGGGCGTGGCGGAATCGGCGTTTCGCCGCGGCGCGGCGCTCGGTACGCTACGCCTTGCGCCCCGGGCGAGCCGTTGCCGCGCAACGGCGATCCGCGCCCGGCGGCGCGTCGGGCCGCGGGTTCAGCCACCGCTTCAGGAGTCCGTTCGATGTTCGTCGATATCCGCTCGTTCCGCGTTCGTCGCTTGTCGCGCATCGTCCTCGTCGCGCTGGGCGCGCTGGCGCTCGTCGCGCCCGCTTCGGCGCAGTGGCTTCAGTGGGGCGGGCCGGACCGCAACTTCCGCGTGCATGCGGGCGGGCTGAGCACGAAGTGGCCGGATGATGGGCCGAAACAATTGTGGTCGCGCGATCTGGGGGACGGGTATTCGACGATCCTGGCGGACGGCGACGTGCTGTTTGTTCCGTACCGGGTCGAAAAGACGGAGTTTGTCGCGGCGCTGAGCGCGCGCGACGGCAAGACGATCTGGGAATTCAAGTATGACTCGCCGTTTACGCCGGGGATGGAGCAGTTCGGCCCCGGTCCGCACTCGACGCCGATCGTCGTCGGCGATCGGCTGTACACGGTCGGCGTGAACGCGGTGCTGCACTGCTTCGACAAGAAGACGGGGAAGGTCGTGTGGATGCACGATCTGGCGAAGGAGTTCGGCGGCGACATTCCCGGCCGCGGATACTCGTGCAGCCCGATCGCGTACAAGAACTCGATCATTCTGTCGGTCGGCAGCCCGATGAAGGAAGACGCGGATGCGGACGCGAAGAAGGAAGACGAGCCACGGCGGCGCGGCGGCGGGTTCGAGCTGACGGGGCCGACCGTGGCGGGGCAGGCGTTCATGGCGTTCGATCTGGCGGACGGCAAGCTGCTGTGGAAGAACCAGAGCTTTCTGGTGGGGCATTCGTCGCCGATCCTGATCCAGCGCGACGGCAAGGACGAGCTGGTCGCGTTCACCGCGGCGGAGCTGGTCGGGCTGAACCCGGAGAATGGCGAGCTGCGCTGGTCGCATCCGCACAAGACGCAGTTTGGGGCGAACATCAGCACGCCGGTCTGGTGCGGCGATAACGTGATCTTCTGCTCGGCGGGGTATCGCAGCGGCAGCCGCGCGATTCGGATCGAGGAGAAGGACGGCAAGGCGACGGCGAAGGAGCTGTGGTACGCGGACCGGTTCGGGATTCACTTTGGCAACGCGATCTGCCTGAACGGGCGGGTGTACGGCTCGACGGGCGACTTCGGGCCGTCGTTTTTCTGCGCGGTGGACCTGAAGACGGGCGAGACGCTGTGGCGCAGCCGCGACCTGGCGAAGTCGACTTTTGTCGAGGCGGATGGGAAGTTCATCATCATCGACGAAGACGGTCAGTTGGCGATTGCGACGCCGACGGATAAGGGGTTGGAGGTTCACTCGCAGGCGCCGCTGCTGGAAGGCAAGGCGTGGACCGCGCCGACGCTCGTGGGCAAGATTCTCTACGTGCGGGATCGCAAGCGGATTCTGGCGCTGGATCTGGGATGATGCCTGCGGGCGGCCCGTTGTGGCGCTGGCGCGGCGGGTTGGCCGTGTGGCTGGCTGCGGTCGGCGGCTTTGGGGGGTGTCCCGCGCCGCGCGTGGACGAGCTTTCGGCGCCCTCGATTTTCTTTGCGCTGTCCGCGCGGGCGCTGGCGCCGCCGGCCGGGCAGGCGCCATTTTTTCGCCGCGACGTGGTTGTGGCGGACATTCCCGGAAAGGTCGGCCATCACGCGCCGACGATTGTCGCATTCGACGACGGCGAGTTGCTCGCGGCCTGGTATTCCTACGATGGGCCGCATGAACTGCAGGGCGCGGCCATTTACGCGGCGCGGCGGCCGGCGGGGCGGGACGAATGGGGCGCTCCGTTTGTGCTTCGCGACACGGTGGTGGGCGACGGCAATCCCGTCCTGTATGCCGAGGGCGAGGCGGTGTGGCTGTTCTGCGCGGCAGCGCCGCTGGGGTGGTCGTCGGCGCACGTGGACGCGCTGCGATCGGCCGATCGCGGGCGGACGTGGAGCGCGGCGCGGACGTTGGACGGGCCGCCGGGGACGAATGTCCGGTTTCCGCCGGTGCGGCTGGGCGATGGGACGCTTATTCTGCCGGCGTATGACGACTTGTTGCAACGATCGCTCTTTTTCGCCTCGGCGGATGGCGAGCGCTGGGCGTTGCGTTCGATCATCGCCGAGCCGCCGCAGCAGCAGGCGATTCAGCCGAGCATCGCGAGCGGCGCGGATGGCGCGCTGCTTGCGGTGATGCGGAATCGGGGGAAGGGGGAGCTGTGGGCGTCGTCGTCGGACGATGGCGGGCGGTCGTGGTCGCGTGCGAGGGCGTCGGGGTTTCCGAGCCCGGACAGTCCGGCGGCGCTGGCGCGGCTGGCGAGCGGGCGGTTGCTGATTGTGTTCAACGACGACGCGACGGAACGGCGGAGGTTGTCGGCGGCGCTTTCGGCGGACGATGGGGCGTCGTGGTCGCGGCCGCGCGTATTGGTGGACGACGCGGGGGAGATTGCGTATCCGGGGGTGGCGGGTGAGGCGAGCGGGGCGATCCACGTTGTGTATTCGCATGATCGGCGCTGGATCGGGGACGTGGAGATGAACGAAGCGTGGCTGGTGGAGTGAGGGGGCGCGGGGTCGAAGGGGTCGCGAAGACGGCGTCGGACGAGGAGGTTTGGCGATACGCGTGCGGCGCCGATTGCCGGACGTCGCTCCGGCCGCGCGAG
>CAZHIE010000279.1:0-3892 GCA_964532435.1 uncultured Planctomycetales bacterium
CGCGAAGGTGCGTGGAGGTGCGCTCGTCCGCCCTGCCGGGCGGAAAGAAGAAGAGCGAGGAGATGCGCTCGGGTCCAGGCGTTGAAACGCCTGGCAACCATCGCGCGCCCTGACGGGCGAAGAGGCGGTTCGGATTCTCTTACTTCAGCATTCAGCATTCGGCATTCAGCAATCCGGCTGGCCCCTCACTGGCGTGAGGGGTTCGGATTCTCTTACTTCAGCATTCAGCATTCGGCATTCAGCATTCCGGCCGGCCCCTCACTGGCGTGAGGGGTTCGGATTGAATGCAGCCGAGGGCGGCTGCGGTCCATTCACGATCGGAGCCGCGACCGTCAGGGAGCGAAGCGCGGGGCGCCGGTTGCGGGTTGGATGTTTGAGCGTTTCTCGATTGAAGCGATTTGAAGTCAGCACGCGCGCCGGCAGCGCTCGGTTTATCGCGCGACTGACGCGCTTTGACTTGGACGTCCGCGCGCTGCGATGACCCGCAACGCCGGCCGAAGGGTGCGCTCCCTGACGGTCGCGGCTCGGATCGTTGGCCCGTCACTCGCATGAGGGGTTCGGATTCTCTTACTTCAGCATTCAGCATTCGGCATTCAGCATTCTCGCTCGCCTCTCCCTCGCGGTCGGGGTTCGGATCGAGTGGCGCCGGGGGCGGCTCAGCGTTCCAGCTCGCGAGCCAGATCTTCAGGCCTTGTCGCGGGCAGGCGGCAGGCGTAATTGCGGCACACATACGCCGCCGGGTGGCCGCCGACGAGCGCCCGTTCCTTCAGCAGCGGCGAATCGGGCGCATCGTCCGATCTCGCCGGATCGAGCAGCATCAGCACGCGATTGGGGATGTACGTGGCGTGAATCGTGCGGAGCAGAGCCTGGGTTCGTGGGTCGGATGGAGCACCGACGACGGCCAACTCGACAGCGCCGCCGGCCGCGAAGTCGATGCCGCACAGAAAACGCTCGCCGCTCCAGGGCGACGCGGCCACTTCGGGCGTCAGCGCCCGGATCATCGCGTCGGCCCGTGCGCGGAGCGACTCGTCGCCGGTCATCACCGCCATCCGCAGCAAGTTGCTCAGCATCACCGAATTTCCGCCGGGCGTCGCGCCGTCATGCACGTCGCGGCGTCGGCTGATGAGCGCTTCGTGGTCGTGCGGCGTGAAATAGAAACCGCCCGACGTTTCGTCCCAGAAGAGCCGCAGCGCGGCGTCGTTCCACCGGATTGCGGCGTCGAACCAGCGCCGCTCGAACGTCGCCTCGTACAGATCGAGCAGCGCTTCGATCAGGCACGCATAGTCGGTGAGGAACGCGATGTCCGTGGCGCGCCCGTCGCGCCAGGAGCGCAGCAGCCGACCGTCGCGGCTTTGCCGGGTCAGGAGGAAGTCGGCCGCGCGCGCGGCGGCCTGTGCGAGTTTCGGCTCGCCGAGCGGACCGGCGCCGCGCGCCAGGGCGGAGATCATCAGGCCGTTCCACTCGCAGATCACCTTGTCATCCAGCGCCGGCGTGGCGCGCGTGGCGCGGCGGGAGAGCAGTTTCGCGCGGGCCGCGTCGAGCCGGCGGTCGAATTCGGCGAGCGCCAGGCCGCGGCGCTGCGCGACGATCTCGCGGCTGTTCCGCACCCGCAGCACGTTTCGGGGCGTGCCGGGATCGTGCGGGTCGCGCCAGTTGCCGGCGGCGCTCACGTCGTAGTATTCGCAGACGAGCGCGGCGTCGTCGGGGTCGAGCAGCGCGTCGATCTCCGCCTTTGTCCAGACGTAATAGCGGCCCTCTTCGCCCTCGCTGTCGGCGTCGCGCGCGCTGCAGAATCCGCCGTCGCGCGCCTGCAAGTCGGCGAGCACGTACTCGAAAATGCTGCGAGCCGCCTGCGCGAAGCGCTCGTCGCGCGTGAACTGATACGCTTCGACGTAGCTGCGCCCGACCAGCGCCTGGTCGTAGAGCATTTTCTCGAAATGCGGCACGTGCCACTCGACGTCCGTGCTGTAGCGGTGAATTCCGCCGGCGAGCTGATCGTAAACGCCGCCGTCGTACATGCGATTCAGCGTCAGCGTCGCGAGCCCGACCAGCCGGCGGCGCGCCTCGTCGTCGGCCGGTCGGCGCGCCGCGCTGCGCAGCATCACGTCGAGCGCCATGCTGGGCGGAAACTTGTTCGAGCCGCCGCCGCTCATGCCGCCGTGAACCGGGTCGAAGGCCTGTGCCAACGCCTCGGCGAGGCGGTCGACGTCCGCAGCGCCGAGCGACGCCGCGGCGCTGGCGGGCGCGGCGTCGGCCGCATGGAGCATCGCCGTCACCTGCTCGGCTGTCTCGCGGAGCTTGTTCGGCTGATCGCGCCAAAGCTGGGCGATGCGCTCGCACAGCGGCCGGAATCCGGGGCGGCCCCAGCGTTCGTCGGGCGGAAAGTACGTGCCGGCGAAGATGGGCTTGAGGTCGGGCGTGAGCCAGACGCTCATGGGCCAGCCGCCCTGTCCGTCGTTCATCATCTGCGTGGCGCGCATGTAGACGTCGTCGATGTCGGGGCGTTCCTCGCGATCGACCTTGATGTTGACGAAGTGCGCGTTCATCGTCGCGGCCACCTGCGCGTTCTCGAAACTCTCGTGCGCCATGACGTGGCACCAGTGGCAGGCGGAGTAGCCGATGCTCAGGAAAATCACGCGGTTTTCGCGCTTGGCGCGCTGCAGCGCCTCGGGCCCCCACTCGTACCAGTCGACCGGGTTGTGCTGATGCTGGAGCAGGTAGGGCGAGTGGGCCCGCGCCAGGCGGTTGGTGAAGCCGGCGGCGAGGTCCGACGGCTGCGACGGCCGCGTCGAGGGATTGGGTTGCATGGGAGGTTGCTCCTCGTGGCTGGTCGCCTGTCGGCAGGCCGCGCTGGAGAAGCATGCCGCGACTAGTGCCAGAAACACGGCGTTGCGTCGCACGGTTGCTCCGCGGCATTCGAAAGGTCCGGCCCGGACGATTCTCACGCGAGGGATTCTCTGCGGGCAATCCGCCCGCGGCAACCGCGACGACCTGCGCCGATCGCGGTTGCGCTTCGCGGCGGCCGGCGCGCGGATTAGACTGCCCGCATCATGGCAAAATCATCGACCGCCGGCGCGCGAAGCGCCGCGAAGAATCGTCGACCGAAGATTCGCCAGCCGCGCGAGAGCGCTGCGGCGCGGGCAAGTCGCGCGGCGCAGATTCTGGCGATACTGCGGCGCGCGTATCCCGACGCGGAGTGCGCGCTGCGGCATGGCAGCGCGTGGGAGTTGCTGGCGGCGACGATCCTCTCGGCGCAATGCACGGACCAGCGCGTGAACATGGTCACGCCCGGCCTGTTTCGGAAGTACCCCGACGCGGCCGCATTCGCGCGTGCGAAACAGGAGGAGCTGGAGCAGGACATCCGCACGACGGGCTTTTTCCGCAACAAGGCGAAGAGCCTGATCGGCGCGGCGCGGGCGATCGGCGAGCGACATGGCGGCGCGGTTCCTTCGACGATGGATGAGCTGCTGACGCTGCCGGGCGTGGCGCGCAAGACGGCCAATTGCGTGCTGGGCGCGTGGTTCCGTAGCAACGAGGGCGTCGTGGTCGACACGCACGTCGGTCGCGTCGCGCTGCGGCTGGGGCTTTCGCCCAGCGCGCGGGACGACAAGGACGCGGTGCGCATCGAGCAGGATCTGATGCGCGTCATTCCGCAAGAGTCGTGGACATTCGTGTCGCACGCGCTGATCGATCACGGCCGCGGCACGTGCGCGGCGCGCAACCCGGCGTGCGAGCGCTGTCCGCTGGCGCCGCTGTGCCCGTCGGCGGGAAAATTCGCCGCCCGCCCGGCCCGCGGAAAGAGCTAGCGGCCGGAGGGCGGCTGCCCTCCAATTCAGAAATGCAGCCGAGGGCGGCTGCGGTCCACTCCTTTGTCTTCGCCCGTCAGGGCGCG
>CAZHIE010000280.1:0-3669 GCA_964532435.1 uncultured Planctomycetales bacterium
GCCGGCGCGGGTCGGACACGTCGTAGCCGACGACGCGCTCATAGTGCGGCTCCCACAGCATGCGTTCGCCGCTGGGGACAGGCACGCCGCTGTGCGTGCGAAATGGGCGGGAAATGAACGGGGCCGGGAGCGTTGTCACGTCGAAATCGGCCCAGGTCGCGCCGGGGCGCGGCGGAATCTCGGTGTATACCAGCAGCCCGTCGCGCGAGGCGGATGCGCAGATTCCGTCGCCAATGATCGGCGTCATCCAGTTGAGCGGCGAGCCGAGCTTCCAGTTGAACCCCACCGGCACGCCGTCTTCCGTCGTCGGGTCGAAGGTCCAGCCCGCGCCGACGATCACCGGCGCCTTGCCCTTCCGCAGCGAAAAGTGCGTGATCCCGTTCGGTCGCGCCGTCGGACCCCGGTTGAGGCCCGCCGAGCGCACCAGCTCCGGTTCGGACCCGCCGCTCAGCCGATAGACCGCAAACGTCTCGGCGTGCTCCGTGCGGCCTGCGCTGCTCCGCTTCCACTCCCACAGCGTCAACCACAGCTCGTCGCCATAAAACGTCGCGGCGCTGCAGGAGCAGTAGCTCGCGCTCGCCGTGGAACTCGGAAACGGAAGCGTGACGCCCGCCGCCCACGAGCCGACCTGCTCGTCGTAGCGCCACGCCCGCAGCGCGGCCAGCTCCGAGAGGGGGGTGTGCTGGTCTTCGCCGGACGCCGGCGCGCGGGCCGGGTCGCGCACTCGCGGCATCAAACCCACGACCCAAAGCGCGTCCGCCTTGTCGAACGCGGCGGCAAAGCTCCACGAACTCAATACACTGGGTTCGGGCCTTCCGAGCCGCCGCGCCTCCAGCACGGCGCCTTCCGGGCTCAGACGCAGCAGTTCGGCGAAACCGTACTTGAGCTGAACGTCGCCGAGCACACAGATGCGCTCGCGACCGATCGCAACGTCCACCGGAATTGAATCCGTCGCGACCGGGTACCACCACGCTCCCCCGATCGGCACGTTCCCGCCGACTTCGCGCAGTGCGGTAATCAGCAGCGCGGCCGCAACCAGCACGAGCGCGACGCCGGCATGACGCCCGCGAAGAGCCGCGCGCCTTTCGGATCGAACGGCGCTCGTCGCAATCGCCCAGGCGGCCGCGCCGCTCGCCGCGAGCAGCATCAGTAGCGCCGCGAGCGCGATTGCGATCGTCGCCCAGCGCTGCGCACTCCACCTTTCGCGCGTCGTATACGTATCGCCGAAGATCGCGCGTCGCAGCGACTCGACGTCGACCGGCAGCCCGGCTACAAAGCCGCTCAGCATCGGAACCGCGAACAGCAGCGCCGTCGCCGCGCCAGCGATCATCACCGCCGCCGTCGCGCGGCGCGTCAGCGCCGCCGCCGCAAATCCGACCAGAAACGCCAGCAGCGCGCCGGCGCTGCCGACGATCAGGCGCTCGAGAATCACCTCGTCGCCCGGCAGCGCCCGCCCCATCAGCGCCAGCGCACCCTCATACAGCCACACCACCGCCGCGACCGCCGTCACGGCCAGCAGCCCCGCCGCCAGCTTCGCCCGCACCGCCTGACCGGCCCGAACCGGCAGCGCCAGCAGAAATCGCCCCTCCGCCCGTCCGAAATCACGGCAAATCGCCTGCGCCCCCAACAGCGCCCCAAACAACCAGCCGATGCCGATCAGCAGCCACGCGCCCATGCCGGGGAAAAACCGGTCACGCGGACTGATGAAAGCGTACACCGTCGCCCACAGCGCCGGCACGACGCCGAAAATGCACGCCCCGGCGAAGAGCGCGGCCAGATTTTCACGCCACTCCTTCGCCAGCAGCGCGCTCCGCACAAACCGGCCGCCGCGGCGTTCGCACGCGGTCATCGAGAAACCCTCCCGTCGAGTCGGATGCGCCCCATCACCCAGACCGGCGTCGCGATCCACAACAACAGCGCCAACGCAACCGCCAGCGCAAACGCCGCCGGCCGGTCGAACGCAAACACGCCCGCGGCCAGCGGATTCAACATGCATGATTGCCAGAGCACGCAGCGCCACGTCGCGTTGATTTCAGGGTCGTGCGCAAAGGTGAATTGCACGAGCCACGCCAGCGCCGCAATGGTCAGGAGCAGCCCGCCCAGTCCCGCGTGCAGCTCATTTCGCGCACGAGTGAGCAGCAGAAACAGCGTCGTATACCACGCCAGAAGCGCGACCGACGCGGCGCCAGCCGCGCTCCATAGACCGCCCGCGCTGCGGCTCTCCCACATCTGCACCAGCGGCGCGGAAAGCCCACGCGGCGCCGCCGGCGGCGCGGGAAGGCGAAACAGGTTGCGGCTCTCCGCTGCCACGTGCGCCGCGACGGTCGCCAGCAGCAAACCCGCCAGCAGCGCGGCCGCGCCGACCAGCCATTTGGAGCGCAGCAGCGAACCGAGCTCGATCGGCCGAGCGACGAGAAAGTCCCACGTGCCGTCGGCCCGCTCCGTCGCGACCGAGCCGGTTGCGTAGAAAACGCACGTCCCCAGCCCGACGATCGCGTAAATCAGCAGCAGCGCGTCGATCAGCGGAACCACTTGTGCCCGGATGACGCTGAACGACAGCCCGGCGAGCAGCAGCGTGCCGACGCCATACCGCCAGCGCTGCTCGCGCCACTCCTTCCACATCATCGCGCCCCAGGCCGCGCTCATGCCGCGACCTCCTTTCGGCCGGCCACGTAAACCTCGAATATCTCGTCAAGGTTCAGGTCGATCGTCGCAACGCCGTTGCGGCTCAAGTCGCGGACGGCCGGCGCGGCGGCCTGCGAATCGGCGACGGCGATCGACCACGCGGCGCCTTCTCGCCGCACGTCGAGCAGCGTCGGAACCGCGGCGATGCGCTGCTCGTGCTCCGTGTGAAATTCGAATCGCTTTACCCGCGCGCGCAGCGAATCCACCCCTTCGCAGGCGACGATCGCGCCGTTGTGCAGGATCGCGACCCGGTCGCAGATCGGTTCGATTTCGTAGAGCAGGTGCGACGAGAACAGGACCGTCACGTCGCGGGCCTGAAGCTGGCCGATCACGTCGCGCAGAAAGTCGCGCCGCGCCAACGGGTCGAGCCCCAGCGCCGGATCATCCAGGATCACAAGCGCCGGCTCGTGCGCCAGCGCCAGCAGCAGCGCGAGCTTGCTGGCCTGCCCCTTCGACAAGGCGCCCGCTTTCGCGTCCGCGTCCAGTCCGGCGCGCTCGCGGAGCTGCTCGGCCAATCCACCGTTCCACGACGGAAAAAAGCGGCCGTACCAGTGCATCAGCTCGCCCACGCGCATCCACGCATACATGCACTGGTTCTCGGCCATGTACCCGACGCGCTGTCGCACCGCGACGGCCTGCCGCGCGGGGTCGATCCCCAGCACGCGGCACGTCCCCGCATCCGGCCGCGCGAGCCCGAGCAGGATGCGCACGAGCGTGCTCTTGCCCGCGCCGTTCAGGCCGAGCAGCCCGAAAACGGAGCCGGCCGGAACGCTCAGATCGAGGCCGGCGAGCACACGCTTGCAGCCGAAGTGCTTCTCCAGACCCGTGACAGCGATGGCGGGTTCCGACATGACGGTGCCTCCGTTTGCGGATGACGCCTATGAGTCCCTTGAGAAAATGGACCGCAGCCGATTGGACCGCAGCCGCAGTGGACCGCAGCCGCCCTCGGCTGCATTTCCTTCGGGACTCGCACGATGCACTCCA
>CAZHIE010000281.1:0-2440 GCA_964532435.1 uncultured Planctomycetales bacterium
CGCGGCCGACGGCACGGATTGGGGCTGGAACCAGCAAGGCATGTTCCGCGACCAGATGCCGGGCGTTCTGGCGCTGAATCCGTATGGGCCTTCCGGCACGCTCTCGCGGCAGGTTCCGCTCATCATTCCCGACGGCGTCAGCGTCCCCGAGGCGACCATTCAGGTGCGTGGCGACCGCTACTCCTGGCAGGCCGGATCGCGCGGAACGCTCATTCAGCTCGAAGTGAGCAACAACGCCGACGGTCAGCGCGACGCGATTCAACTGGGCGTGGAGGAGTCCGCCGGCGGGCGCGCGCTTCGTTCGGCGCTCTTTACGCCGCACTCGGCCTCGGTCCGCGTCGCCCCGCGCCTCGGCATGACGCTCGGCGAGCGCGGCCGCGCCGTGTTCCGCATGTCCAACGTCGAGGGCGCGGGCGAATTCGCCGCCCTGCCCGAACGGCGCGGCGTGAGCTATCAGAACCTGAGCGGAGGGTCGCGCTCGTACACGCTGGTGGCCGAGACCGTCGACGGCGAGAGCGAAGCGACCGGCACGAACCTGTACGGGCCGTTCGACGTGCCGCCCGGCGCGATTCACACGGCCGTGATCAACGACTGGCCGATCGCCAGCGAAATTCGCAGCGAGCTGGACGTCGACGCCGACGGCGTGGCGGACGAAGTATCGATCGTGCCCGGCCGGCGGTGCGGCGATTCGCCAAACGCGCCGCTGGCGGACGAGAACGTCAACGGCGTGCCGGATTTGTGCGAGCGGCGGATCGGCGACCTGAATTGCGACGGCGCGGTGGACAACGGCGACATCGACGGGTTCGTGCTCCTGCTCGTGAGCCCGTCGCGATACCGCGCGCTGTTTCCCGCCTGCCTGACGATCAACGGCGACGTGAACGGCGACGGGCGCGTGGACAACGCGGACATCGACGGATTCGTCGCGCTGCTTACCGGCGGATGATTCGGAGCCGGTGGCGAAATCGGACGTGCGCTCGGCGCCGCGCGCAGTTGCGCGGGAAAACGCCGAGCGCACGCCGTTTTCGCGCGACGCGGCGCTACCGGTATTTGTCGCGCATGTGGCGGCGGGCGGCCTTGTGCAGGGCTTTCCAGCGAGCCGTCTCGGCCGAGCGGGCCACGGGGTCTTCGCGGCGCTCCAGGTAGCGCAGCTCGCGCTGGAGCTTGTGATAGCTGTCCAGCCGGTCGGCGGGCAGATCGCCGCGCTCCAGCGCCGCGCGCACGGCGCAGCCGGGTTCGCGCTGGTGCGTGCAGTCGCGAAAGCGGCAGGCGCCGGCCAACTCGGAAATGTCGTCGAACGCCGCGCCGACGTCGTCCTCATCGGCCCACAAAGCCAGCTCGCGCATGCCCGGCGTGTCGATCAGGACGCCGCCGCCGGGCAGGAGGAGCAACTGGCGATGCGTCGTCGTGTGCCGGCCGCGCTGGTCGTGCTCGCGCACTTCGCGCACCGCCATTGCTTCGCGCTGCAAGAGGCGGTTGATGAGCGTGGACTTGCCCACTCCCGACGAGCCGAGCAGCGCGGCGGTTCGTCCAAACCCGACCAGCGCGCGTACGGCTTGCGGGCCGGCCTCGTCGCCGAAGCCGACCGCAAGCACCGGCGCGCCGATCGCCAGCAGCGCGACTTCGGCGCAGCGCTCGGCGGTAACGTCGCACGCGTCGGCCTTGGTGAGCACGATCGCGGGCTCGGCGCCGCTGGCATAAGCGAGCGCGACGTACCGCTCGATGCGGCGCGGGTTGTAATCGCCATCGAGGCCGCAGCAGATGAGCACGACGTCGACGTTGGCGACGATCAACTGCGCCGTGGCGGCGTCGCCGGCGGCCTTGCGCTCGACAGCGCTGCGGCGCGGCAGGAGCGCTTCGATTACGCCGCGCGACTCGGCGCCGCGCGTGGCGACGACGACCCAATCGCCGACGCCGGGGAGGTCACCCGCCGCGACGGCCCGAAACCGCAGCGCCCCGCGGATGGTCGCGCGCAGGGCGCGGCCGTGGGTGTAGAGGACGTATCCGTCGCGATCCTGTCGCGCAACCCGCGCGGGGGCGAGATCGCGATCGGCGGACTCGCGCAGCGCGGCGCGCTGCGCGTCGAAGCTCTGTTGCCAATCCGAATTCCAACCGAGTTGTTCGAGACGCAAGGGTGAACGCCTTTCCTGGCCGGCGGCGCCGGCGCATTCGCCGCCGCGCCGAAAGTGCGGCGCGGGCGATCGAGCCTGACTTACGGGAGAAGCCCCGCCCGAGTCGGCCGGCGGCGCGGCGTTTGGCGCGCGCAGCATCGGCCGGGTCGGGCACGCTGGGGGCGCGCCGGCGTCAGGGGAGAGGCGGTTGAGGGTCAGCGACTACGGAGTGAAACGTCGTAGAAGCGGGAAACTCAGCCTTGCCGCCGACGGGGGCGCGCAACGAGAAAGCTGGTGGCGATGGCTCTCATCGGGCGATCCTCCGTTGGGGG
>CAZHIE010000281.1:2540-3634 GCA_964532435.1 uncultured Planctomycetales bacterium
ATTCGCCAGCCGCCGCTACTGCTTTGGACCGATGATCGGTCCGTCCCCAACGAGCACGAAGCCCGGCGGCGGTTCGCCGATCACGTGGCAATACAATTGCGCGAAGAGCGCCTGCATGCGCACGGACAGCATGGCCGGTCCGCTGCGGCTGTGCGGCACGACCACCGTGCAGCACGAGTGGCCGACGTTGCCGGACGAATCGGTCGCCTCGACGACGATCAGGTACACGCGGCCGTCGCACGTGCCCATCCGCTCGCGCCGCAGGCGGAGCGTGCCGGGGGCGATGTCCTTGGCATCGGGCGAATGCAACCCGTCGCCCGTCGGCTCCTCGTCGTCCTCATCGGCATAGACCGTCACGACCGGCGGAATCCCGCTCTCGCAGGCGTCCGAAACCGTGACGCTCAGGCCGACCGGCACGACGTCATGATTCGGCGGCCAGAGCATGGTCGTCGTCAGGCAGCACGAAACCGCCGGCGGGGACGTGTCTTCCACCACGATCTGTTGCTGACAGGTGGCGACGTGGCCGCAGGCGTCGGTCGCGGTCCACACGACGATGGTCGTGCCGACCGGGAAGGCGTAGCCGTCCGGCAAGCTCTTCGTCACGGTCACTTCGCTGCACAGATCGGTGCCGATCGCGAAGCCGATGTCGAGCGCGTCGGCGGAGCAGTCGCCGTGCGGGACCGTCACCTCCACATCCTCGGGACACGTGATTTCCGGCGCGACGTTGTCGATCAGCGCGATGCGCTGCGCGCCCGAGGCGGAATTCCCGCAACCGTCGGTCGCGGTCCATGTCCGCGTCACTACCGAGACCTCGGGACAGACGCCGGGAACCGTCGAATCCACGAACGAGACGGTCGGCGCCGGGTCGCAGCCGTCGCTGGCGCTGGCAGCGCCGGTGAGGCCGGTGTCGGTCGAGTCGCCGCACGCGATCGTCACGTCGGCCGGCACGCTGAGCGTCGGCGGCGTGGTGTCGACCACCGTGATGATCTGGTCCTGCGCGATGCTGTTGCCGCAGGCGTCAGTCGCGATCCAGGTGCGCGTGATGACGCGGCTCTGGGCGCATGCGCCCGCGACTTCCGCGTCTTCGTACGTCA
>CAZHIE010000282.1:0-1346 GCA_964532435.1 uncultured Planctomycetales bacterium
GGCAGATCGCCGCCATCCGCACGCGCGACGCTCGGCCGGCCGCGTACGCCGCGCCCGCGGCCGAAATCCCCGAAGCCCTCCACGCCATCCTGCGCGGCGCAGGCATCGAGCAACTCTACGCGCACCAGGCGGAGTCGTACGACGCGGTCGCGGCCGGCGAAAACGTCGCCATCGCTACGGGCACCGCTTCGGGAAAGAGCCTCTGCTTTCACCTGCCGGTGCTGGCGCGGCTGCTCACCGACCCGGAGTCGCGCGCTCTTTATCTGATGCCCGCCAAGGCGCTCGCCTACGACCAACTCGGCACGCTCGAACGCATCGTCGCCGCCGGCGAACAGAGCCACGCGGTGCGGCCGGCCTGTTATGACGGCGACACGCCGACGCACAAGCGCACCGGCATCCGCCGCAACGCCAACCTGATCCTCTCCAACCCCGACATGCTGCACGTCGGCATCCTCCCGTATCACGCAAAGTGGGCCGGCTTCCTCACCCGGCTGCGATACGTGGTGCTCGACGAAATCCACGTTTATCGCGGCATCTTCGGCAGCCACGTCGCCGGCGTCATTCGCCGTTTGCAGCGCCTCTGCCGCCATTACGGCGCCAATCCGCAGTTCCTCTGCTGCTCGGCGACGCTCGCCAACCCGCGCGAGCTGGCCGAACAGCTCACCGGGCTGCCCATGCGGCTGATTGACAACGACGGCTCGCCGCGCGGCCGGCGCTGGTACGTGCTGTGGAATCCGCCGTTTCTGGACGCCGGCGAAGTGACGCGCCGCAGCGGCAACGTCGAGGCCCAGCACCTGCTGCAAGACCTCATGGAATCCGGCGCCAGCACGATCGCCTTCGGCAAGGCCCGCGTCGTGGCCGAACTGCTCTACAAGTACACGCGCGACGCGCTCGCGCGCCGCCGCCCGGAGCTGGCCGCGCAGATCAAGCCCTATCGCGGCGGATACCTGCCGATCGAGCGCCGCGAAATCGAGCAGGAGCTGTTCTCCGGCCGGCTCAAGGCCGTCTGCACGACGAACGCGCTGGAGCTCGGCATCGACGTCGGCGCGCTCGACGCGGCGATCGTCGTCGGTTTTCCAAGCACGTTCTGCTCCTTCTGGCAACAGGCGGGCCGCGCCGGCCGGCGCCAGGATGAGTCGATCGCGATTCTCGTCGCGTATGACGACCCGATCGACCAGTTCCTCATGCGCCAGCCCGATTTTCTGTTTGAGCGGCCGGTCGAGTGGGCCGCGATCGATCCGGAAAACCCGCACATACTCGCCGCGCAGCTGGGCTGCGCAGCATTTGAGCTGCCGCTGACGCAGGCCGAACTCGACCATTGGTCCCCTCCGCCTGCGAGGCCGGCC
>CAZHIE010000282.1:1446-3605 GCA_964532435.1 uncultured Planctomycetales bacterium
GGCCGGTCTCATCCTCCATTCGACCCAGATCCCGACCATCCCGACCACGCCCGTCCCCTCGCGGGTTCCCCCGCCTCGCTCGCATCCGAAGCGGCCTCCATCCTGTGCGACGAAGGCCAACTCCGCGAAACCGGCGGCGCGCTCTACTGGTCCTCGGCCGAGTTCCCCTCTGCCAAGACGAATCTCCGCACCATCAGCGAAGCGACCTTCGCCATCCTCGACACCACCGGCGGCCGAAACGTCGTGCTCGGCCAGGTCGACTCGATCTCCGCGCCGGAGCTGGTCTATCCCGAGGCGATCTACCTGCACCAGGCCGACAGCTACATCGTGCGCGAGCTGGATTATCCGATGCGCACCGCAAAGGTGGAGCGCTTCGACGCCGACTACTACACCCAACCTGTGCTGGCCAGCGACTGCCGCATCGTGCAGCCGCGCATCGAGGCCGACTGGCTCGGCGGCAAGCGGAACTTCGGCGACGTGCTGGTGCGCTGGCAGACGATCGCGTTTCGCAAGTTCAAGTACCAGAGCATGGAGCTGATCGGCCAGACCGCGCTCAATCTGCCGGGCCAGGAAATTCACACCACCGGCTGCTGGCTGCAACCGCCGGCCGAGGCGATTCGACAGACGACCGCGGCCGGACACCGCGTGTGGGAAGCGCTGTCGGGCGCGCGAAACCTGCTCGTGGTGGCGCTGCCGGCGCTGGCGATGTCGGATCGCTATGACATCGGCGGCGTGGTGGACAGCACGCAACTGGGCGTAAGCGTCATCATTTTGTACGACCGGTATGAGGGCGGCGTCGGGTATTCGCGGCGCGGCTTCGAGGACGCCGACGAGCTGCTTCGATTGGCGCATCGCCTGGCGGCCGATTGTCCGTGCGCCGAGGGCTGCCCGGCGTGCGTCGCCCCGCCGAACGTCCGCGTGGCGATTCACCACGATCCGGATCTGTACAAGGGATACGAAATGCCGAACAAGTCGGCGACGCTCGCGTTGCTGCAAGCGTGGCTGGCGTAGCGGTAGATCCAGGGCGCGTGTGGCGAAGACTACGTGTGCGGCGCAGGCTATCAGCCTGCTCGCCAATCCGAGCCGCGAGCGTGAGCGAGCGCGGCTCGATCATCGTCCTGCGCTCCATCATCCCGCGAATGCAGCCGGGGGCGGCTGCGGTCCATTCTTCCGCAGGCTCCTACGCGCCCGCCGGCCGGAAGCTGACCGCGAACTGCACGTTTTTGAACCCGGCATGCACGGCGGCGTCCATCGCCTTGATCATGAACTTCCACCGCACCGTCGTCTCGCCGCCGATCACGACCGGATTCTCCGGGTCGGCGCCGGCCGCGCGGCGCTCGCGCAAAAAGCGGTAGAGCGCGTCGAAATCGTTGCCGTCGAGCGGCTGCTCCATCACGTAGATATCGCACGACTCGCCTTTGTTTACGTCCTGCAGCGCGATGCGGATCAGCGGCATGATCTGGACGGCGGCGCCCTCGCTCGGGCCGCTCTTGGTGTCGAGCTCGGTCGGCAGCGCGCCTTCCTTCACCAGATTCACCGACGCGCCAAGCAGGAAGAAGATCAGCAGCACCATGATGACGTCGACCATCGGCGCGAGGTTGGGCACGGTTTCGCCGACGGGCGCCGGAGATTTTCTCACGCGCCGCCCTCCTCGACGCCGGCGTTGGTCGCGAAAACGACGTCGGAAATGTCGGCCAGCCCGCAGCCGCGCAGGACGACCTCGACGTGCTGATACTGGGCGTCCTTGTCCGCGCGGATCACGCACTTGAGCGATTTCTTCTCGCCGGCGGCGCCGCCGGCGCGGGCGGCCCGCGTCTTGAGCAGAGCGGCCACGTCGTCGGGGGCCAGCACGCGCTCGGTGATCTTCTGCCCGTCCCAGTCGACGACGACGTACTCGGCCTCGTCGGGCTTTCCGCCCTGCTTCTGCCGCACGTTGATGACGACGCGCTCGCCGAGCTGGCTGCGGTCGACCTCCTTGGCGGCGATCGCCCAGGGCAGCGCGACCGGGAAGCGCTCGGCATTCACCAGCTCGCTGGCGAGCAGGAAGAAGATGATGAGGCACATCATCACGTCCACCATCGGCGCCAGGTTGAGCGTCATGCCGACGGGGCGGGGTGGGCGAAACATCGCACGAACTCCAGGTGGACACGCGGCAGCGG
>CAZHIE010000283.1:0-2158 GCA_964532435.1 uncultured Planctomycetales bacterium
AGCCGCGAGCGTCAGCGAGCGCGACGTCCGATCGCCGGCCCTGTAGCATTGGCGCGCACGCCTTCCTGCACTTCTTCCCGCAACCAACTCCGCACGCTTCGCTCGCTGACGCTCGCGGCTCGGATCAATGCAAACCCGCTCACTGACGCTCGCGACTCGATCCGTCTGCCGCATTGAGCCACGGCGTCTTCCGCTGCCGCGCCGCCACCGCAAACAACTGTCGATTCCCGTCAGCCCGCGCGCCGCGCTCGCCCGGCCGGCGCCCGCCCGGTACGATGACCCAGATGCCTTCCGCGGTTGGCGCGGCAGGCTCGCAACACAGGCACATTCGCATTGCAGAGGTTCGCAATGGCGGCAGCACCGATCGCATCCGCGGCAGAATTCCCGCGCACCTACGTCCAGCGCGACGCCGATTTCGGCCTCTGGGAAACGGCCGAGCCCAGCTATCGCGAGCTGGCCGAGCGACCCGTCGCGACGCTGGCCGAGTGGGAGCGCTGGCTTATCGACTGGAGCGAGGTGGACGCCTGCTTCGACGAGGAGGGCACGCGCCGCTACACGTCGATGACCTGCCAGGTGGACGACGCGGCGCGCGAGACGGCCTACCTCGCGTTTCTCGAAGACGTCCGCCCGAAGCGCGAACCGTGGCATCACAAGCTGCGCCAGAAGCTCGTCGCGCTGGCCGACCGATTGAAGCCGCCCGCGAAGCGCTACGAAGTCCTGATCCGCAGCGCGCGCGCCGCGGTCGAGCTATTCCGCGACGAAAACATCCCGCTTCAGACCGAAGACGCCAAGCTCCAGCAGCGCTATCAGAAAATCTGCGCCGCGATGACCGTCGCATACGATGGTCGCGAACAGACGCTCCAGCAGCTCGCGCGCTATCTCGAAGAGCCGGATCGGGCCGTTCGGGAGAAGACCTGGCGCCTCGCGGCGCAGCGCTTCCACGACGATGCGCCGCAGCTCGACGAGATATACGTCGAGATGGTCGCGCTGCGCGACCGCATGGCGCGAAACGCCGCCTGCGCCGACTATCGCGATTACGCGTTCAAGGGCTACCAGCGCTTCGACTACACGCCGCAGGATTGCCTCGCGTTTCACGATTCGATCGAAAAGGTCGTCGTCCCCGCCGTGGCGCAGTTGCTGGCCGAGCGGCGCAAGAAACTCGGGCTTTCGACGCTGCGGCCGTGGGACGTCGCCGTCGATCCGGACAGCCGACCGCCCCTGCGGCCGTTCAAGACGGACGACGAGCTGATCGACGGCTGCGCGCAGATTTTTCATCGCGTCAGCGGCGATCTTGGCAAGGTGTTCGAGACGCTGCGCCAGCGGTCGATGCTCGACCTCGGCAGCCGCAAGGGCAAGGCCCCCGGCGGCTATCAGGCGATGTTCGCCGAGCGGCGGATGCCGTTCATTTTCATGAACGCGGTCGGCACGGAAGGGGACGTCCGCACGCTGCTGCACGAGGGCGGGCACGCGTTCCACGCCTGGGCCTCGCGGCATGAGCCGCTGATTGCGTATCGCCACGCGCCGATCGAGTTCTGCGAAGTCGCGTCGATGGGGATGGAGTGCCTGGCGCTCCCGTTCACCGACATTTTTTATGGCGACGAGTCGCGCCGCGCACGCAAGCGCTTCTTCGAGGAAATCGTCGCGTTCTTCCCGTGGATGGCGCGGGTCGACGCATTCCAGCATCACGTCTACACGCACGTCGGCGACGGCATCGACAAGTGGAAGGACCAGTGGCAGGCCCTGACGAAGCGCTTCGCGCCGTCGGTCGATTGGTCGGGTCTGGAATCGTTCGACCGGCATTCCTGGCATCGCAAGCTGCACTTCTTCGAGGTGCCGTTCTATTACGTGGAATACGGCATCGCACAGCTCGGCGCGCTCCAGGTCTGGCGGAATTCCTGCGGCGACTACGCGCAGGCCGTGAACTGGTATCGCAACGGCCTGGCGCTGGGCGGGGCGCGGCCGCTGCCGGAGCTGTTCGAGGCCGCCGGGCTCAAGTTCGATTTCAGCGAGAAGACGATCCGGCCGCTGATCGACGCCGCGATGGAGGAAATCGGGCGGCTGTAGCGAAAGTTCGAACCGAGCCCGCCTGTCCTCAGGCGGGTCTCTTCGTTCGTCGCGGGTCTCTTCTGCGTAGCGGCCCGCGCCCTCGCGCGGCCGG
>CAZHIE010000283.1:2258-3592 GCA_964532435.1 uncultured Planctomycetales bacterium
GTGAGTTGCAACCCGCATTCCGGGCAGCGGCATTCGCGCTGGCCTTGCAGGTCGTACCCGCAGCGCGGGCACGCGGCGCTCCGCGGACCGCCGCGCTCGGCCGGCGGCGAATAGCAGATAATGCTGACGATGATGATCGCGATGGACCCGCCCATGATGCTAATGCTCAGCAACAGCGCGAATCGAAGTTCCGTGTCGATCGTGTCCAGCAGAAGGGGGGCAAGCAGCGCGGCAAACAATATCAGCGTCGTTCCGATTACGCCGATCCGCCGCATCGGCGTCCAGCGAACCGCCGTCCACCAGATCAGCACGGGCGCAATGTACGTGAACACGAGCGGCGAGCAGCACAGCAGGGTGAGGTACAGTTCCGGGTCAACAGGCGGCGTGCCCGGCGAGGATCGAAACGCCCATGAGAGCGCCAAAGTGTATCCGGCAACCCACGTGCCGATCCCCAGCGGGATCAGCGCAATCGTCGCCGCCAGGCGCGGATGCATCGGCCACGTTGTTCGATCGCGAGGCACATCGCGCTCCGGTAGCGACTCGCCGCATGATACGCCAATCGCCGGGCCGGCAAACGCACGAAGCCGGCGCGGGGGTCGCCCGCGGCCGGCTTCGCGTCCTACAGGGAGCGCTTCGGTCAGTGGATGCAGACCATGTCCGCGGCCACGATGTTGCTGTACGGGGACCAGACCGTCGGCTGGCCCGACTGGCTGCGGTACGCCCGCACCGCAAACTGGTACTGGAACAGGCCGTAGCCCGGCGCGGAGATCGCGGCGCTGGTCGAATTCGCCGGCAGCGTGCGCGCTACCTGCCAGGCGAGCGTTCCGGCCGGCCGTCGGTAGACCACAAAGCCCGTCTCGTTCGAGCTGTTGTCGTTCCACGCGAGCGTGATCGAGCAGCCGCCATTGGCCGTCACGCGCAGGCTCGACGGAGCATTCACAATCGGCACGAACTGGATAGGCGGCGAAGTCGTCACCGTCGCAAACGCGGCCGTCGCAATGCCGCCCGCCAGAACGCACATCGAAATCAACGCCGCCGACATCAGGTTTGATCGCTTGAACATCGGTCGCTCCTTGTTTCTTGCAGAGGTTGTGGCGCCGGCGGCCTTGCGGCCCGCAGCGCCCGGACGCCGAGCACTCGCCCGGCGTCGTTCCGCCAGAAGAAGCGGAAACAGTCCGCGGCGTCCGTCAGGCCGCGGCGAAGATTTCCTTGGCCGGTGGTCGGACTTTGGCGCGGCGTGGTTCCCACTGCGCTTGCCCGCGGCGGCGGCGGTTTGCAAGAATGTCGGCGCGACGAGCGGAGTTTGAAATGAGCCCGCCTGTCCTCAGGCGGGT
>CAZHIE010000284.1:0-3591 GCA_964532435.1 uncultured Planctomycetales bacterium
CCCCTCACTGGCGTGAGGGGTTCGGATCGCATTCGCCTTCGTGGCTTCGTCGCTCTGTCGCTCCGTCGCTTCCCATTGCAGCCGAGGGCGGCTGCCCTCCATTCGCTGCGGTAGACACTTCGACGACGGGCGCTACCCATTTCGCGGCGGCCGCGTGGCCGACCAGCGCTCGTAGGCCGCGCGCGTCGCGCTGCCGTTGAGCGCCGCGAACAGCAGGAGCAGCACGCCCTCCATGTCGCTGTTCAGCAGCCACACCGCGCCGACGCCCAGGCACATCGCCGTGGCCGCGCCGGCCGTCAGCAAGTCGAGCAGGGCCGCGATGCGCAGGCGCATCCACTCGAGCGCGCCGCAGACGAGCAGCGCGACGCCGATGACCTTGGCCCCCCACGTGAACACCGCGACCGAGCCGTCGTAAACCGCGTTTCCGGAGACGCCGCGCAGGCCAAGCCCGAATCCGACGTACAGGAAGAGCGCCGCCGACACGAACGTCATGAACGGGAACGCGGCAATCGGGCCGGTTGCGGCGCTGTCGCCGCGGCGCGGCGGCGCGGTATGGTCGCGGGGCGGGGGCGCGCTTTCGCCGTGCGGAACGGGCGTAACTTCGATGTCGACAATCTCGGGCTCGCGCGGCGCGGCGGCCGGCGACGTGAGATGCGGCGGCAGCGTGACGCGCGGTTTGGGCGGGATCGGCGGCGGTATCCGTTCATCGCTCATGCGCGCTCTCCTGCAAAGGTAGGCAGCGCGGGGCTCCGCACTACGGTGGGCATTGCGGAGCTCTGCGCCATTGCCGTGTCGGTTGATCGCTCGTGCTCGCGCTTCCGATGGGGCGGCGGCGCGACGCGACGCCGGATCGCTCACAGCCGGCCGGTCACTTCGCCGCGGCGCCACGCTGCCGCACGGGCGAATCCCAGAAATTGACAAGATCGATGCGCGTGATGATGCCCGCGATCTTGCCGGCGCGGCGCACGAGCACGCCCGTGTTCCCCGACATCAGCACGCGATAGACCTCATCCACCGAGATCGACTCGTCCACCTCCGGCAAGGCCCGCGCCATGATCTCGCGCAAGGGCACTTCGGTCGCGCGGCGGCCGTCGTGCAGCAGCCGCGCCAGCGTCACTTCCTGAATCGCGCCAACCGTGCGGCCGCCCTCCAGAATGGGTATCTGCGAGATGCCGCGATCGCGGCACATGCTGATGGCGTCCTGCATCGTGTGGGCCGGCGTGAGCGTCAGCAGCTCGCGATCGCCAATCGCCGCCAGCACGTCGCGCGCGGCGGCCGGCTTGACCGCGTCGTCGAGGAAACCCAGCTCGCGCATCCAGTCGTCGTTGAACAGCTTGCTCAGATAGTTTCGCCCCGTATCGGGCATGATCGCAACCATCAGGTCGCTCGGCGTAAGGCGTTCGGCATAGCGCAGCGCGGCATACACGGCCGTGCCCGACGATCCGCCGACGAGCAGTCCCTCGACCCGCGCGAGCTGCCGCGCGGTGCGGAACGAGTCCTTGTCGGAGACGCGCACCCAGTCGTCCACCAACTGGCTGTTAAACGTCTTGGGCACATAATCCTCGCCGATGCCCTCGACCTTCCACGAACCCGGCGTGCCTGCCGACAGCACGGACCCTTCCGGATCGGCGCCGACGATCTTCACGTTCGGGTTGCGCTCCTTGAGGTATTTGCCGACGCCGGAGAGCGTGCCGCCGGTTCCGACGCCGCCGATGAAACACGTGACGCGGCCCTGCGTCTGCTCCCAGATCTCGGGCCCGGTGGTGAGGTAGTGGATTTCGGGATTGGAGAGGTTCTGAAACTGATCCGGGTGCCAGGAATTGGGGATTTCGTTGCGCAGGCGCTTCGCGACGCCGCCGTAGCTTTCGGGCGAATCGGGCGGGACGTTCGTCGGCACGATCACCGTCTCGGCCCCGTAGGCGCGCAGCAGTCGAATCTTCTCGTCGCTCATCTTGTCGGGCAGCACGAAGATGCAGCGGTAGCCCTTCACCGCCGCGACCAGCGCCAGGCCGACGCCGGTGTTGCCCGCGGTCGGCTCGATGATCGTCGACACGCCGGGCTTGAGCAGGCCCTCGCGCTCGGCCTTCTCGACCATCGCCTTGGCGACGCGGTCCTTGATGCTCGCGCCGGGGTTGAAGAACTCGACCTTGCCGTAGATCGGGCAAGGCCGCCCCTCCGCGACGCGTCGCAGCCGAATCAGCGGCGTCCGGCCGATCGTTTCGAGCACGTTGTCGAAAGTTCCGTACATGGCGATCCTCTCTGCGGTCGGGGCATTGCGCCGCGCCGCCGCACGCTCCCGGAAACACCGCCGGCGCTCGCGTAAAAGCGGGCGCAATCTTAGCTCCGCGGCGGCCCGGCGACACCTGGCGCCGCCGGAACGACTCACGTTTCTATCGGCGCGCCGCGAGCGTACACTGCCGGGGAGGTGCTCGTGTCATGACGATTGTCACGGCCCGTCCGGGCTCGTCGATCGACCTCTGCGGCGTGCGAAAGACGTATGCGCGGCGCATCGCGGCGCTGCGCGGGGTCGATCTGCGCGTCGGGCGCGGCGAGATATTCGGGCTGCTCGGCCCGAACGGCGCGGGAAAGAGCACGCTGGTCAAGATCATGCTCACGCTCGTGCGCGCCGATGCGGCGTCGGGCACGCTGCTGGGGCGACCGCTGGGCGATCGCGCCGCGCTGGCGCGGGTGGGATACCTGCCCGAGGCGCACCGGTTTCCGCCGCACTTGAGCGCTGCGCAACTGCTCGATTATTACGGCGCGCTGGCCCGCGTGCCGCGGCGCGAGCGGCGGTTGCGCGGCGCTGCGCTGCTGGAGCGGTTCGGGATGAAAGCCTGGGCCGCACAGCGCATCGGGCGTTACTCCAAGGGCATGCTGCAACGGCTGGGGCTGGCGCAAGCGCTGTTGAACGACCCCGAACTGGTCGTTCTCGACGAGCCGACGGATGGGCTGGACCCGCTCGGCCGCCGGGATGTGCGGCAGATTCTGCTGGAATTGAAGGCCCGCGGCGCGACCGTATTTCTGAATTCGCACCTGCTCAGCGAGCTCGAAATGGTCTGCGACCGCGTGGCCATCCTGCTTGCCGGCGCGATCGCGCGGCAAGGCGCGGTCGAAGAGCTGACGCGCGGCTCGGACGCATGCCGCGTCACGTTTGCGGGCGACGCCGCGCCGCTGCGCGAGGCGCTGGGGCGGCTCGGCGCGCGGCTGGACGGCGCGGCGCCGGATCGCGCTGCATCGGGCGGAGCGGCCGTTACGATCGCGGGAGCCGACGCCGCACGTCTGAACGCGGTGATCGACCTGTTGCGCTCGCGCGGGCTTCTGATCGAATCGGTGGTCCCCCAGCGCGCCAGCCTGGAGGACATTTTTGTGCAGGTGGCGGAGGCGGGCGGCGCATCCGCCGAGCGCAGCGCTTCCGCGCCCGCCAGTCCCCAGTCGGGTGTTCCCGATGCATCCGCGAACCGCTGATTGCCGGAGACATGGCATGGCTCGACGTGGCCGCGCGGCTTTTGTTTTCGCTGTTGCCTCATTGCTCATTGTGGGTTGTCAGCCGCCGGCTCGGCGCGACGCGATCTCGCCCGCGCCGCGCGACGC
>CAZHIE010000285.1:0-1675 GCA_964532435.1 uncultured Planctomycetales bacterium
CTCCTCTTTCGTGTCGTCCCCCGCTTCCGTGATCACGTCGTCAGTCGGCACGACGATGCCGGCCAGAATCTCTTCGATTTCGCTGTCCGATACTTCCCGCCGCACGCCGGTGACGCGCGTGATTCCGGACGACATGCCCGCGGCCGGGGCGGCGCCGCCGGCCTTCACCGTGGCCGGCTCGGCATCCAGCCGAATCATCTTCTTCACTTCGTTCTTGCGCACGACCATGACGGCGCCGTGTTTGGTCCGCACCTCATAGGCGCCGTCGGCGCGCTCGGTCAGGTCGCCCTCGACAACGCGATCATTCATGCAGACGATGCGATAGCGGCCTTCGAGTCCCGCCTGCGTGCGGTCAACCGCCCAGAGCGCGACCAGGAACGCGACGACGACGGCTGCGAACAATGCACGCGACATGACCAGTCTCCTGCCGAACGATCTTTGGGCGCCCTCGATAGCCCGCTGCGGGAAACTCGCCCGCTTCCGCACTCACGTTGATTTGGCGATTCAAGTTCGGAATATCATAACATTGCGCCCGCAGCGCCGGCAACGGGCTCGCACCGCATTTTCCGTATCCGCACGGGCAGACGATATCATTTCGCGAGCGACCGGCGGGGCCGGCCGCAGGTCGTCAGGCGGAACGCACTTTGCGACCACAACGCAGCCCCCAACATTCAAGCACCCCGCCACGCGGCGAACTACGGGTGATTGCCGGTATTGCCGAGATTCTCGCGAGCGGCGCGGCTGGCCCGGCGAATCCGCTGGCAGTGCCGTTCGGCGACGACATGGCGCCGCTCTCCCCGGCCGACCCGGCACTGCTGTGGACCACCGACATGCTGATGGACGGCGTCGATTTCGAGTCTGCCCGCCACGCCTGGCGCGACATCGGCCGCAAGGCGATGGCGGTCAACCTGAGCGATTGCGCCGCGATGGGCGCGACGCCGATTGCGGCGCTCTGCGCGCTGGCGCTGGGCGATGCGCTGCGCGTCGAGGATGCGTTGGACATTGTGCGCGGCGCCCACGAGTGCGGGCTGCGCTACGGCTGCCCGATCGTGGGAGGAGACACGAACGGCTGGGCCGCGCCGACGGCAATCGCGATTACGGTCGCGGCGCGCATGCCGCCGGGGCTGGTGCCGCTGCGGCGCGATGGGGCGCGGCCTGGCGATCGGATTTTCATCAGCGGGCCGGTAGGGGGGTCGTTGCTCGGAAGGCACATGACGTTTGAGCCGCGCGTCGAGCTGGCCCGGCAGCTCAGCGCGGCGCTGCGTCCGACGGCGGCGATCGACGTGAGCGACGGATTGTCGCTCGATTTGTGGCGAATCTGCGAAGCGAGCGGAGTCGGCGCCGAGCTTGACGCGAACGGCCTGGATGCGGCCATTCACGCCGACGCGCGGACGCTCGCGGCGCAGTCGGGCCGCAGCGCCCGCGCGCACGCCTTGGGCGATGGCGAAGATTTCGAGCTGATCGTGACGATCGGCGAATCGCGCGCTGACGAAGCTGTCGCGCGATTCGGGCTGCTGCCGATCGGCCGGATTGTCGCGGAACGAGGTTTGCGGCTGCGATCGACCGACGGGACGCTCACACCGCTCGAACCGCGTGGCTGGGAGCATCTGCGATGACGGCAACGCGCGAATTCGTGTGCGCCGCCGCGTCGGACACGGCCGCGCTCGGCGCGGCG
>CAZHIE010000285.1:1775-3591 GCA_964532435.1 uncultured Planctomycetales bacterium
TCGTCCGCTGGGATGAGGCGCGGCTGTGCGAGCTGCGGTCGCCCGGCGGCGAAGATTGCGTGTGATGCGGTAGACCGGCGACGCAGATTGCCCTTGACAGGCCGGCGTCGCGCTCGGAGACTACGGGCGAACGCGGATCCGTGCGTCACGCAATCAACAGGTGTGCCATGCGTAAGCTGTCGCTCGTCGCCGTTCTCTTCGGTCTGGCCGCTCTCGCGGGTTGCGCCGGCGTGACGAAGAGCCCGTCCGAGATCTGGAACACGTACGCGGAAGTCGCCGACATGGACGCGCGCCAGATGGCCGACGACGTGAACATGATCCTGCTCGCCGATCGGCAGTACCGCCTGACGCGCTGGAACCTGCGCTAGGCGCCGGGTGCCACTGCCGGTTGCCACTGCTCTTGAGCAGTGCCGTTGGCCGTGAGCAGACCCTCGACCTCGATCGAGCCTGACCCGGGAAACGCAATTCTCCCGGCCCCGAAAGCCCCCGCTCAAGAGCAGTGGCACGCCAACCCGCCGTTATAATCCCGCCCCATGCCGATCCTCGTCCAGAAATTCGGCGGAACCAGCGTCGCCGACGCGTACCGCATTCACCTGGCCGCTCGCCGCGCGATCCGCGCCAAGCTCGCGGGCTATCAGATCGTCCTCGTCGTCTCCGCAATGGGTCACACGACCGATCAGCTTGTCGACCTGGCCCGGCAGGTCTCGCGAAAGCCGGCCCGCCGCGAGATGGACATGCTCCTGGCCACCGGCGAGCAGGTCAGCATCGCCCTGATGGCGATGGCCATTCACGAGGCCGGGCACGAGGCCATCAGCATGACCGGCGCGCAGGCCGGCCTCGTCACCGACGCCACCCACTCGGCCGCACGCATCCGCTCGATCAACACCGCCCGCATCCGCAACCTGCTCGAACACGGCCGGATCGTAATCGTCGCGGGTTTTCAGGGCGTGACGGACGACGACGAGTTGACCACGCTCGGCCGCGGCGGCAGCGACACGACCGCCGTGGCGCTGGCCGCGGCGCTGGGGGCCGAATTGTGCGAGATTTACACCGACGTCGACGGCGTCTACACGACCGATCCGCGCATCGTGCCCGAAGCGCGCAAGCTCGACGCGCTCAGCTACGATGAGATGCTGGAGATGGCCAGCCTCGGCGCGGGCGTCATGCACGGCCGCAGCATCGAGCTGGGCAAGAAGTTCGGCACGATCATTCACGTGCGCAGCAGCTTCACCGACAACCCGGGAACACTCATCATGGACGTGGAAAAGCCCAACGCCGTCGCGGCCGGTTCGCCGCTGCTCGCGGGTCATGCCGGAGCGCGGCCACACGCCAGCGGAATGGAGGAGATCGCCGTTCGCGGCGCGACGCTGAAGCGCGACATCGGCCGGGTGACGCTGCTCGGCGTTCCGAATCGCCCGGGCGTGGTGGCGGCCATTTTCGACGAGGTGGCGGCGCGCGGGATTTTCGTGGACGACATCATTCAGAACGTGGCGGTCGCGGGCGAGCGGGCGCACCTGTCATTTACGGTGGAAGGGCGCGACATGGGCGAGACGCAGGCGGTGGCCGAGCTGCTCGCCGAGCGTTTCGGCGTCGAGTCGTCGCACGTGGACACGGACCTGGCGCGCGTGAGCGTGGTGGGGATCGGGATGCGCTCGCATCGCGGCGTGGCAGCGCGAATGTTCTCGGCGCTGGCGGCCGAGCAGATCAACATCGAGAACATTTCGACCAGCGAAATCGTGATCAGCGTGCTGGTGCGGCGCGACGACGCGGAGCGGGCGCTGCGCGCGGTGCATCAGGCGTTTCATCTGGAAGCTGC
>CAZHIE010000286.1:0-3573 GCA_964532435.1 uncultured Planctomycetales bacterium
GCATTCGGGGCATTTGAGCTTGTAGTGGACGGCCGCGTCGTGCTGGTGGCGCAGGATCGTCGAACGCTCGACGACGACCTCGCCGCCGCCGTCCGTTTCGTGGATGTCGAGCGCCGACGCGATCGTGAATTCGTCGTGCTCGCATTCCAGCGTTGCGACCGCGACAGCCGCGTCGACCTGCACCGCCTCTTCCATCGCCAGCGCCTGCGCGACGATTGTGGAGTCGGCCGGAATGGCGGCAAAATCGCCGTCGGCCGCGGCGCGATCATCGGACAATTCGTCGAGCCACTCGCCGATCGCGCCGAGCGAAGCGGCCGTCGGCCGTGAGCGCTCGGCGCCATCGGCGCGCGGGCCGCTCGCCGCGTGCCCAATGCCGCCGTTGCCGGAAAGCATGTCGCCCGAGTGGCCGTTGGACCGCACGACCGCGATTCCGCCGGCGGCGGACGCACGGCTCATCCGTCGCGCCGCAGCGGCGGCGTCGGCGCTGCCCGAGCGAGTCGCGCTCGCATGACACGGCGCCGAGCCGGAAATTCGCGACGACGCGACCGGCGGGACGCCGAGCAAGGGCGCTGGCGGCGCCGGATCCGCGACCGCGACACGCGCTGCGCCGATCACTGCGCCAGAGGCGCTCCGCGACGCGGCCGCGCCCGAAGATCCGCCGTTGCCCGCAGCCGCCTCAGCGTGCGGGGCGTGATCCGCCGGCGTCGTGCCGGGGCGATGCGGCGGCGGGTTGGGATTGTCGAGCTGCGACAGGTCGACCTCGCTGAGCAGCAACGGGCGCAGGCCGAAGCGCTCCTTGGCGCGCAGGTATTTCTTGAGGGCGCACGCCAATCCGTCGCCGAGCGACATGATGCGGCCGGCGCGGGTCGGAATCTGGAGCGACGAACCGATGCCTTCGAGCTGCTTGACGACGTGGCGCAGCGTTCCGCCCGCCCGCAGCCAGAGCGAAATCATGCGGCAGATGGCTTCCAGATCGCTGGTGGCGACGTCGCCGCCCTTGCCGAGTTGTGCGAAGACCTCCAGCTCGCGATCGCTGTGCGGATCGACGGTGATCTTCACGTGCATGTTGCCGAACGGAGTCATCTGGCGAATGCGCAGCCCGCTCACGATCTCCGGCAGGTCCATCGGCTCGATCACGTGCGCGTCGAGCGCGGGCGAGCGCGGAACTACCGAATCCGCCGCAACCGGCGCAGCGCGCGGCGGTTCGGCTACGGGCGCGGGCGACGGGCGCAGATACTCAAGCCGATCGGGCGACAGGATGCCGCGCGCGGCCGTCTCGCTGGACGGCGTTTCGGCGGCGGGCCTCGCCTCGGCCGCTTTCGGCGCGTCGGGCGCGATGGCGGTCGGCGACTTCGCCTCGCCGCTGGGCGCGTCGGCCTTGGCGCCGCCGTCCTTCTTGAGCGCCATGGGCTGATGAGCGCGGCAGCCGTCGCGATAGACCGTCACGCCCTTGCAGCGCATGTCGTAGGCCAGGCGATAGATCGTCTCGACCTCGTCCGCGGTCGACGCATTTGGGAAATTGATCGTCTTGCTGATCGACGAATCGCAGTGGCGCTGAAAGCCGGCCTGCATGCGCATGTGCCATTCGGGCGCGATGTCGTGCGCGCAGACGAAGACGCGCTTCACGTCGTCGGGCACGCCCGCGATGTCGTGCAGCGTGCCGGCGCGGGCGATGCGCTCGATCAGCTCGTCGCTGTGGAAGCCGCGCTGCCGCGCGACGCCCAGGAACGTGTCATTGACCTCGACCAGCGGCTTCTCGCCCTGCTTCTGGCCGCGCAGCACGTTTCGCAGGAACGCCAGCGAGAACATCGGCTCGATCCCGCCGGAGCAGTTGGCGATGATGCTGATCGTTCCGGTCGGCGCGACGGTCGTGCTGCACGCGTTTCGCATCAGGCGGCTGTACTTGGTGTGCCAGATGCTGCCCTTCCAGTTCGGGAAGCAGCCGCGCGTCTTGGCGAGCAGCTCGCTGCAGTTGTGCGACTCGTCGTTGACGAATTTCATGAAGCGCTCGCCCCACTCGACGCCCTCGTCGCTGTTGTACGGCACGTTGAGGCGATAGAGCGCATCGGCGAAGCCCATGATGCCCAGGCCGATCTTGCGGTTGTTCTTGCAGATCTGGTCGATCTCGGGCAGCGGGTAATTGTTCGCGTCGATCACGTTGTCGAGAAAGCGGACGGATTCGTGAATCGCCGTGCGCAGGCCGTCCCAATCGACGCGCGCCTCGGGCGTGCAGGCGTTGCGGACGAACCAGCCGAGATTCACGCTGCCGAGGTTGCACGCTTCGTAGGGCAGCAGCGGCTGCTCGCCGCAGGGATTCGTCGCTTCGATGCGGCCGACGTGCGGCGTGGGGTTCGACTCGTTGATGCGGTCGATGAAGACGACGCCCGGCTCGCCCGTCTGCCAGGCATTCTGAATGATGATGTCCCACACCTCGCGCTTGCTGTAGTAGCGGGCGCGGACGTCGGCCGGAACCGGCGCGACGAGCTTCGGCGTGCGGAAATACTTTTCGCGCGAGGCGGGCGACACCGGCTCGACGTAGCCGTCGGCCTCGGCCAGGTGGCGCACGTCGTACTTCCAGATCTCCAGATCCTTGGGCAGGAAGAACGCCTTGCCGGTGCGCGGATTGCGGCAGACGTGCGGCGAGTCCGGGTCGGCGACGTATTCGTCCATCCACTGATCGGTGACTTTCACCGAGATGTTGTAGTTGGTGAACTGCGTCAGATCCTGCTTGGCGTGCAGGAACTTGAGGATGTCGGGATGGTGGATGTACATCATCCCCATGTTGGCGCCGCGGCGGAACGCGCCCTGCTGGATCGCGTTGGTCGCCTCGCTGAACGCCTTCCAGAAGCTGATCGGGCCGCTGGTCGTCCCGCCGCTGCTGGCGATGAAGTCGCCGGTCGGGCGAAGCTCGTCGAATGCGAAGCCCGTGCCGCCGCCCGCCTTCTGAATCAGCGCGGTGTGGCCGATGCTGTTGAAAATGTCGACGATCGAATCCTTCACCGGCAGGACGAAGCAGGCGCTCAGCATGCCCATCTCGCGCCCGGCGTTCATCAGCGTGGGAGAGTTCGGCATGAACCGGCCGTCGGTCATCAGCTTGTAGAAGCGATCCTCCCACTGGCCGCGTTCGAGCGTGCTGGCGCCGTAGGCGAGCTCGACGTCGGCGACGGTGGCGGCGACGCGGCGGAAGAGGTGCTCGGGCTGCTCGATGCAATCGCCGCGCTCGTTTTTCTTGAGGTAGCGGGCTTCGAGCACCTTGCGCGAGTTTTCGCTGAGGACGACGGCGTCGGCGTTCATGGGCATTTCACCAGCGAGTGTATTTCGGTTGAGCATGCGCGGAACTCCGTTTCCGAATCTGAGATGGCCAGAGCTCAATCCCAAAGCCGGCGGCATAGAGCGAAGCGCAGGACACCCCGACCGGGCGACGAATCCGCGCCGCCGGCCACCGCTTCGCACGTCCGCCATTCATAGTGGGCAAAGGTAAACTCTACCCCAATATGTTGTAGCCGTCAAAGGAATTTGCGAATTTCTCGCAATTTGCGCAAGCCGTGGCGACACAAGGGATTGGTGAGCAAC
>CAZHIE010000287.1:0-3466 GCA_964532435.1 uncultured Planctomycetales bacterium
GAGACTTCCTCCAACTGGAACTTTCCGGCATCCAGGGCGAACCAGCCCATCGCCACGAACGCGGCCGTCACCCAGGCGCGCTGCTGAAGCCGGCGCAGGAGGCTCATCTCGGCCTGCAGGACGTTGACGAGGTACGCGCAGATCAGCATGAGCGGGGGAATCGTCGGCACGAGGTAATGGCGGAAGCCGTGCGGGCTGAGCAGCGCACCGTACGTCGCCGCGAGCAGCCAGATGACGCACAGCAGCACCGGGCGCGGGCAGGCCGGGCTGCGCTGCGCGAGCTTCTGCTGAATCTCGACCGGGCGCAGCGCCGGCCGCAACGACCAGAGCGCGGCATGAATGACCGCGGCGACGGCCATAAGCAGCGGCAGCCGCATGATGGGCATGAGGTGATAGCGCAGCAGGAAGAACGAGACGAAGCTGTAGGGAAACTCGCTGACGCCCGCTTCGAAATAGGCGCGATTGAAGCCGAACGTCGCGAACAGCGCCGCGTCGAGCGCCCCCTGCCACGCCAGGCAGCCGACGGCCGCGCCCACCGGGAGCGCCGCGCCGACGACGAGCAGCAACCCGCGAATCAGCCCGCTGCGCCAGCGCAGCTCACGCGTCAGCATCAGCAGAAGCGTCTGCAGCCCCATCGCGCCCCACGCCGCCAGCCCCACTTGCTTGAACAGAAACGCCGTGCCGGCGAACGCCCCGGCCAATAGCCAGAGCCACCAGCGATCGCGGCTCCAGCCGCGCACGTAGCAAAGGACGGCCGCCAGCTCGAACGCGACGAGGAACGTTTCGGTGCGGTTCGTTCCGCCCTGGTAATAGCCGTGCGTGAGGAAAAAGCTCGCGAGGATCGTGGCGAGCGCGGCCGACTCGCGGAAATACCACGACGCCGCGATGCCGAAGAAGCACACGTGGGCCGCGACGACGGCCGCGGCGCACAGCGCGATCACGCCGGCGTACGAATCGCCGCCCAGCAGGAAGCCGAGCGCGTTGATCCAATAGATGCCGGGCGGCTTGTTGTCCCATACATCCAGGTACACGGTCGCGCCGTGGGCGATGCGCCAGCCGTAGTAGCCGAACATCTGATCGTCGACGACGTCGAGCCGCAGATGGGCGACGACCTGCGAGATAACGATCAGCGGGCCGATCGTCGCGATCATGAGCAGCGCCAGCCACGACATCGGCGCTGCGGCGCGCGGCGCCGGGCGCGGGCCGGCCGGCGCGTAGCCCAGCGTGGCGCGCGAGTCGGCGGACGGAGGTTGCGGCGAGTCGGTCACGGCGTCGCGTCGTAGGTCTGCGATCGGGCGTCTATCCGAGTTTGCGTCAAGCGAGCTTCATGGCGAGGCGAAGCCGCTCGTCGACGTGGCCCCAATTGATGACGTTCATGAAGGCCTTCACGTAATCGCTCCGGCGGTTCTGGTATTTGAGGTAATAGGCGTGCTCCCACACGTCGAGGCACAGCAGCGGCACGGTCCAGACCGTGCTGTTCTGCTGCTTTTCGACCTGCACGACCAGCAGCCGCTGCGACGCCGCGTCGTAGACCAGCAGGCCCCAGCCGCTGCCCTGAACCTGCGCGGAGGCGGCCTGAAATTGCCCGGCGAATGCGGCGAACGAGCCGAAGTCGCGCTTCAGCCACTTGGCGATTTCCGTGTCGGCGGGCGGCTCGCCGCCGCCGTCCTTCTTCATGTTCTTCCAGAAAATGTCGTGCAGCAGGTGGCCGGAGAGGTTGAACTGGAGCGCGTCGGTGACGGCGCGGACGCGCTTGATGGCATCGCCGCCCTCGCGGCGGATGCGGTCAAGCTCGGCCAGTGCCGCGTTTGCGTTGTCCACGTAGCCCTTGTGATGAATGTCGTGGTGCAGCCGCATGGTCTGGGCGTCGAGGTGCGGCTCGAGGTCGGCGTAGTCGTAGGGCAATGGGGGAAGGGCGTAGGGTCCGGCGACGGCGGCGGGGCCGCTGGCGGGCGGCTGGGCGGCGGGCGCGGGGGTTTGCGCCGGGGCGTCGAGACCGAGCATCATCCATCCGCCGACGAGCGCAGCGGACCCGAGCACGTCACGTCGCGAGAAGGATTCGACCATGAGACAATCTCCCGATCAGGGTTGAGGGCGCGGCGCGCGGAGCGCGCCGACCAGGCGGACCATGCGTCTCACTCGACGGTTGTTCCCCAGCCATCGTATTCCGCGCCGTACTGGGCCGCGAGGCGGAGCAGGCGCTCGGTGGTCTCGGCCGAGGCCGCGTGCGTCGCGGTCTCGTCGCGCTCGGCCTGCACGCACCAGACCGGAGCCGGCTCATCGGCGTCGATCTCCGCGTCGGCGGCTTCGCCGTCTTCGTCGGCCGGCACCATCGGCGAGAGTTGCACGACGAGCATTCCGGAGCGGGTCAGCTCGGCGGCGAGGAGCGCGGCGCTGCGCTGGTCGGGGTGATAGAAGAAGTGCTCGACGGTGCGGATCTCGTCGGCGGGGACGCCGTTTTCGGTGAGCAGCTCGAGCAGGCGCTCGTTCTGCTCGCGGTGCGCTGCGAGGGCTTCGCGTATCGTGTCGTCGTTGATCACTTGGGGCTCCCGCTGATGGAACAGTCGCGCGGCGCGGGGATCAGGCAGATGAATTCGAGCGGGGCCGGGCCGGGATTGCGGAACTGATGCCGCTCATTGGCAGGCACCCAGATCACGTCTCCGGCGGCGAAAGTGCGTTCGCCCTGCTCGCTGTGCGCTACGCCCGCGCCCTTGAGGATGAGGATTTCGTGTTCATAGTCGTGCTGGTGATGGGGGGTGAAGCCGCCGGGCGCGACCTCGAAATGCCGCATGTGGAAATTTGGCGCGCCGTCGGCGGGTCCGACCAGCATTCGCATGCGGGCGCCGCTGCTGCCTTCCATCGTGACGGGCGACTGCTCGTGCTGCGTAATCGGCTTGACTTTCATCTCTGCTTCCTCCGCGCCGATCGGAAAATCACTCAGGCGCTGACGACCCAGGCATCGCCCGCGCGCTGGTAGCTGGCCAGCTCTTCGGGCTTGAAGAACAGATCCAGCTCGAACCGGGCGGTCTCCGCGCTGTCGCTCGCGTGGACGAGGTTGTACTGCTTGTCGAGTCCGAAATCGCCGCGGATCGTGCCCGGCGCCGCCTGCCGCCCGTCGGTCGCGCCGAGCAGGTTGCGGACGACGGCGATGGCCTGCGGCCCCTCGAGCGCGGCGACGATCACCGGCCCGCTGGTCATGAACTCGACCAGCGCGCCGTAGAAGGGCCGCTCTTTGTGAACCGCGTAATGCTTCTCGACCTGGGCGCGCGGCGAGCGTTGCAGGCGCATGCCGATTACGCGCAGCCCCTTGTCCTCGAAGCGCTGCAGAATCCGCCCGACAAGGCAGCGCTGCACGCAATCCGGCTTGAAAATGATCAGCGTACGTTCCATGAGAACTCCGAACAGAACCAATCGTGCGCCGGCGCCCCGCAGGCCGCGGAAGTTCGCCTCGCGCGGCCTCGCGCCG
>CAZHIE010000288.1:0-3339 GCA_964532435.1 uncultured Planctomycetales bacterium
CCTCTGGCCGGTGCGAATGCAGTTTTCCGCACCGGCGGGACGCCGATGCTCCCCGATGTCACACCCGCGCGCCTCGATTTAGCGCGCGCAGAGCAGCCCCACCGGCGCCGTCACCACGATCGACGAGCCCGCCGGATCGCGAAGCTGCACCTTCACCTGCCCCTTGGCCTTGAGCCGCTCGCGCAGCGAATCGCTGCCGACGTAGACGACCTCGGCGAGAATTTTCTTGTCGCCTTTGAAAAACGCCTCCTGAAGCTTCCGCTTCACCGGCGTCGATGTACGCTGGTGGTCGTCGTCCCAGATCGATTCCGCCGGCACCAGCGCCGGCTCCCGAACCTTCACCTTTGTTCCCGAACCCAGCGCGACGGTTCTCTGCATGGCTGTACAGCTCCTGCGCGCGGACCATTCGTCCGCAACTCGAGTGTCGAACTTCGCATGCGGGACTGATCCGCCGTGCCGGAGCGCAGCTGCGCCTGCACCATCCCCCCGTGCCGTTTTGCGACGGGAGAGATCAGAGGATCAGCGACGGCCCGCTACCGAACGGCCGTCGTGCTTAGGAGGGCTTGCAACTCGCCGCCATCCCTTCCAACCGGCATTAGTATAGGGCCGTGCGCCCGCGCCGATCAAGAGAATCTTGATCGAACCAGCGCGCGCGGCGCGGAACCAACGGCTTCGATGCCGCCGCCGGCAGTTCGTTTCGGCGCCGCGGCGGGCAGGTGGCGACATGCGTCTGCTGGCGGCACTGCTCCTGCTCCTGGCCGGCCTGGTCGCCGCGGCGCTCGCGTACCCGGCGGCGTGGGCGCTCTGGCACGCGCTGTTCGATGGAGACTGGAGCAGCGCCGCGCTGACGCCGCGGCGCATGGCGCTGATCCTTCGCGGGCTCAAGATCGCATTGCTGGCCGCGATCGCCGCCCAGCCGATCGGCGCCGGGCTTGCCTGCGGGTTGTCGGCCCGGCGGGCGTGGGTGCGCGGCGTCGCTGCCTGGACCTGTCTGTGCGTCCTTCTCACGCCCGCGTACCTGTACGGCTATGCGTGGAACCTCGTATGGCTCCGCGCCGGCACGGCGACCGGCCCGTCGACGGCGTCCGACGCGAGCCTCCTCGCGATCTCGCGCGACGAATGGCGCGCCGTTCTGTGCCTTTCCACGTGGCTGGCGCCCGTCGCCGGCGCCATCCTCGCCTGCGGATGGCGCCGCGCCGCGGCCGGTGTTCATCGGCTCGCGCTGCTCGACGCGCGCCCGTTGCGCGCCGCGCTGTCGGTCGGCGCGCCCGCGCTCGGGCCGTGGATCGCCGCCGCGCTCGCTACGGTCGCGCTGCTCGCGTCGGTCGAATACTCGATCTGCCATCTCTGTCTTGTGCAGACGTGGAATACCGAGGTGCTCGCGGAGGCGCAGCTCCTTGGCCAGCCGGGACACGTGCTGCGGCTGGCGTGGCCGCTGCTCGTGCAGGGCGCGGTTCTGCTCGCGCTGCTCATCCCGCTGCGCGCTCCGCTTCGCCAGATGATGGCGAGCCTGGCCGGCGAGGCGGGGCAGGCGGTGGTGGACGCCGGCGCCGGCGCGGGTAGGGCGCAGCGCTCGCCGGCAGCGCTCGTCGCGTGGCTGCTGGCGACGATTGCGGTTCTCGCGCCGTGGGCGATTTTTGCGACGCGGCTGCGCGACCTCCGCGCGTTCGGCCGCGTCTGGGCGATTTATGCCCGCGAGTGGCAAGGAGCGCTCCTCACGCTCGCGGGGGCGGCGGCGGCGACGCTCATTCTGTGCATCGGGCTGGCGCTGGTCGACGCGCCGCGCAGCTATCTACGCAGCCGGCGCGCCCGGCTGGCGTCTGCCGCGCTGCGAAACACCTTGCTCTTCCTCGCGTGCGCGGCGGCGATCGCACCGCCGGCGGTCATCGGCGACGCATTCGCCGGTGCCTACGCCGCGCTGCCGCCGGCCGCCGGAACGCTGCTCGTCGGTCTGACGGCGATGTCGCGCTTCGTAATCCTCGCGCTGCTGCTCGTGTCGCTGCGCTGGCGCAGCGAGGGGCACGCGTACACCGCTCTCGCACAGGTGGACGGCGCCGGCTGGCTCGAAGCCGGCGTTCGCGTGCGTCTTGCCCGGATCATCCCGGAGTTGCTGCTCTGCGCCGCGCTCGTCGGCGCGCTGTCCTTCACCGAAATCGCCGCGACGATCCTTGTCATTCCCGCCGGCGTCGGCAGCATCGCCCGTACGCTGCTCAACGCGATCCACTTCGGCCGCGACGACGACGTCCTGGCGCTCTGCCTGACGCTGATGGGCGGGATCGCCGTCGTTGCCGCCGCCGCGCTGGCCATCCGCGGCATCGCGGCCCGGCGAAGCGTGTCATCCAGGCGGACGGGCGCTGTTCCGCCCGAGCCAAAACCGCCGATGGCGAATGACGGATGAGCAAGTGGGCCGACAGTCGAATCTGCGTCACCGGCGGGGCCGGATTTCTCGGCTCGGCGCTCGTTCGCCGGCTCGGCCGAGCGGGCATCGCGCCCAGCCGGGTCTTCGTGCCGCGCCGCGCCGCATACGACCTGACGCACGAGGCCGACGTGAAGCGCCTCTTCGAAGATGCGCGCCCCGACGTTGTCATTCACCTCGCCGCGGAGGTCGGCGGCATCGGCGCGAATGAGGACAGCCCGGGCCGCTTCTTCTACGCGAATCTGGCGATGGGCATGCACCTCATGGAGGCGGCCCGCCGCTTCGGCCTGCGAAAGTTCGTGCAGGTCGGCACGATTTGCGCCTACCCGAAGCACTGCCCCACGCCCTTCCGCGAAGACGACCTCTGGAACGGCTACCCGGAGGAAACCAACGCGCCGTACGGCATCGCCAAAAAGGCGCTGCTCGTCATGTGCCAGGCCTACCGCGCGCAGTACGGGCTGAACGCGATTTATCTCCTGCCGGTAAACCTCTACGGCCCCGGAGACAATTTCGACCTGCGCACGTCGCACGTCATCCCCGCGCTGATCCGTCGATTCGTCGAGGCGCGCCGCGCCGCCGCGCCCGCCGTCACGCTGTGGGGCGACGGCTCGCCCACGCGCGAGTTTCTGTATGTCGACGACGCGGCCGAGGCGATCGCGCTTGCCGCGGAGCTTTACGACGACCCGCCGCCGATCAACCTCGGCAGCGGTCGCGAAATCTCGATCCGTGCGCTGGCGCAGCAGATCGCCGAACTCGCCGGCTATTCCGGCCGCATCGATTGGGACGCAAGTCGCCCGAACGGCCAGCCGCGCCGCTGCCTGGACACGTCGCGGGCCGAGCGTCTGCTGGGCTGGAAGTCGACAACGCCGCTCGACGAGGGCCTGCGCCGCACGCTGGCGTGGTATGAGGGGAAGAGCGCGTAG
>CAZHIE010000289.1:0-3275 GCA_964532435.1 uncultured Planctomycetales bacterium
ATGGACCGCAGCCGCCCTCGGCTGCATTGTACTTCCGAGTCGCCGACAATACCCCAGCGACAAAGCCGCTCGTTCCGGCGCCCACGAACGGCCCTTTGAAAGAGTCGCTTCCGAGCCGGCGCACGCCATCGCCGCAGAATGCAGCCGAGGGCGGCTGCGCTCCATTTCAAAAATGCAGCCGAGGGCGGCTGCGGTCCACTACAAAACAGATCGCTAAGCCAGCAGCCGCTGCAAACTCAGCTCCATCACGCTCGTCGCATGCCGCAGGCCGTAGCGCTCCAGCACTTCGGGATGCAGCTCGCCCGCCCGGCCGATCGGGCGGCCACGCCCATCGAGCAGCTCGGCCACGCGGCCGGGAAGAAAGCTCGGGTGCTGTGTGGCGCGATAGCCGATCGCGACGGCCAGCTCGCGCGCCAGCGCGTCGGTGACGGCGCGAATGTCCGCATAGCCGACGTGCGAACCGATCATCGCGGCGGCGATGGTGCGCTCCTCGCGCGCCCCCGTTTCGACCTCGCGATCGACGACGCAGACGTCGCCGACCTCGAAGAGCTGCTGCGGCAGGTCGTGCTCCTTGTTGTCGGCCAGCGTCGCGATGATGCCGGGCAAGAGCGAGATTCGGCACATCGTCTGCTCGCTGCTGATCGGATTGGCGAGCTTTACAGCGCTGGCCCGCAGCGCGTCGCCGATGGAGTCGCCTTCGGCCAATCGCCATTTGTCGAAGGTGGACGCCTCGTCCGAAAGCGTCAGCGTCATCACCTGGTGAAAGCCCAGGCCGGTCATGATGCGCCGAACGACGGCCGACTGCTCCTCGATCGCGCGGGGCAGGCCGAGCGTGGCCGTCTGCACAAGACGCGGCGTCAATCGGTCGTAACCCAGCGCGATGGCCGCGTCTTCGATCAGATCGACCGGGTGCATCACGTCGTTGCGATACGCCGGAACCAGCACGTCCAGCTCGTCCGCGCCGGCGGAAACGCCCGTTACGGCGTGGCCCATGCGCTCCAGCAGCTCGCGCAGGCTCGCCGCCGTCAGATCGACGCCGATTGTGTCGGCCGTCGGTTTCACGCCCAGGCGCAGCGGCGCCGGCGCGAGGTCGGGTGTGGTCCGGCGGCCGTCCGGCGCGTCGATGACGACGCCCTCGATCCGCGCTTCGGGCAGGATTTCGGCCAGGCTCGTCACGAGGATGTTCAACGCGCGGTCCACGCTGCGCCGCGACAGGCCCGTCACGTCGATGAAAAGCTGCCGGCTGCGCATCGTGACGCGCGTCGCCTCGCTGTTGATGATCGGCGGCATCGACAGCACCGTCCCCACCTCGTCGCGCAGCAGCGGATAGCTCGACATGCCCTTGAGCAGATGCGCGAACTCGATGCCGGTCTTGTGCTTCTGAAGAATGTCGGCCGGCGTCATCCACGCGCTCTCGTCGTCGAGCGAGCCGCCCAGCGGCGTGAAGCGCAGGCTGTCCGGCCGCACCGCGTCGTACCGGATGGTCGTGCCGCGCAGCGTGTCGAGGTCGTATACGCCGATGCTGGCGAGCTTGCGATTGCGGCCAAGCGCCCAGTGCAGGTCTTCCTGCAGGTTCATGAGCAGCTTGATGGCGTCATGGCCGAGCTGCACGTTGCGCAGCACGGCGCAGGCGATGTGCGGGCGCAGGCTGAAGTCGAGCGACAGTTTTGGATCGACCTTGACGGTGAATTTCGGCTCCGCAACGGCATAGCGGGTCAGGCCGGTCTGCACGCCGAGATAGCCGCGCACAAAGCGCGACATCCCCCCGGCGTCGAAGAGATCCGGGCGCACCGCGAGCATCTCGAGCCGCACGACCCGGTTGGGGCCGCGGTCGAGCAGCTTGTCGGGCGCGGCGCGGAAGTCGGCGCCGCAATGCGTGCAGTGCAGCGGCGGCCCCTGCGCCTCGGTTCGGTCAAATGCCTTGTCGCACGACCGGCACGCGTATTGCCGCGTCTGGGCGAAGCCCTCGACGGCGCAGCCCATGTGCGGCAGGCGCTTGACGAGTTCGTCCGCGGTGATGTGCGCGGCCGCCGCGCCGCGGTTGATCCGCGACATGAGCAACTCGACCGGCATGTCGATGATGGGCATTACGCTTCGGAACCTCGCAGCGACATAGGGACACGACACCGGAAGTCAGAAGCGGGAAGGAAGAATTCAGAAGTGAATACCCGCAGCGTTGTCGCCGCGGAACGCGGACGGCCGCGCAAGGGCGCGCGCGGACGACCGGTTATGCTCTCACTTCTGAATTCTTAATTCATACTTCTAACTTTGCCTCAGCGGCGCCTCGCGCAGCCAGGGCATCTTCGCGAAATACAGCTCGCCGATCGACTTCAGGTTGTGAATCATCATCGCCAGCCGCTCCAATCCCAGCCCCCACGCGAGCACGCGGTCGCGAATGCCCAGCGGTTGCGTGACTTCCGGGCGAAAGATGCCGGACCCGCCCATCTCGACCCACTCGTCGCGGCTGGCGAGGTGGACGAGCACTTCGGCCGACGGCTCGGTATACGGGAAGAAGCTCGGGTTGATGGCGACGTCCTCGAACCCCATCTTGCGGTAGAACACCTTGAGCATTCCGAGCAGCGTCGCGAGGCTGGCCTGCGGATCGACGATGATGCCGTCCACCTGGTGAAACACGGGCAGGTGCTTGTAGTCGACCGTTTCGCGCCGAAAAACCGGGCCGATGACGAAGTATTTTCCCGGCGTTCCGGGCTTGTGCCGCGCCAGGGCGCGGATCGTCGCCGCGGTGGTGTGCGTGCGCAGCACCGGCTTGTGCGCCAGCTCCTTGCGCCAGCGATATTGCCAGCCGGTCGAACCCGTGCCGCCGCCGTTTTCGTGAACGGCCTTCACGCGCTCCACCAGCTTCTCGTCGGGCAGCGCGCAATACGACGGCCGCGCGACGTAAAACGTGTCCTGCATGTCGCGGGCGGGGTGGTCCTGCGGCTGGAACAGCGCGTCGAAATCCCAGAAGCTCGACTCGACCCACGGGCTGACGATTTCCTCAAACCCCATTTCGAGAAATACGCGCCGCACGCGATCGAGCGTCCGCTGAAACGGGTGCTCCTTGCCGGGATAGATCGTTTTGGCCGCCAGCGTCACGTCGTACTCGGCCAGCCGGACGTTGCGCCAGCCGCCGTCGGCGAGCAGTTCGGGCGTGAGCTGCGTGACGGCGGCGGCCTCGGCCGTCACGCCCTGTTCGAGCAGCGCGCGGCCGGCGTCGGTGAGCGCGGCGCGGCGGGTGGTGCGCTCCTTGACGACGACGAAGTTTTTTCGCGAGG
>CAZHIE010000290.1:0-3241 GCA_964532435.1 uncultured Planctomycetales bacterium
AGAGGCCGATGCTCCCCGGATACGCCGCCGCTGTGTGAGTCGGCGTCCCGCCGGTGCGACGTCTGCATGAATGGGGAGCATCGGCGTCCCGCCGGTGCGATTACTGCATTGGCACCGGTCAAAGGCCATTCGCACCGGCCAGAGGCCGATGCTCCCCGGATACGCCGCCGCCGTGTGAGTCGGCATTACGCTTGATGCGGCGGTTCCTCTGCGGCGGGCTTGCGATGCTCGGGCGGAAGCTCATCGCGGCCGGTCAGGCGCCGGATGACGGCGAAGAAAACCGGCGTCAGGAACAACCCGAAAAACGTCACACCGATCATGCCGTAAAAGACCACCGTGCCGAGCGCTTGCCGCATTTCGGCGCCGGCGCCGGTGGCGAACACGAGCGGCACGACGCCGAAGATAAATGCGAAACTGGTCATGAGGATCGGCCGGATGCGCAGGCGGGCGGCCTCGACGGCAGCCTCGCGGCTGCGCATGCCGCGCTCCTGAAGCTGCTTGGCGAATTCGACGATCAGCACGGCGTTCTTTGCGCTGAGCCCGGCGAGCACGACGAATCCGATCTGCGTAAAGATATTGTTGTCCATGCCGCGCAGCCAGACGCCCGCGATTCCGGCAAGCAGGCACATGGGCACGATCAGAATGATCGCCGTCGAAAGCGCGAAACTCTCATACTCGGCCGAGTGAACGAGCCAGACGAAGAAGACGCAAAGCGGGAAGATCAGGATGGCGGTGTTGCCGGCCAGCTTCTGCTGATACGAGAGCTCCGTCCATTCGATCTCGTAGCCGCGCGGCAGCGCCTGTTTCGCGAGTCCTTCCATGATCTCGATGGCCGCGCCGCTGCTGACGCCGGGCGCGGTGTCGCCGTTGATCTCGGCCGACTGGTAGAGGTTGTAGCGATTGACGCGGTCCGGGCCGGTGATGTCGCGGATGTCGAGAACGGCCCCGAGCGGGACCATCTGGCCAGCGCCGTTGCGCGTCTTCAACTGCCCCACGGACGCGGCGGTCGCGCGGAAGGGCGCATCGGCTTGCGCCACGACGCGGTAGGTGCGGCCGAGGAAGTTGAAGTCGTTGATGTAGTAGCTGCCGAGATAGACCTGAAGCGTCTGGAACACGTCGGTGATGCGGACGTCCTGGGCTTTCGCCTTCGCGCGGTCGACGTTCGTGTATAGCTGCGGCACATTGGCCCGGAAGGTGGAGAAGAGCGTCGTGAGGCGCGGGTCGCGACGCGCCGCCGCGAGCAGGCCGTCGAGGGCCGACTGGAGCCGCTGGGGCGTTCCCGCGCCGCTGCGGTCTTCGACCTGCAGCTTGAAACCGCCGGCGTTTCCGATTCCGCGGACGGGCGGCGGCGTGAGGACGAGCGCCAGTCCCTCCTGCACCTGGCTGTATTTGGCCATGAGCTGTCCGGCGATGGCGCGGGCGGAGCGATCGGGATGCCCGGTGCGCTCGTGGAAGTCGGCGAGCGGGATGAACATGGTGGCGGCGTTGGCCTGATTGGTGCGCGTCAGGATGGAGAAGCCGGGGATGGCGAACGTGTAGCGCACGCCGGGCGTCTGGCGCGCGATGTCGGCGAGCCGCGCCATGACTGCTTCGGTCCGATCGATCGTCGCGGCGTCGGGGAGCTGTAACGCGACGATGAGATAACCCATGTCCTGCGACGGGATGAATCCGACCGGCACCGTGCGGAATCCCAGGTACGTCAGTCCCAGCATGCCGACGTAGACGAGCAGGGCGACGGCGCTGAATCGCAGGACGCGCCGCAGCGCGCCCGTATACGCCGTCGTCAGGCCGCGCAGGCCGACGTTGAATCCGCGGAACAGCCAGCCGAGCAGCGCGTCGAGAATCCGCGCGAACCAGTCCTTGCGGGCGGCGTGCGGCCGGAGCAGGAGCGCCGCCAGCGCCGGGCTGAGCGTGAGCGAGTTGAACGCGGACAGCAGCGTGGAGAACGCGATGGTCAGCGCGAATTGCCGGTAGAACTGGCCGGTGATGCCGCTGATGAACGCGACGGGGATGAAAACGGCGGACAGGCCGAAGGCGATGGCGATGACGGCCGGGGTGACTTCGGTCATGGCGCGGTGCGTGGCTTCGCGCGGGCTGAATCCCTGCTCGATCCAGCGCTCGACGTTTTCGACGACGACGATGGCGTCGTCCACCACGATTCCGATGGCCAGGACGAGGCCGAAGAGCGTCAGGTTGTTGATTGTAAAACCGGTGGCGCTCATGACGGCGAACGTGCCGATCAGCGAAACCGGAATCGAGAGCAGCGCGATGAGCGACGCGCGCCAGCTTTGGAGAAACAGCAGGATGACGAGGACGACCAGCCCGACGGCCTCGAAGAGCGTCTGCACCACGTCGGAAATACTGTGTCGCACGAAGATCGTCGTGTCGTAGCCGATGCCGTAGTCGAGGCCGGCGGGAAAAGTCTTCTTCAGCTCCGCCATGCGGGCGTAAACGGCGTTGGCGGTCTCGATCGCATTGGTGCCGGGCAACTGAAAGATGGGCAAACCGACGGCGGCGCGGCCGTTGTACCAGACGGACGTGCCGTAGTTGGCGGCGCCGAGCTCGACACGGGCGACGTCGCGGATGCGCGTGAGCCGGCCGTCGTCGCCGGTCTTTACGACGATGGCGGCGAAACGTTCGGGCTCGGCGAGGCGCCCCTGGGCCGTGACGGTGTATTGAAAGGGCGTGGTTCCGGGCGGCAGGGGCGGTCCGCCGACGACGCCGGCGGCGACCTGGATGTTCTGCTCCTGCACCGCGTTGACGACGTCTCCGGCGGTGAGGCTGCGAGACGAGAGTTTCTGCGGATCGAGCCAGAGGCGCATCGAGTAATCGCGGACGCCGAAGATGAAGACGTCGCCGACGCCGGGCAGGCGGGCGAGTTCGTCGCGGACCTGGAGCGTCGCGTAGTTGCTGAGATACAGCGCGTCGAAGCGGTCGTCGGGCGAATAGATCGCGACCGCCAGCGTCAGATCGGGCGAGGCCTTGCGGACGGTGATGCCGAGCCGCCGCACTTCCTCGGGCAGCTTGGCCTCGGCGACGGCGATGCGGTTCTGAACCTGCACCTGCGCGATGTCGAGATTGGTCCCCAGCTTGAACGTGACCGTGATGTTCAGCGCGCCGTCGTTCGTGCTCTGGCTCGACATGTACAACATGCCTTCGACGCCGTTGATCTCCTGCTCGATCGGCGTCGCGACGGTCTCGGCGACGACCTTGGCGCTGGCGCCGGGGTATGTCGCGCTGA
>CAZHIE010000291.1:0-3231 GCA_964532435.1 uncultured Planctomycetales bacterium
GCCTGACGCGCATGCCCCACGTACAGGCTTCCCCCGGAATTCACTCGAACAACCGACCCGCAACCGAAGCACCGCGCTTCGCTCCCTGACGGTCGCGGCTCTGATCGGGAATTGGACCGCAGCCGCCCCCGGCTGCACGTTTCCGCCGATCCGAACCCCAAGCGCCAGCGCGCGGGAATTTGACCAGTAGTCACCCCTCGCGAAAATCGCCCCAACAGACTCCCCTCACAGGAATCGCTACAGCCCGCCGCCCCCGCACCGCAGGCGTGCAAGTCGCCTAGTAGCATTAACGCGAAAATCCCCGCCCGGCAGTCGTTGCCCGGGCGGGGATTTCCATCGCATGAGTTCCGGTTTCGCGGCTATTTCTCGTCGCCCGAGCCGTCGCTCGTCTCCACTTCGACATTCGCCTCCACTGCGATACTCCCCGCGGCCGCGCCGTCGCCGCCGCGCATGATCATCATGCGCCGGCCGGACACCGCGTTGCCGTGCCGGCTGCGGAAGAAGCCGTGCATCTCGTCTTCCGTGAGCATGCCGTCGCCGTTCGCGTCGGCTTCCGGATGACGCTCCAGGATTTTCGAGCGCATCCGCGTGGACTGCGATTCGACGAATGCGTCGCGCTCCGCCTGCGTCAGCCGGCCGTCATGGTTCGCGTCCGCCTGCGGATTCATGTGCAGGAACGCCGTCAGCGGCGCTTCCTCCGCCAGGGAAACCAGCCGCGCCACTTCGGCCGCGGTCGGCGTGGCGGCGATGTTTCGCGGCAGCCAGAATTGCGGTGGCAGCGGCAGATCGTCCGCGGCGGATTTCACGGCGACCGGTTCGGCATCGTCCGCAGCGCCAATGTGCCGAACGATGACGCGACGCTGCGGCTGACCGCTGCCGTCGTCGGTCACTTCCTCTTGCCGCTCGATGCGCACGCCCGAGCGAACAATGGCGCCCGCTTCGGCCGGCTGCGCCTCATCCGCAGGCTCCGTCGCTTCGGCCGCTCCGCGCAGCACGACGCGCATGCGCTTCACCTGAACCGCCGCGCCCGGGGCGCCGTCCGCAACCATTCCCTTCCACGCACCCGCGCCGGCCGGCGGCTCGAACGGCGGAACGTAGAGCAGCAGCGCGGCTTCCTGATCGCTGAGCCGGCCGTCGCCGTTCGTGTCGGACTTCGGATATTGCGCGATGACGCGGGCCGGCTCGCGCAGCGCAAGCGCCATCAGGTATGCATCTCGCTCCGCCTGCGTCAGCGCGCCGTCGCCGTCCGCGTCGGCGGTCGGGTGCTCGCCGAGGAATCCGTCGAGCGATTCGGATCCGCCTGCGCCGGCGATCTGGAACCCGAACGTGTGGATGGCTTCGGCGCCGCCGTCCTGCCCGTCATTGATCCACATCATCGCGCCCTGCGGCGCGGCGCCGCTCAGCGAGATCATCGGCAACGCGTCGTCGCAGTCGGTCGACAAGCGCAGCAGCGCGCCCGAGTCGCAGTCGAGGCCCTCGAATCCGCCGACCAGGTTGATCTCGAACTGAATTCCGCCGCAATCCTCGTCATTCATGAAGAACACGAGCTCGTCATCCGGCAGATCGACCGTGCTCTGCTTCTCGGTCGCGCGGAGCGCGCCGGACGAGGCCGCCCCGGCGCTCGTCAGCACGAACGCGGACCAGGCGACAGGCAGCACCAGCGCGAGCATCGCGCCGCTGCGCCGAAAACGTGCGGGCTGATCGGCTCTCAGAATCATCTCGATTCTCCTTTCGACGTGTTGGGCATCCACGGCCATCGCGGCAGGACGGAAGAGTCGCCAACCGGCGGCCGGCTGCATCGCGCGCAGCAGACAGCGGGCATACCGGGCGGGCGAGAGCGTGCCGTGACGAAGGGCCCATTCGTCACAGGCGTGCTCGCGAGCCAGGTCGATTCGGCGATTGACCCATGCCACGACGGGCCAGAAAAACAGCAGCGTGCCGGCGAGCCATTGCAGGTGACGCACCCACAAGTCGCCGCGACGCAGATGGGCAATTTCGTGAAGCACGACGGCGCCAAGCTCGTCGTCGTCCGCAAGCTGACGCCGCGACAGAACCAGCACCGGCCGAAGCGCGCCGAAGATGAATGGCGCGGGCGATTCGTCGCTTACGCGGATGTCCGGCACGCGCCGCACGCCCGCCCGGGCGCAAAGCTCCGCGACGCGACCGGCGATCTCCGGCGCGGCGGCCGGCAATCTCGCCGCGCGCCACGCCAGACGCCGATACGACGCCACGCGCAGCGCCGCGAGCGCGATGACGGCGAGCAAGTACGTCGCCGCTACGACCATCGGCCATGGCACGGAAGAGGAAACCGCGGCCGGCGCGGGAGCTGGGTTGGAAGAACCCGGCGCGGCCGCGGGAGCAGGAGCCAGAAGGTACGTGTATGTGGCCATTTTCGGGACGGCCGGCGCCTCAGTCGCCGGCGGCTGCGAAGCGCGCCAGAGCGACGACAGGCCGGCCGTGTTGCCCACGCGATGCGCGACGCTGGACAGCGACCACGACCAGCCGGGGCCGACCGGAACGACAAATTTCACAAGCACGACCAGCCAGAAAATCGTTTGCACCGCGGGGCGCGCCCGGCGCAGCGCCAGCGTGAGCAGAACGGCCGCGAGAAAGGCGGCGATCGTGCCGAACACCACTGCCGCGAAGACGTAATGCAGCACGCCGTCGGCCAGCGTTGCGAGCGCATCGAACAGGGGCGCCGCGCCGGCGCTGGCAAGTAATGCGAACGAGCTCATTTGTCCGCCTCCTCGCCTCTTTCGGCGCGCGGCGTCGCAGCGGCGTCGGTCCGCTCGCGCTGCTCGATGCGGGCTTCGATCCGCCGCAGGTCGTCGGGCGAAAGCTCGGCTTCCTCCACCAGGCGCAGGACCAGTTCGCCCGCCTGTCCGTCGAAGACGGTCTTGAGAAACGTGAGCATGCGCTCGCGCAAGACTTGTTCGCGCTTCACGGCCGGCGCGTAGACGAACGGCTCGCGCGAACGATCGACGGTCAACGCGCCCTTTTTAGCGAGCTGGTTCATCAGCGTCATGACGGTGGTGTACGCGAGCGGCTCGGCCTCGCCGGACTCCGGTTCGAGCACCTCGCGGACTTCGCGAACGGTGGCACGTCCGAGCTTCCAGAGCGCCTTGAGCGTTCGGAGCTCGGCGGAGGTGATGTGTGGCAAATCGCGACTCATACTCGGGCCTCGCTACTATGCATGTAAGAAGACTACTACGTTCATAGTAGGCTGTCAAC
>CAZHIE010000292.1:0-3217 GCA_964532435.1 uncultured Planctomycetales bacterium
TCCGGCGGATACGTGCTCGGGCCGAAGGTCGCCGCTTTCGAGGAAGCGCTGGCCCGCTATTGCGGGGCGAAGTTCGCGCTGGGCCTGTCCAGCGGGACCGACGCGCTGCTCTGCGCCATGATGGCGCTCGACATCGGACCCGGCGACGAAGTGATCGTGCCGACGTTCACGTTCTTCGCGACGGCCGGAACCGTCGCGCGGCTGGGCGCCAAGCCCGTCTTCTGCGACGTCGACCCGGTCACGTTCAACATCGACCCGCGCCAGCTCGCCGAGCGCATCACCCCGCGGACGCGCGCCGTCATGCCCGTCCACCTCTACGGCCAGCTCGCCGACATGGACGCGATCGGCCGCATCGCCGCGAAACACGATCTGCCGATCATCGAGGACGCGGCCCAGGCCATCGGCGCGACGGAGCGCAGCACGGACGCCGTGCCGGCGACGGCGGGCGGCACGGTGCGGAATGTCCCTGGCGCCGACGCCACCGCGCGGCCCAGCGCGGCGGCCGGCGCGATGGCCGGCGCGATCGGCACATTCGGCGCGCTGAGCTTTTACCCGACGAAGAATCTTGGCGCTCTTGGCGACGCCGGCGCGCTGCTGACGAATGACGAGAAGCTGTTCGAGCTGGCCCGCAAGCTGCGCATTCACGGCAGCGGCCACACGTATTACCACGAGCGCGTGGGCGGAAACTTCCGCATCGACGCGATTCAGGCGGCGGTGCTGAGCATCAAGCTGCGCCGGCTGGAGGAATGGACGTCGCAGCGCCGCGCGCGGGCGCACCGCTACGGCGAGTTGCTGGCCGAGATGGGCGTCCCGGCCGACGCGATCTCGCCGCCGCGCGAGGTCTTGGGCCGGCACGTTTATCACCAGTACGTGCTGCGCGTCCGCGACCGCCGCGATGAGCTGGCCGAGTTTCTCAAGTCGCGCCAGATCGGCTGCGGCGTGTATTACCCGCTGCCGTTGCACTTGCAGAAGTGCTTTGGGGACCTGGGGGGCAAGCCGGGCGATTTTCCGCAGGCCGAACGCGCCGCCCGCGAGGTGCTGGCGCTGCCGATCTACCCGGAGCTGACCGAAGCGCAGCAGAGCGCCGTGATCGGCGCGATCCGCGAATTCGTGCGGAGAGGCACGTAGGCGCGAAGCCACGGAGTCACGAAGGGACGGAAGCATCCGAACCCCGCACGCCCGTGAGAAGTCGGCGGCGCGCAGCCGATCCCCTGGCGCGCACACACCCCAACCGCCCGTAATATCCGCACGCCGACCGCCAGAGAGGGGCCAGCACGCGCGATGCAGCCGCAGCCCACCGCAGCCGACGCGTCGATGCCGCCACGCGAGAACTCGCCGCCCGCGCGGGGATCATTTCCACCCGCGGCGCGGTACAATGGCGCCGGTCGGACGACACTCGTTCGCCCAACCATGCCAGTTGTCGAAGGGGGGGCGGAGAACGGACGATGCACACGCATCCTTGTCTGCACACCGCTGACCCGGCATCCCGGGGAACCGCACACCCGCAGCCGGCGCAGCGCTTCTGGAAGCGATGGTTCCTGCTCAATTCCACCATCGCGGGAATCTTCGCCTTGCTCTGGCTTCTTTTCCGCAGCGCCGCCAAGCCCAGCCGGCTCGCCTATCCATGCCAGCAGGCGGCTTTCTCGGCCGCGTCGCTCGCGCTCGGCACGCCGTTCGTCACGGCCGTGCTCGCCGCGCGGCCGCGCCTGAAAACGGTGCTGGCCAGCGGCCCGAGCCTGATCGTCGTGACGCTCGGCCTGTTCCTGAGCATCGGCGCAGGCGGCTACCTGATGCGCGCCGGCGCCACGCCGGGGCCGGCCGGAGATCCGCCGCCGGATTACCGAGCGCGCGTCTATCACGTCACGCACTGCCCGCAGGATTTGCAGGGCGATTACTTCCCCGGACTCGATCAACTGATCGCGCTGATGGGCAGCGACGGGCTGAAGCTCTATCGTTCGGCCGGCGCGTCGCCGCTGGCCGGCCCCGACGGCATCATCGACGCAAACGACGTCGTCGTCATCAAGATCAACTACCAATGGCCGGAGCGCGGCGGCACGAGCACGGACCTGCTGCGCGGGCTGATTCGCCGAATTCTCGACCACCCGGACGGCTTCGACGGCGAGGTCGTCGTATGCGAAAACGCGCAGTTCAATTCGGTCAACAATTTCGACCGCGCGGCCAACAACGCGCAGGATGTGACGCAGTCGCCGCACGACGTCGTCGCCGACTTCGCCGGCCGCGGATATCGCGTGTCGCACTTCGACTGGACGGTGACGCGATTGAGCAGCGTCGGCGAATTCAGCACGGGCGACCTCAACAACGGCTATGTCGTCTATCCCTACAACGCGGCGCTGCACGGGCGTATCTCGTATCCCAAGTTTCGCACCGCGTTTGGCACGTACGTCAGCCTGAAATATGGCCTGTGGGATTCGGGCAGCGGCACGTATGACCGCGCCCGGCTGAAGTTCATCAACGTGCCCGTGCTCAAGTCTCACCACTCGACGTACGGCGCGACCGCGTGCGTCAAGCACTTCATGGGTGTCGTCACGCGCGAGCTGAGCACCAGCTCGCACACCGCGATCGGGTATGGGCTGCTCGGCGCGGTGATGGGTGAGGTGCGTCCGCCGGACCTCAACATTCTCGATTGCACGTGGATCAACGCGAACCCGAATCTCGGCCCGGGCACGCCGTACGACGTGGCGACGCGCCGCGACGAGCTGGTCGCCAGCCGCGACCCGGTCGCCGCCGACATCTGGTCCGTCAAGAACATCCTGATCCCGGCGTTTCTGGCGAACGGCTTTGCGCCGCCCTGGCCGACGCCCAGCGCCGATCCGGACGATCCGTCCAGCGCGTTCCGCCGCTACCTAGATCGCTCAATGGCGTATCTACTGAACGCGGGATACGACGTGACGAACGATCTGGCGAGCATCGATGCGCTGACCGTCCACGCGGGCGATCTCAACTGCGACGGAAACGTCGACAACGGCGACATCGACGCATTCGTGCTCGCGCTGCTCAGCCCGGCCGACTACGCGGACGCGTTTCCGGACTGCGAAATGCAGAACGGAGACGCGAACCGCGATGGCGCGGTCGACAACGGCGACATCGACGCATTCGTCGCGCTGCTGCTGGGCTGAACCCGCCCGCCGGCGCCTGTCGGTGCGGATGGCGCGGGGGGTTGGGGTGTGTACGCGGCGGCTGATGCGCTGCGCGCCGC
>CAZHIE010000293.1:0-3209 GCA_964532435.1 uncultured Planctomycetales bacterium
ACCCGTGCCACCCGACTGCTCCCTCTGAACGCCTTGACTCCGCCCCGCCGTCGCGCGATCGTTACACAGGCTGTCGCGTGAGAGGTCCTTCAGCCAACCGCCAGAGGTGCGCCGCCATGCCAAAGGTCGCCGTCATCATCCCCGCCGCGGGCGCCGGCAAGCGCTTCGGCGGCGACGTGAAAAAACCGTTTGCCCAGATCGACAACCGCCCGATCTTCATCCGCTCGATCGAGCTGTTCCTCAATCGCCCTGACGTCGTGCAGACCATCCTGGCCGTCTCGCCCGACGACTACGACGTGGTGCGCGAGAAATACGCCGCCAACATCATGATCATGGGTTTCCGCGTCGTGCGCGGCGGCACAGAGCGGTACGAATCCGTCCGCCTGGCGCTCGATGCGGTCGACGAGTCCGCTGACCTGGTCGCCGTACACGACGCCGTGCGGCCTTGCGTGCGGCAGAACTGGATCGACGACGTTTTCGCCGAGGCCGGCAAGACCGGCGCCGCGATTCTGGCCGCGCCGCTGACCGGCACGATCAAGCGCGTGGCGGGTTCGGGCGTGATCGACGAGACCGTCCCGCGCGAGGGGCTGTGGGAGGCGCAAACCCCGCAGGTCTTCAGCACGTCGGTGCTCAAGGCCGCCTACGCGAAGCTGCCCGCGGGGTTCCATCCGACGGATGACGCGCAGGTGGTCGAGCGCAGCGGACATCCCGTGGCGGTGATCGCCGCCGACCGGCGAAACGTGAAGATCACGAGTCCGGGGGACATGACGGTGGCTTCGGCGATTTTGAAGGAGCTGTCGCGAGAGGTGAAACGCGGCGGGCCGCTGGGCGCGTTCGAAGAGGCACAGTGGTAACTTCTTCACATTCGGGCTATTATGTACGCTGGCAGGGTGTGCCCACGCGCGCGTCGCAAGGTTGCGCCGCGGGCAGAAACCGGGCACGCCGCCGCGAGCGATGGCGAAAACTGAGCTACCGCGTCTGTGGGGCGTTCATCCACGAGCCGGCTGGCTGGTAGCGCTTTTCTGGTGCGCTTCCGGCTTCACGCTGGCCGGTTGTGGCCCCGTCCGCATCGATTGGTTTGAACCCCGCCCCGCCGTTCCCGAATCCACCAGCGACCTGCCCGACGCCGATCAGATTTTCGCGAATGCCCCCGCGGACGCGCATCCCGCCAACCCCCTGCCGTCGCCGCACGCCCAGATCGTGCTGACGCTTCTGAACGTGCAGGTTCCGCGCGAACAGCGCAGTTCGGTCGCGCCATTGTGGCAATTGGTGCGCGAAGACGCGCTGCCGCACGAATCGGCCCGCCTGATTCGGGCCAACGGCATCCGGGCGGCCGTCGGCAAGGCCGAACGATGGGCCGACGTTCGCGCAATTCTGGAAGCGGCGCCGGGACGGCGCGTGCGGCCGTTTGATTCGCTGCGGCTCCCGGCCGGATATCCGCTGGCGCTGGAGCTCGACGCCGGCCCGCACGATCAGACGATCTTCTTTGTGCAGCGCGACGGGGTGCTGACCGGGGAAGCCTGGCCGGCAAGCCGCAACGTCCTGCGCGTCACGTATCTGCCGGTGCAGCGCGACGCGAACCGGCTGCGCCTGGAGCTGGTTCCGGAAGTGCGGCAGCGGCTGCCGGGCTATCGCTGGGTGCGGGCCGAAGGCGGCCTGCTGCAATCGCCGGAATACGACGGGCGGGCCTATGGCGCCGCCGGTTTTTCCGTGGAGCTTTCGCCGAGCGAGTTTGTCGTGCTTTCGCCGAGCGAGCAGTCGGCGACGCCGAGCCTGATCGGCGCGGCGCTGTTCGCGCGGCAGCAGGACGATTCGCCGATGGACACGTATCTCTTTCTGCGTGTGGACGTGGAGAATGACGAACGCAGTCAATGACAGGCTGATCGCCGCGGGCCGGCTCGACTCCGCGTACCTGGAAAGCCTCTTTCACGGGGCCGGGTTCGCGATTGTCGCGTGCGAGCCGAACGGGCGCATCGTGGCGAGCAACGCCGCGGCGGCGCGCGTTTTCGGCGACGAGCGCTGCATCGCGGGCGGCCCGGTGAGCGCCCTGTTTCGCGAGGACGACCGGGCGCGCGTGGAAGAGGCGTTCGACAATTGCCTCGGAATGCTCGAGACGGTCGAGCTGAACGTGCGGGTGGGCGGCTCCGACGCGGATCCGATCGAATACGCGGTGCTGCTTACGCCGGTGCTGGAGCCGGACGGGACGATTCGCGGCGTTTCGCTCTGGTTCCGCGACATCACAAAGCGGCAGCGCCTGCAACGGGCGCTCGACAAGCGCGAGCGGCTGGCGTCGCTGGGCACGCTATCGGGGGCGGTCGCGCACCACTACAACAATCTGCTCTGCTGCATCGCGACCAGCGTCGAATACGCGATCAACATGAACACGATGACGGCGATGCGCCGCGCCCTGCAACGCACGGCCGACGCGGTGTCGCGGGCGGCGAACATCACCCGCCAACTGCTCGCGTTCGCGCAGGCGGACCGCCGCAGCACCGACCTGGCCGACCTGACCGAAACGGTCTACTACTTTCTGGACGAGAACGAGAAGCGGCTGGCCGAGCAGCACATTCGGCTGTTCGAGGACATTCAGCGGATTCCGATGACGCCGATCCGGCGCGATCAGCTTTCGGTCGTGCTGGGCAACATCGTGGACAACGCGATCGAGGCAATGCCGGGCGGCGGAACGCTCAGCGTCACGCTGGCGCGACGCGACGATCGCAGCGTTTGCCTTTCGATCACCGACACGGGCAGCGGCGTTCGGCCGCAGGACATGGAGCGGCTCTTCGAGCCGTTTTACACGACGAAGGGCGAGCTTGGGGACGGCAAGGGGCGGAACGCGGGGATGGGGCTGGCGGTCGCGCACGGTTTGATCGCGGAGATGGGCGGGACGATCGGCGCTTCGAACGTCGCGGGACGTGGCGCGCGATTCGACATCGTGCTGCCGCTCGATCCGGCGGAGTAGGCGGCGTAAGCGCTGCGCGATCCTTCCCGATCCGACGAATCAGACACACAGCCGTGGCCGCGCGCGTCAGTGTACGCGCGTTTCAGAGCCGCGAGCGTCAGCGAGCGCGACGTGCGATTGCCAGCCCTGTAGAGTCAGCACGCAGGCCTGCGCGCGATTCTTCCCGCAACCCACTCCGCACGCTTCGCTCGCTGACGCTCGCGGCTCGGATCGGAAGCGCTCGCTTACGCTCGCGGCTCGGATCGGA
>CAZHIE010000294.1:0-3115 GCA_964532435.1 uncultured Planctomycetales bacterium
GGCGAGCGCAATTCGTGTGACACGTCGCGCAGCAGGCGCTTCTGCGTTTCGAGCAGATGCTCGATCTGGCCGGCCATGCGGTCGAACTCGCGCCCCAATTCGCCGATCTCGTCGCGGCGGCGCGCGATCTGGGGGCCGACGCGGGCGGCGAGGTCGCCGGCCGCGAGTTTCTGCACGGTGTCCTGCAAGCGCCGCACCGGCCAGGTCAAATAGCGCGCGAGCAGGTAACAGCAGAGGCCGGCCGCGACGACGGCGGTCAGCACGCGCGGGACGATTTCGCCCGAAGCTACCATGCGAAGGAGGTAAGGCGGGCGGCCGCGCGGGAACTCCGGCGGCTCGGTGACGCAATCGAAGCGATTGCCGTCGTCGTCGCGCAGGTGATAGACGAGCGGGCGCATGCGGCCCGAATGCGCGTCGTGGTTTTCGTGCTGCCCGCTGGAGGGTTCGGCGGGGTTGGCGAGGGCGGCGCGGACGTCTTCGGGCACCAGCTCGCCGCGCAGCTCGTTGCCGTGCTCGTCGAAGTAGTAGGTGCGCATGTGGACGGCCTGTTCGAGCTCGCGCGCGTGCTGTTCGAATGCTTCCTGTCCCTGGTGCTGGCGGACTGCGAGCGCGCCGCGGACCTGAAGCTCGTGCAGTTTGGCGAATGGGCCGGGCCGCCATTCCTCGGTTCGCGGGTAGAGCCAGACGACGAGGGCGAGCGCGGCGATGACGGCGGTATTGGCCGCCCAAAACCAGAGGAAGATTTTGGCGAAGAGGCGGCGCGCGATCATGCGTGGCGTCCCTTCGCGGCGGGAGGGGGCGCCGGGGCGGCCGGCGGCAACGTGCAGAGATAGCCTGTGCCGCGGAGCGTTTTGATGCGTTCGACGCCGCCGGCCCGATGGCCCAGTTTTCGCCGCAGATTGCTGATGTGGACGTCGATGCTGCGCTCTTCGGCCAGCAGTCGCCGGCCAAAGACGGATTGCGACAGGTCTTCGCGGCTGACGGCCTGGCCGGCGGAGCGCATCAGCGTGTGCAGCAGGTCGAACTCGGTGCTGGTGAGTTCGACGGATTGATTCGCGCAGGTGACGGATCGCGCCGCGGGGTCGAGGCTGAGGTCTCCGATTGTGATTACGGGCGCGCGGCCGGGGGAAGGCGGCGGCGGCTGCGCGCGGCGGAGGATCGCGCGGATGCGGGCCACGAGTTCGCGCGGGTTGAACGGTTTGGGAAGGTAGTCATCGGCGCCGATTTCGAGCCCGACGATGCGATCCACGTCGTCGCCGCGCGCGGTGAGCATGAGCACGGGGAGGGCCGACTCGGCGCGGAGCCGGCGCAGCACTTCGAAGCCGTCGATGCGCGGCAGCATGACGTCGAGGACGAGCGCGGCGTAGCGGCCGCTCAGCGCGCGGCGGAGGCCGTCGTCGGCGTCGCCGGTGGTTTCGACGTCGAATCCGGCGGTGGCGAGGTAGTCGGCGAGCAGCGCGCAAAGCTCGTGGTCATCGTCGATTAGGAGTATGCGGATGGGTGTTTGCACGACTGTGGGCTCGCGCCGCGGCACGCCCGCGTGGGTCGAGTATATCGCTGGAGCGCGGCGCGCCGCGTCGCGCGCGGTGTAAAGAAGTGCAAAGCGAGTTTTTCCAATCCATACACAGGGTCAATGGAGAAATCGTCGCCACGCGCGTCATAATACGCGGCGCCAGCGTGCCGGCCGGACTGGCGCGGCGGCGCGACTTTCGCCGATCGTCCGGCATGGGCGGCCGCGTGTAGCGGGTCGCCGCGGGTCACGGTTTGGTTAAGGAGATGGCAATGCGACGACACATCGCATCGATCGCGTCCGTGGTGATGGGGGGGGCGCTTGCCTTCGCGGGCGGCTGCACCGGGGACGTGGGAGCGCAGGATCTGCTCACTTCGCTCGGGAATCTCGCCGACAGGGGCGCGGCCGCGGCGGGGAATACGGCTGTTGCCGCGGCGACGGCGAATCATGCGGAGACCGCGAGTGCGTCGCCGAGCGCCGGTGTCGCGGACAGTCTGGCGCTTACCGACGAGCAGCTTACGGCGGCGCGGGCGATTCTCGATGCGCTGCGCAGCGACGTCGAGGGGCTGCGCGACGCGGCCCGCACGCAGGTCGATGAGGCGCTGACCGCGGCGCAGCGGGCGACGCTGGCCGTCGTCGGCCCGCCGATCGCGCTGCAATTCACCGCTGACGCCGGCAAGGAAGACGCCAGCGCCGCGATGATGGGGCCGGGCTTCGGTCGCGGGCACGACGGCGGCGAGCGCGGCCGCGGCCTGGCGGGGCTGCTGCGGCCGGATGTGGTCGCGGCGATCGGGCTGACGGATGAGCAGCAGAGCGCGATCGAGACGATTCACAGCGACACGCGCGACGCCGTGGTAGCGCGGTTCGACCAGGCGCAGACGGATGTGCGGGCGCTTCTGACGGCCGAGCAACTGGCGGCGATCGACGCGTTGAGCGCCGCGCACGCGGGCTGGAAGTTTGGCGCGGCGCGCGGGCGCGGCGGGCCGGGCGGCGAATTCGGCGACGCCGGACATCGCGGGCCGGGCGGATTCATGCACGGCGGTTTCGGCGGACGGGGCGCCCTGCTCGACCTGACCGACGAGCAGCGGACGCAGGCGCAGGAGCTGTTCACACAGTCGCGAACGGATGCTCAGGCGCTCATCACGGCCGGGCGCGACGATGTGCAGGCGGCGCTTTCGGCGGATCAGCTTGCCGCGATCGACGAAATCTCGACGACGGGCGGCGGCTGGGGCTTTGTGCCCGTTCGGCACGGGGCCGCGAAACTGCCGGCCGGGCTGACGGATACGCTTGCTTTCACCGAAGAGCAGACCACGTCGATCCTTTCGACGGTCGATACGCTGCGGACGGCGCTTGATGCGAACCGGACGCAGGCGCACGACGATTTCCGCGCGATCCTTACGGCCGATCAACTCGCGACGCTGGACACGCGCGCGATCGTTCGGCTGGCGGCGGGCGCTGGGCCGCAGCCGGCCGAGTAGTGAGGCGGCGCGGAGCGGCCGACTGACCCCTGCGCTAAGGCCGCTCCGCCGCCAACTTCGCGTCGGCGGGTCGTGTATCGGCCCGAATACGGCGTCGGCCGCAGAGGGCCGGCGCTACGGCGTTTGG
>CAZHIE010000295.1:0-3111 GCA_964532435.1 uncultured Planctomycetales bacterium
TCTGCGCCAAGGCCATGCACCGCGATCGCGAGCAGCGCTACCAGTCCGCCGCCGAGCTCGCCGCCGACGTCCGCCGCTATCTCGCGGGCGAGCCGATCGCGGCAAAACGCGACAGCCGCGGTTACGTCATTCGAAAGCTGCTGCGCCGGCATTGGGCCGTCGCCAGCGCTACGGCTGCGTTCCTGCTGGTTGTCGCGGGCGGTTTCGTGACGTCGATGACGTTCTGGCTGCAAGCGCGCGACGAGCGCGATAACGCACGCAAGGCGGAACGGACCGCGCGCGATGAAGCCAACGCGGCCACGCTCGCTCGCGCCCAGACCGAAGAAGTCGCCGAATTCCAGGCCGAGCGGCTCGCCGACATCGATGCGCAGGTGATGGGCGCGCAACTGCGAAGCGCCCTGCTCGCCAAGACCCAGGCCGCCGCCGAGCGCTCGCGGCTGTCGCCGGCCGAGATCGATGCCCGAATGGCGGAGTTGACGAAACTGATCGCCGGCAGCGACTTCACCGGCCTGGCGGCGGAATCGCTTCAGCAGAACGTGTTCGATCGCTCGATCCGAGCGATCGACGAACGGTTCGCGGACCAGCCGCTGGTGAAGGCGCGCTTGCTCCGAACCGCGGCAACGGCGCTGAACCACCTGGGACTCTACGACGCCGCGGTCGGACCGCTGGAGCAGTGCCTCTCGATCCACCAGCAACATCTGGGCGCGGAGAATCTCGACACGTTGACGAGCATGGCCGAAGTGGGCGCCCTGCTTGCGCGGCGCGGCCGACGCACGGAGGCGGAGCCGTATTTCGTGGCGGCGTTGGAAGGCCGCCTGCGCGTTTTGGGTCCGAACGACCCGCGCACGCTCGAGTCGCTGAACAACATGGGTTTTCTCCTGCGCGAGCAGGGCAAGTACGCCGAGGCCGAGACGTATTTCCGCGAGGCGCTCGAGGGCCGCCGGCGCCTGCTGGGCGAAGACCACCGGGACACGCTTCAGTCGATGAACAACCTGGCGTTCGCTCTGGCGGATCGCGGAAAGCGCGACGAGGCCGAACCCTATTTCCGCGCGGTGCTGGCGAAACGGCGGCTCATCCTGGGCGATGAGCATCGCGACACGTTGCAGTCGCTGAACAACCTGGGCGATTTGCTCCGCAGCCAGGGAAAGGTCAAGGAGGCTGAGACCTGCCAACGCGCGGCGCTCGACGGCATGCGTCGAGTTCTCGGAGACGATCACCCCGATACGTGCAAGGCCGCGTATGCGTTCGCGTGCCTGCTCAAGGCGCAGGGACGGTATTCGGACGCCGAGCCGATCTTTCGCACGACGCTGCAATCGCAGCGCCGCGTGTTGAGCGAGAGCCACGCCGATACCCTGGCGTCGATGAACGACCTGGGCCTGACGCTTCTCAACCTGGGCAGAATCCCGGAAGCAGAGCCGCTTCTTCGCGGGGCGCTGGAGGCAGGCGAACGCGTCCTTGGCGCGGAGCACCGGAATACGATCATCTACATCAGCAACTTCCGCAGCTTGCTCGAATCCCAGGGAAAGCTGGCTGAGGCAGTCCCGTATGCCGAAAGAGCGCTGGAAATCAGCCGGCGCACGCTCGGCAGCGAACACCCGCTTACGCTCGAAGCGCTCAGCGGGCTGGGCGTTCTGCTCCTTCGCCAGGGAAAACCAGAAGAAGCCGAACCATACTTGCGCGAGGCGCTCGACCAGCGACGCCGACTGCTCGGAAATGAAGATCCGCAGACGCTCATCGCGATCAACAACATGGGCGGAGTGTTCGAGCGACAGGGCAAGTATGCCGAGGCCGAGCCATATTTTCGCGAGGCCATGGAGCTGAAGCGCCGGCTACAGGGCGAAGACCACTCCAGTACGCTGCTGTCGATCAACAACCTGGCGTACGTGATCCGCAAACAAGGGCGCGCGGCGGAAGCCGAGACACTGTATCGAGAGGCCCTCGAAAGACGCCGTCGCGTCCTCGGCTACGACCATCCCCACACGCTGTCCTCGACGCTCAGCGTCGCGGATCTGCTTCGGTTGCAGGGCAAACCGGATGAGGCCGTTGCGATGTTGGTCGAGTCGCTGCCCGCCGCGCGACGGGCGTTCACCGGCGCGAATTCGACGTCTCTCGGGTCGTTCCTCGACGCTCTCGGGCGCGCCCAGCTCGCGCTCGGCGATTTTGAGGCTGCGACCGCCAGTCTGACGGAATCCCATGGCATTCTCACTGCGTCGCAGAACACAAGTCCGGGCGAACGGCGCGCGGCGTTCGAGGGCATGGTGCAACTCTACACGGCGCGCCACGCCGCGCAACCCGACGCGGGCTACGACGCGAAGGCGGCGGAATGGCGCGCCCGGCTCGCGGAATGGCAAGCGTCGACCCAGCCGGCGCAACCATGACGCCACACGACCGAAGGACAGAAGATGAGTGATCTGCGGCGGGCCGAATCTCTCTTCGACGAGCTTGTCGGCGCGCCGCCGGAGCAGCGCTCTTCCATGCTGGCGGCACGCTGCGGCGGCGATGAGCGGCTGCGCACGCTCGTCGAGCAGCTTCTCAAGAACGACGACAGCGGAATGGGCGACTTCCTCCGCCGGCAAGTCGCCGCGCCCACCTCTCGACCGGCCGCCGCCCCCGCACGCATCGGCCGATACGAAATCGTCGCGGAGATCGGCCGCGGCGCGTCGGGCGTGGTCTACGAAGCGCGGCAGGACAGCCCGCCGCGGCCGGTCGCGCTCAAGGTCTTGAACGCCGCCTTCGCCTCGCCGGACATGCTGCGCCGCTTCTCCCACGAGGCCGAAATCCTCGGTGGACTCCAACATTCCGGCATCGCCCAGATTTTCGAGGCCGGCACGGCCGAGCTGCGCGGACCGCTCGGAGTCGCCGCGCCGGCCCCGTATTTCGCCATGGAGCTGGTCCGCGGCCAGCCGCTGACCCGATTCGCCGTCGCGCAAAAGCTCGATTCTCGCGCCCGGCTGGCCTTGATGGCGCAGGTCTGCGACGCCGTCCAGTACGCCCACCAGCGCGGCGTCATCCACCGCGACCTCAAGCCGGCGAACATCCTCGTGTCAGAAGAAGGCACGCAGGCACGAAGGCACGAAGGCACGCCGGAAGGCACGAAGGCACGCAGGCACG
>CAZHIE010000296.1:0-3111 GCA_964532435.1 uncultured Planctomycetales bacterium
CGGCTGCATTCTGTTGGAGGACAGCCGTCGGCTGCGATTGCCCGGCAGCGTCGCCGAAATCCGCAGGCGGCGCTGGCTCTTGTGTGCCGCTCCGGCCGCGCGAGGGCGCGGGCCGCTACCATTCGCGCAGCAATGGACCGCAGCCGCCGCCGGCTGCACTAGATTGGACCACAACCGTGTGTATTTCGCGCGTTTCGGCAACGGCAGAACGCCGCTCCACGCTCGTCTGAGGAGTCTTACGGTGAACGTTTCGCAATCGACGCGCGCCGCGCCCCTGCTGGCGCTGCTCATGATCGCCGCCGCCGCATCCGCCGCGCCCCTCGCCACCGCGGCGGATCGCCAACCCGGCCTCTCCGTCCGCTTCTATGAGCTCGAACGCAGCCTCGGTCGCCTTGCGACGCTCGTTCCTGGTCAGAAGCCGAATGTCTGGAAAATCGTCCGCACGCTCGACCTGCGCGGCGACAACGACGGCTTCGCGCCGCTCCAGGCCCCGCTGGCCACCGAAGTCGACGGCTTTCTCATCATCAAAACCGCCGGCGAATACACATTCCGGCTCATCAGCGACGACGGCTCGGTGCTATGGCTGGACGGCGCGCTGGTCATCGACAACGACGGCTCGCATCCGCCCACGCCGGTTGACGGAAAGCGCGTCCTGTCGGCGGGCGAGTACCTGCTCCACATCTCGCACTTCGACGGCGGCGGCGATCGGCAATTGACGCTTATGTGGCGGACGCCTGATGCCGAGCCAGACTCCGACTTCGTCCTGATCCCGCCCGAAGTGCTCGCCTGCGAGTCCACGATCCGGCGCGAAACAGCCGAAGGCCGCAAACAGATCATTCCGCCGCCGCCGCGCGGCCGCTCGGGCGATCGCGCGCCGATCACAACGCCGTACCCAGGCTTTGCGCTCACGAACATCACGCCGCCGGGCTGGACGGGTTCGATTAGTGGCTTGACGGTGCTTCCGGACGGCCGCCTCGCCGTGAGCACCGGGGGGAAAGACGGCGCCGTCTATGCGATTGCCGGGTGGGAAGGCGATGGACCTACGACTGCCGCAAAGCTTGTCGATGGGCTGAATGGTGTAACCGGCCTGTGCGTCTCCGACGGCGTGCTGTACGCGACGTGCGGCACCTCGCTCGTCCGGCTGGAGCCCGCGGGCGAAGGGCATCCGTGGCGCTCCCAAACAATCTGCGCAAACATCCCCGGGCGTACAGATGACACACGATGTTACGCCGGGCTGATCGCCGACGAATCGCGATTCTTCACTGCCACAAGCGGTACGACCATGTTCAATGTTCCCGATGCGGTCGCGGCTAACGCCGGCGTTGGCACGGTATTCGCGATCGGCCGCGACGGCGAAAAAGAGGTCGTGTGCGTTGGGCTGTGTACACCGTCCGCCATCGGTTTCGGCCCCGACGGCGCAGTGCTGGTGGGGGACAAGTTGTTCCCCTACATCGGCGCGTCGCGAATCGTCCTTGCCGCGAAGGGGCGCGATTACGGTTTCGGAACTGTCGGCGGCGCTAAGGCCGCGCCGCCGGTCGCTTGGCTGCCCAACAGAGAGTGCGGGATCACGCCATCGGCCATTCTTCCCGTGCCGGCGCCCACGTTGGCCGGTCAGGTGTTCGTGGGCGACGAAAGCTACCCGGGGATACAGCGCATCTGTTTCGACCGAGTGGACGGCCAGTTGCAGGGCTGCGTGATTCGTGCATTTGGCGGACTGTCGGGCGGCGTCAAGAGACTGGCGTGGACAAACAAGCCGGCTTTGATCGCCGGTGAGGTGACGCCGAGCTGGGGCGACGAGGGCGGGCGGCGCGAATTTCATCCGCTCGAAAAACTCACCGTCTCGGCAGGGGGGCTGGCTTTTACAATCGTCGCCGTCCGCGCTCGCGCCAATGGATTCGAAGTAGAGCTCACACAGCCGCTCGCTGCGAATCTCGGCACGAATGCCGATTGGTATCGCGTCGAGCAGTGGCGCTACGACATCGACGACATCACCGACGAACGCGCCGCCGAGCGCTACAAGAGCGACCCGACCGGCAAGCGCGATCGCGAGATTTTGCCGGTCCGCGCGGCGATCGTGTCGCCCGACCGCACGCGCGTCTCGCTCGTCGTCGACGGGCTGAAACCCGGCCGCGTTGTCTATCTGAGATTGGGCGGGCCGCTTGAATCGGGTGACGGCCACGCGCTCTGGACCACCGAAGCGTGGTACACGCTGAACGCGATTCCGGCGGACAAGCGCATCGACGCGCCGCCCGCCGTCGCGGCGCCGCTCAACGCGCTCAGCGACGAAGAACGCGCCGCCGGCTGGACGCTGCTCTTCGACGGCAAGACGACGGCCGGCTGGCGGAATTTCAAGCAGCCCGGCATCAACCCCGGCTGGAAGGTCATCGACGGCGCGCTCACGATGGAGCGCGGCGGCGGCGACATCGTGACCGCGGGCGAGTACGACGACTTCGAACTTTCGCTCGAATGGCGCATCTGCGACGGCGGCAACAGCGGCATCTTCTTCCGCGTTGCCGAAGACGCGGCGCTCAACAACGTCTGGGAAACCGGCCCCGAGATGCAGGTGCTCGACAACGCCTATCACGCCGACGGCGCGAACCCGAAGACCTCGGCCGGCTCGTGTTATGCGCTGATGCCGCCGCCGAAGGATCTGACCGTGCCGGTGGGGGGCTGGAACCACGCGCGCATCCGGGCGCAGGGTCCGCACGTCGAATTCTGGCTGAACGGCGTGAAGTCGGCGGATTTCGACACGTCGACGTCGGAGTGGAAGGAACTCATCGCCAAGAGCAAGTTCGCCGCCATGTCGCGTTTCGCGAAGGAGAAGCGCGGACATCTCGCGCTCCAGGATCACGGCGATCGCGTTTCGTACCGCAATATCAAGATTCGCCCGCTGCCGTAGCGGCCCGCGCCCTCGCGCGGCCGGAGCGACGTCCGTAGTCCGGGACGCCCCGGCGCGTCGGCGCCGCCGCCCCCGCGCCGGATGCGAGGAGACCCGCCTGAGGACAGGCGGGCTCATTCGCGCCGGAGCGAGCTGCGCATTTCGGCTGTGATGGATCGCGGGTGCATCCCAAAAGGGGTTGCGCCAAGAAGTTCTAGACCTATAATGGTTTG
>CAZHIE010000297.1:0-3084 GCA_964532435.1 uncultured Planctomycetales bacterium
GCCTGGCAACCATCGCGCGCCCTGACGGGCGAAGATGGATGGCGCGAGCCTTTGCTGCGCCGATGCGTGGTCTCGCGGGGGTGCGGGGCCGCTGCTCCCCGCCGGCCCCTGCCTGCCGCGGCGGTCCATTCTTCGGCCGGCTGCTATCGCGCGGAGACCGGCTGTGCCGGACGGAGCACGAGCATCCGGTCGAGCGCCGCCTTGGCGAATCGCTTTGTCTCGGGGTCGACCGAAATCCGGTTTACGACTTCGCCTTCCACCAGCTTTTCAAGCGTCCAGCAAAGATGCTTCACGTCGATGCGATACATCGTTGTGCAGAGGCACTGAATCCCGGCCAGCGACCGCACGTGCTTGTCCGGATGCTGCGACGCCAGGCGGTTCACCAGATGCATCTCCGTCCCGACCGCCCAATACGTCCCCGCGGCCGCCTCGCGCACCTGCCGAATGATGTACTCCGTGCTGCCGACCAGGTCGGCGCGCTGGCACACTTCCCACGAGCATTCCGGGTGTACGAGCACCTGCCACGGCTCCGGACGAGCGCGGATCGCTTCCACCTGCGCGGTGTTGAACAGCGCGTGGACGGAGCAGTGCCCCTTCCACAACAGCACGCGCGCGTCGCGCATGCGCTCGGGCGTCAGCCCGCCCAGCGGCCGATGCGGATCGTAGACGGCCATGCTTTCCAGCGGCCAGCCGAGCGCGTAGGCCGTGTTTCGCCCGAGGTGTTGGTCGGGCAGGAAGATGACTTTGTGTCCTGCGTCCGCCGGGCCGTCGGGCGCAGCGCCGTGCAGCGCCCACTCCAGCACCATCTTCGCGTTCGAGCTGGTGCAACACGCGCCATCGTGGCGGCCGACGAACGCCTTTACCGCGGCGGACGAGTTGACGTACGTGATCGGCGTGATGGGGGTATCGCAGTGCTCGCGGAGCACCGCCCAGGCCTCCTCGACCTGGTCGATGTGGGCCATGTCGGCCATGCTGCAACCCGCGGAGAGATCGGGCAGGATCACTTTCTGATGAGGAGCGGCCAGGATGTCGGCCGACTCGGCCATGAAGTGAACGCCGCAGAAGACGATGAACTCGGCCTGCTTCTGCTCGGCGCCCAGCATCGAGAGCTTGAGACTGTCGCCGGCGAAGTCGGCAAACTGGATCACTTCGTCCTGCTGGTAGTGATGGCCGAGGATGACGACGCGGCCGCCGAGCGCCCGGCGCGCGGCGCCGATGCGCTGGCAAAGCTCCTCTTCCGGGCGTTCGGCGTAGCGCGGCGGCAGCGGAAGCTGGTAGAGCATGTCAGGCGCCTCTCGTTTCGACCGGCCCGCGGGCCTGGTCGATGGTGCGACGATCCATGCAATTACTGTACACGGCGGCGCGGCGAAATCGACCCGGCGTCGGGCGGCGGCGGCCGCGCCGCGCTACCGGCCGTGCGGAGATTGGGCGAAGCCGCGTCGCCTGCGCCATTCGAGAAGCGCGAGCACCGCGGCGATCCCGAGCGAGTCGAACAGCCAATCGGTCGGGTCCGCGCCGCGGTTCACGAACAGTTGGAGAAACTCGTCGACCGCCGCGTAGGCGGCCAGCACGAGGCCGGTGATCCAGACGAATCGCGGGGAGAGCGGCCGGCCGAACGATTCGGCGAATCTCCAGTACAGAAATGCGAGCAGGCCGAACGCGCAGAGGTGCGCCACCTTGTCATCGTTGCGGATGCCGGTGAGCCGCAGGCCGGGGAAGTGCGTCACCGCGAAGAGGAAAATCCAGTAGGCCGGCAGAACGCGCCGATACCAGCGCGCCCAGCGCGGCGACAAGGATGCGCGGACGCGATCGGTCGAAGCGGCGGGCATGGCGCGATCACGGGACGGCCGCGCCGGGCGCGTGGCGCGGCCGGCCGGCGTCGGCATCGGGCGCCGCGGCCGGCAGGGCGCTGTGCGGGGCGGATGCGCGTCGGACTTCGGTTTCCGGCTGCGGCGGCGGCAGGTTTGCGAGCACGTCGCGCGCGAGGGCGAGATAGTCTTCCGCGCCGTGGCTTTCCGGCGCATATTGAAAGATCGTGCGGCCGAAGCTGGGCGACTCCGCCAGCTTGATGTTGCGGCGAATCGGCGTGTCGAACAGCCGCGCGCCGAACCAGGGATGATCGGGCCCCGCATCGGCCAGGAACCGGACGACGTCGTCGCGGACTTCCTGGCAAAGCCGCGTGCCCTTTTCATACATGCATAGCACGACGCCGGCGACGCGCAGCCGCGGATTCAGGGCCTCGCGCACGACCGTCACGGTTTCCAGCAGTTTGGAGAGGCCGTGCAGCGCGAGGAAGTGCGGCTGGAGCGTGATGATGACGTCGTCGGCCAGCGCGAGGGCGTTGACGGTCAACATGCCGAGCGACGGCGGGCAATCCATGACGCAATAGTCGAAATGCTCGCGATAGGCGGCGAACGCGGTGGGGAGAACGCGCTCGCGATCGTCGCGCCGCGCAAGCTCGATCTCCGCGCCGACGAGGTCGATGCTGGCCGGCACGATCGACAGGCGCTCGTCTATGAGCCGGGCGGCCTCGGCGACGGCCCGGCCGTGGACCATTACGTCGTAGACGGTGATGTCGTCGGGTTTGACGTCGCAGCCGACGTAAAGGCTGGCGTGCGCCTGCGGGTCGAGGTCGACGAGCAGGATGCGCTGCGCGAGCTGCGCCAGGCCGGCGGCGAGGTTGACGGCGGTCGTGGTCTTTCCGACGCCGCCCTTCTGATTGAGTATTGCGAGGGAGCGCATCGGCCGAAGTGTACGCGATCGGCGGGAAGGAAGGCAGAGCGGTGCGCCTCATTGGAGTGAGGGGTTCGGATCGCATTCGCCTTCGTGGCTTCGTCGCCTCGTGGCTTCGCCGCTCTGTGGCTCCATCGCTTCGTCGCTCTGTGGCTCCGTCGCTTCCCAATGCAGCCGGGGGCGGCTGCGGTCCAATCTTCTTCTCTTCGCCCGGTAGGGCGCGCGATGGTTGCCAGGGGCTTCAGCCCCTGGGGCGCGGCGCTCCCTTACCTCTTTCCTCTTCGCCCGGCAGGGCGCGCGAAGGTGCGTGGAGGTGCGCTCGTCCGCCCTGCCGGGCGGAAAGAAGAAGAG
>CAZHIE010000298.1:0-2987 GCA_964532435.1 uncultured Planctomycetales bacterium
ACGAATGCGTCGATGTCGCCGTTGTCCACCGATCCGTCCTCGTTCACGTCGCCGTTCTCGATGTTGCAATCGGGATACGCCAGCGCGTACGCGTCCGGGTCGATCAGCGCCTGCACAAATGCGTCGATGTCGCCGTTGTCCACCGCGCCGTCGCAGTTCATGTCGCCGGGCGAGACGGCCGGGACGGTGCGATAGGACAAGTAAACGGAGGCGTACGAACTGCTCCCCTGACAGCGATTCGGCGCGACCTGCGACGACGGGATCAGCCCGATCGTCACCGTGCCGCCCGCCGCGGCCGCGTTCCACGCCGCCGCCGCGATCGAAATCTCTTCCACGTCGGGCGTCGCGGGGCAATCGGTCGTCTGCGCCGTAAACACCGTCGCCACCGCCGAGCCGTTCAGGCGGACTTCGACGTTCTCGTCCGCGTCGCGCAGGTCGCCGGCCGCGTGAATCACCATGCGCACGTCGCTCAGCGTCGCCGCCGCGCCGCTCAGCACGAACGACTGCGGCTCGCCGTCGCCGATGTTGCCCTGCGGCTCGAACGCCGCCGTCGGCGTCGCGACGCGCTGATCGGCCACGCCGTCGGCGTTGCTGTCCGGGCAACTGTAATACTCGAAGTTGTCGACGAACCAGCCCCACGCGCCGCAGCAGCAGTCCTTGCCCAGCTCGAAGCGCACCTGAAACGTGTCGCTCGGCGCGAGTAGCCCGCTCAGATCGACGATGCTCGTGCCCCAGTTGCCGCCCGCGCCGGTGAACGCCGCCTGCCCCGCGTTGGGGCTGTCGCTCACGGCGTAAATCCGGCCGTTGTACGGCGCGTGGACGAACGCGCCGCGCGGGACCGGCTGCCACGCGCCGCCGTTGGCGCTGACAAGAATGCGCCCGCCGTCGAAATGCCCCTCGACCGCGATCCAGTGATCGAACGCGATCATCGGCGCGCCCGACGCCGGCGGCGCGACCAGCACCGGGCTGTCCAGGTTGTGAGCGCCCGCCGAACTGACGCCCTGGCAATTCCCCTCGTCCTGATCGGCGCAGAACCACACCGTGCCGACGCGGCCGTTCGGCAACGACGTCGAGCGCTGCACCCAGTCAAACTCCGGATTGAACGCCGTGTGCGAGACCGACCAGCCGTTCGTGCCGCTCTCGAAGTAATCGGCAAACAGCGTCGTGCGGCCGGAGCAGCGCTGCGCCGCGGCCGCGTCGATGACGGGGTCCGACGCGCCGCACGAGCCCGGCCGATCCATCTCGACGGCGAGCAGCGCTTCCTGCACATTGGCGACGTCGGCCGAGGTGATCGCCGACGCCGACGCGGCGCCGGTGCGTGGGTCATTGGGCGCGGCGCCGACCAGATCCTGAGCCGCCTGGCGGATCAGGTTGTACGCATCGGGGTAATCGGTCGCGGGCGTCATGTAGACGCTCAGCGCGCGGAACCAGATCGCGCCGGTCTTGATCGCGCCGATGCCGGCGGCGGTGTGGCCGTTGTAGGTTTTTCCGTCGGTGGCGATCGCCATAGCGTGGTTGAGGATTCCGCTGCCGCTGTGAACGCCGCCGCTGTCGTTGGGGTTGCAGGTCTGGTTGGGGTGCGAGGTGTTGTCCGGGTCGCCCTCGCAGCTTGGCTGCCACATGTCGCGAATCGCCCCACCGAACGCGGTCGCGTCTTCGCCCAGCAGCCAGCGAACGCCGTCGGCATAACCCGGCTCAAGGCTGCAATCCGTGCGCAGGTTGTTCGGCGTGTCCAGCCCCGGGCCGGTCGCGTGCGGCGGCCACGGCGTGCCGCCCAGCGCCCCCGCCACCGACGCGTCGCCGTTGAACAAGTCGATCAGCTCGCCAAAGCAATCGGACATGCCCTCGTTGAGCTGTCCCGATTGATTGCGATAGATCAGGCTGGCGGTGTACTCGGTCACGCCGTGCGTCAGCTCATGCCCGACCACGTCGTCGGTCACCGTATTCGTGCAGAAGACCATCTGGCGAAGCGTGCCGGACCAGAACGCATTGGGACAGCCCGGCGCGGTCGAGTGCGTCGTCGCGACCATCGTCAGGCCGAGGTTGTCGATGCTGTCGCGCCCGTGGGCGCGCAGGTAATAGCCATACACGTCGCCGTAATAGTCATATGCGGCGTCGATGTCGTGATCGCCGGTCGCGGCCGCGTCTTCGTCGCGGGCCAGGGTGCCGGGCAGGCCGCCGCTCTCGTTGCCGTTGTAGATTTCGCGGTCGCGCGCGTCGGCGATCAGCGTCCAGCGGTCGATCAGCTCGCCGTGCTGCGCGTCGATGAAGAACGCATCCTCCAACGGCACGCTGTGATCGAGCATGACGGTGTACCACGCCAGCCGCGGACTCGCGGCCGGCTCGCCATACCAGCCGGGATCGACGATGAACAACTCGGTTGAGAAGGCCGCCGGCGCGCCGACTTCCACGAGCGCCGCCGCCGCCTCCTCGGCCTGCGCCGCGGACAGCGCGGGCACTGCGCTCAGCTTGGGCGGCACGTCGTAGAAGCGGCCGTTGACGCTCACGACTTCGCCCGTGGGCGCTTGATGGACCTTGAGCACGCCGGAGAAGACGCGCACGCCGGCGTGCATCTGCTGATAGGTCAGATGCGTCCACCCGAACGCGTCGGCATCGACGCGCTGGAGCGCGAGCTGCTGCTCGACGTCGCGAATTCCGAACAGCCCCGCAACGCTGCGCAGCGCGACGTCCGGGCTGCTCGCGTCGAGTCCGTCGCGGACCAGCGGCCCGCCGCCCGCCCCGCGCACAAACGTCACGCGCTGACCATCCGCGCTGCGAATGACCACCGCGGAGTCACGCAAATCGGCCGCGACGGCGCCGCCCGCGAATACGGCCATCAGCGGCCAAACGAAGCAAAGCTCGCGCCCGGTGCGGCGGTGACGTGACATTGGGATGCTCCTGCTCATGGGTGGTGCGGGCGTCTCACCCGCCGCAAATGCAAAAATTGGGCGAAGCGGGCGTCTCGCCCGCCGCGACGACAGCGCATG
>CAZHIE010000299.1:0-2928 GCA_964532435.1 uncultured Planctomycetales bacterium
CCATGCGAATTCGCGAGCTGCTTTCCTGCGGCCGGCCGAGCATTTCGTTCGAGTTTTTCCCGCCCAAGGACGAGGCCGGGTTCGCCGCGCTGCGCCGCTCGCTGGCGCAGCTCCGCGAGCTGCATCCGACGTACGTGTCGGTGACGTACGGCGCAGGCGGCAGCACGCGCGACCGCACGATCGAGCTGGTCACGCAGATCAAGCACATCTACGGCATCGAGGCGATGGCGCACCTTACGTGCGTCGGCGCGGCGCGCGATGAGCTGCGCGCGGTCATGCAACGGCTGAGCGACTCCGGCGTCGAGAACGTGCTGGCGCTGCGCGGCGACCCGCCCATCGGCGACGCGACGTTTCACGCGCACCCCGAGGGATTCTCGCACGCCAGCGAGCTGGCCGCGTTCGCGCGGCAGAACTTCCGCTTCTGCCTGGGCGGCGCGTGCTATCCGGAGAAGCACCTGGAATCGGCCGACGCCGACACGGACATGTATTTCACGAAGCTGAAGATCGACACGGGCGTCGAGTTTCTCGTCACGCAGCTTTTCTTCGACAACCAGAAATATTTCGACTTCGTGGCCCGCGCCCGCGGCGCGGGCATCGGCGTGCCGATCATCCCCGGCATCATGCCGATCACGAACGTCAAGCAGGTCGAGCGCTTCACGCGCATGTGCGGGGCCAGCCTGCCCCAGCCGCTGCTCGGCGAGTTGCAGCGCCTGCAGGACGATCCGAACGCGGTGCTGGCGCTCGGCGTGGCGCACGCGACGGCGCAGTGCGTCGAGCTGCTCCAGCGCGGCGCGCCGGGCATCCACTTCTACACGCTGAACCGCTCGCCCGCGACGCGCACCATCCTCACCGCCATCCAGACGGTATATCCGCCCGTAAGAACGCCGGCGGGGAAGTAGGAGTAGCGAGTAACGAAGAGCGAGTAACGAAGAGCGAGTAGCGAATAGCGAGTTGAATACCCGCGCGTCGCGTCGCCCACGGCGTCGGACGCAGAGGTCCGACGCTACGGCCGCGTGGGGCGCGGGCCGCTGCGGGGCGACGGCCGCTACGCGGCGCGGGGTCCGAAACTCGCTACTCGTTATTCGCTATTCGCTATTCTTTCAAAACGGTTCCACCGTGCGCTGCGAATCGGCAGTCAGGTCATACACCACCCAATCGCCGCTGAACGCATCCTGCCACACCGCGTGATCGCCGACGAATTTTGGCGACGGCTGATAGAACGCAATGTGGTCGAGCGTCGCCGCATACGTCGCCAGCACGCGCGTGTGCCCGCCGTCGTCGATCAGCGACACGGTGTGCGTCATGCGGAACGAATCCGCCGAAGTCTCCGATCGGGCGACCAGCACGCTGCCATCGCGGAAGTCGCTGATCCTGCCGTACGAATTGTCGCTGCCGCGCACGCGCCGCAGCGTGTGAATCTCGCCCGCTTGCAGGTCGTAACCGTATAGCAGCGCGTCGCCCGACGCCGGATCGTTCAGCGCGAAGACGGCGCGATCGCCTTCAACCTTGAGGGCATTCTCATAAAGCGCCTCGCCATCCAGCGAATCGACCAGGACCACGCGCTCGCCGCTCGCAAGGTCGATCGATTCCAGCCGCACCGTCGGCGCCCAGGCCGCACCGTCGGCGCCGCTGCCCGGCGGCAACGCGGCCGGGTCGCCCGTGCCCTCATCGGGAAACGCCGGATAGCGCGTGCTGAGCATCAGGAGTTGATCGTTCCACAGCCCCGCCTGCACGACCCCCACCGCGCTCCCGTCGCCGTCGCCATCGTCAACGTGAATGATCTGCCGCTCGCGGGTCGCAAGCGTGACCACCGTGATGTCCGTCCGGCTCTCGCGCAGCGCGACGACAATCGCGCGGCCGTCCACAAGCTGCGCCTGACTCCCGGCGTCTGAGTCGAGATTCAGCACGTTGATCGTCTTGCCGCTGCGCCGATCGAACGCGCGGACGAGGGCCGCCTCGTACTCCGTCCACAGCACCCAGCGGCCGTCGGATTGCAGCCCGTACGGCGCGGTCGGCAGGTCGCTGACGAGCGGCTCGACCGCGAGCGTCTCGGCGTTGACCGCGACAATGTCGGTGTCGCCCTGCGGCCCGGCGCCGACGTCGATCGGGCCGGGATTGAGAATCGAGATGCCGTCCGGCGGATCGAGCCGCGCCAGGACGAACACGCTGTCGTCGGTTCCCGCGAAGCTTTCCGGCGCCAGCTCTTCCAGCGACGGCAACTGGCGCACGACGTTTAGCAGCCCGGCCTGCTCTTCGGCAGTGAGGTCGCCACAGCCTGGAAGCATGTACAGCGCGCCGCACAGCACGACAACGCCGACGAGTCGCGACATGGCACGAAACATGCGGATTCTCCTCGCGAGTCGGGAATTGGGGGCTTTCGACCGCGTGTACTCTACGCCCGCGCGCCCGGCCGCGTCCATCCAATTTCACCGCCGCGCATACAGCAACCCCGCGGCACTCGCCGAGGCGCAACGTGCGGCCAACTGCGGCAAGTTCCACGTTGCAAGTGACGTTTGCGTTCGGCGCTCACTCGGAATCGAGAAATGGATCAGCCGTGCAGGCGGTCGCGGAACGCGAAATAGACCGCGCCGACCATGCACAGCCCGGCCCAGAGGTAGTCCCACTTGACTTGCTCACGCAGGTAGAGCAGCGCGAACGGGACAAAGACCGAGAGCGTGATCACTTCCTGCAAAATCTTGAGCTGCGGCACGCTCAGAGCGGTGTGGCCGACGCGGTTGGCGGGAACCTGCAACAGATACTCGAAGAGTGCGATACCCCAGCTCGCGAGCGCGGCGACGTACCACGCGCGGTTCTGCATGTTCTTGAGATGCGCGTACCACGCGAACGTCATGAAGACGTTGGAAAGCGTGAGCAGGACGATGCAGCGTGCGATGGCGGACATGGGGGCCTCAGGGACCGGAATAGCGA
>CAZHIE010000300.1:0-2908 GCA_964532435.1 uncultured Planctomycetales bacterium
GCATTTGTCGTTGGCCGGGGCGTGGGCGGGCGCTATACTCTGCGTAGATATCGAACGACCCCTGCGGTGTTCGACAAGGGAGCCTAAGTTTGCGGAACCGATAAGCTGACCCTTGGGAGGCCGAGGGTCTATCACTCCGACGGCAGCGCTTCGAGCGCCAGGTCGGGGCAGCGACGGCCACCCACCTTGCATAAGGGTTCAGCAAACCTCTCCCACCGGCAGGCGCGGAGGTTGATTCGAATTTTCGGCGGCGGCCGGGCAGATCGCCCGGCCGCCGCTGTTTTGTTGCGCAGGGCGCTCGAGTTGAGGTCCGTGCAGCGCCGTAAGCCGGCCTCCGGGGACTGAAGTCCCTGGCGACCATCGTGCGCCCTGCCGGGCGAGGAGCGGCATCCGCCAAAATGGCCCCGCGGCCGTGAAACTAGTTGTCAGCTCGCCGGACTTGCACGTGCCCGGCGCCGGTCGCCGGGAGACCGGCCGGAGCCCGGCCCCCCCAAGCCACGCGCGCTTGACCCCACAAGCCACGCGCGCATGACCGCCCATGCCACGCGCGCCGGCTTCCGCCATATAATCCGCGCCGGCCCTGGCGCCGCCGGCGAAGCGTGTACGCCCGCGGCGCGCGAGTGGGGACCGCCCGCGGAGCCGCGCCACCCATGAAAATCCTCATTGCCGACAAGCTCGAAACCGCCGCCGTCAGCGCACTCAAGCAGTTCGCCGAACAGGTAGTCGTCGAGCCGGAGCTGAACCCCGAATCGTTCGCCGCGAAAGTCCGCGAGCTCGACCCGCAGATCCTCATCGTCCGCTCGCGCAAGGTGACGCGGCCGATCATGGAGGCCGGCCGCGGGCTGAAGCTCATCGTTCGCGCGGGCTCGGGCGTGGACAACATCGACGTGCCGGCCGCCTCGGAGCGCGGCATCAGCGTGGCCAACTGCCCTGGGGCCAACGCGGTCGCGGTAGCCGAGCTTGCGATGGGGCTGATCCTTTCGCTCGACCGGCACATACCGGACAACGTGGCCGACTTCCGCGCCGGCAAGTGGAACAAGAAGCTCTATAGCAAGGGGGTCGGGCTCAAGGGGCTGACGCTGGGCGTGGTCGGCGCGGGCAAGATCGGTTCGGAAGTGGCGCGCCGCGCGCTGGCGTTCGAGATGAAGGTGCTCTATTTCCACCTCGGCCGCAACGTGCGCCTGACCGACTTTCCGCAGGCCAGCCGGGCCGAACTTGACGACCTGATGCGCGAGTCGGACGTGATCACGCTGCACATTCCCGGCGGGCACGGGACGGAGCACATGATCGACGAGGACATGCTGAGTCTGATGAAGCCCGGCGCGCTGCTGATCAACACGTCGCGGCCGACGGTGGTCGACGAGGCGGCGCTGATCCGCGCCGTGCGATCGGGGCGCATCCGCGGCGCGGGGCTGGACGTTTTCGAGGGCGAACCATTGCCCGAGGCCGTCGCCGTCAAGAGTCCGCTTCAGGACGTGCCCAACGTCTACGTCACGCACCACATCGGCGCTTCGACCGCGCAGGCGCAGGCCGCGGTGGCCGAAGAGGTCGTGCGGATCGTGGCCGAATACAAGAACTCGCACCGCGTGCTGAACTGCGTGAACGTGGCCGGCAGCGGCGCGACGTGCATGCTGGTGGTGCGGCTGGTGAACCGGCCGGGCAGTTTGGCGCGCGTGTTTCAGGATCTCGCGAAGGAGAACGTGAACATCGAGGAAATGGAGCACGTGATCTATGACGGCGGAAAGGCCGCCTGTGCGCATGTGCGGGTCAACCGGCTGCCGAGCGAGGATACGCTGGCGCACATCCGCGGGAGCAGCGATTATGTGCTGGGGCTCGATGTGCTGATGGGCGGATAGGAAGCGCGAGGGCGCGAATTGGTCGCGCGCGGGGGCGGGTTGGAAACCCGCCCCACCCAAACTCCCGACCCAATTCCACGCCTCCCCAGCCCGCCCGACACAACCCCATCCCACGCGAATTCGCCTTACGAATCCGATGCGCCGCGGCGACGCTACTCGCAACTGGCCGCCTGCATCCGCCGTTCCGACAGCAGGCGCTTATAGTCCGGCCGCGGGTCGGGATACGCGAATCGCTCAGGAAGCGACCACTTCTCGAAGAGCCGGCGGTTGTCCTCGTCGATGACGGCCATGTCGGCGGCTTTGCGTTCGTCGATCAGCTCTTCGTGGTAGACCAGCGCCTCGCGGCAGCCGAGCACGCGCAGCCCCGCCTGGCGCTGCACCTTGAGCGAGAGATCCGGATCCCATGCGCAGAAGTAATAGCGCTCGTCGAGGTAGCCCAGCCGTTCGAGCAATGTCCGGCGCAGCAGCCCGAAATTCGCATAGGGAACGCCGCGCACGTTGTAGACGCTGAACGTCGCGCCGTCGTGCTCGAGCGAATCGAGGCGGTTCCACGACCGGTCGAAGTTGTGATAGAACGCAACCATCCCGACGTCGGCCATGTCCGGACGCTCGATGAACCGCACGGCTTCCTCGATCGCGTCGGGCAGCGGGTATGAATCGTCGTTGAGCCACATGACGTACTCGCCGACGGCCGCGCGAAAGCCCTTGTTGAACGCGCGGGTCGCGCCTTCGCGCTGCGTCTCGCGCAGGAAGCGCAGGTCGGGCTGCGCTTCGGCCCAGGCTTCGGTTCCGTCGCCGGCGCCGCCGCCGACGACGATGGTCTCATGCGGGATGGAGACGTTGCGGCGCAGGGCGGCGACGCAGCGGCGCAGTCGGTCGAGCCGGGCGTAGGTCGCGATGACGATGCTGACGCGCGGCGGCGTAGCGGCGGGCGGGGCTGCGGCGATTCGCGTTGCAGGATTGGGCGACATCGTCGTCCTCGCTTTTTTGATCGAGCCGCGGTCGCGCGCCCCGGGGACACCGCGAAGAACGGGCGCCGCTACGGCCGCGCG
>CAZHIE010000301.1:0-1264 GCA_964532435.1 uncultured Planctomycetales bacterium
CTCCGAAACTCGCTACTCGCTCTTCGCTACTCGCTACTCGTCGACCGCCGCTACGGCCGCGCGGGGGCGCGGGCCGCTACGCGAGTGCGTTACGTCGCCGCGTCGAACAGCGGCGTACTCAGGTAGCGCTCGCCGGCGGACGCCAGCACGACGATGATCATCTTTCCGGCGCTGTCCGGCCGCCGCGCCACCTGGTCGGCCGCGCAGAGCGCGCCGCCGGAGCTGATTCCGCAGAGGATGCCTTCCTCGCGGGCGGCGCGCTTGGCCCAGGCGAACGACTCGTCGTTCGAGACGGTGACGACCTCGTCAATCACGTCGACGTTGAGAATCTCGGGGATGAAGCCCGCGCCGATGCCCTGAATCTTGTGCGGTCCCGGTTGAAGCTGTTGTCCCGCGCGAAGCTGTGTGATGACGGGCGAGTGAATCGGCTCGACCGCGACGCAGCGGAAACCCGGCTTGCGTTTCTTGATGACCTCGCCGACGCCGGTGATCGTGCCGCCCGTGCCGATTCCCGAGACCAGGATGTCCGCCTTGCCGTCGGTGTCTTCCCAGATCTCCTCGGCGGTCGTGCGGCGGTGGATCTCGACGTTGGCCGGATTCTTGAATTGCTGCGGCATGAACGAGTTGGGCGTCTGGGCGACGATCTCCTCGGCCTTGCGGATGGCCCCGCGCATGCCGTCGGGCGCCGGGGTGAGGATGAGTTCGGCGCCGAGCTGGCGCAGTACGGCGCGGCGTTCGAGGCTCATGCTCTCCGGCATGGTCAGGATGAGGCGCAGCCCGCGCGCCGCGCAGACGAACGCGAGCGCGATGCCCGTGTTGCCGGACGTGGGCTCGACGATGACGGTGTCCGATTTGACGGCGCCGCGTTTCACGCCGTCGTCGATCATGCTGACGCCGATGCGATCCTTGACGCTCTTGAGCGGGTTGAAAAATTCCAGCTTGGCGTAGACGGTTCCCGGCCCCTTGATGATGCGGTTGATGCGAACCAGCGGCGTGTGCCCGATCGTGGCGGTGATGTCGTTGAACAGTCTTGCCATGTTTCGTTTTCCTAAGCGCGGGCGCACGGGCGGCCCGAAGTCGCGGTGGTGCATCTGAGTGACCCGATGCGCGTGGCCCGTTTCGCCCGACGAGTCTGCCGCGAATGATCGGCACGCGGCGAAGCGATGTCAATCGAACGGCGAATGGCGAATTACGAAGGGCGAATTGCGGGGGGATTCGGCGTCGGACGTGAAGGTCCGACGGTCGCGGGATTCGGCGTCGGACG
>CAZHIE010000301.1:1364-2898 GCA_964532435.1 uncultured Planctomycetales bacterium
AGTCGACGACGCGTTTCACCTCGGCTCCTGCACAAAGGCGATGACCGCGACGCTGATCGCGATGCTGGTCGAAGACGGCACGCTGCGCTGGGACCAGACGCTTGCGGAGTCGCTGCCCGATCTCGCATCGCGCATGCACGCCGACTATCGGGGCGTGACGCTCGAGCAGCTTCTTTCGCACCGCGCGGGCGTGCCGAGCGATCTGTCGGCCGACGGTCTATGGGGGCGGCTGTGGGCGGACGATGGGAAGCCGAACGAGGCGCGCCGCATGTTGGTCGAAGGTGTTCTGACGCGCGCGCCCGAGCACGCACCGGGGACGAAGTGTCTCTATGCAAACGCCGGCTACGCGATCGCCGGATACATCGCGGAAACGAAGCTGGAGACCACGTTTGAAGTGCTGCTCCGCAAGCGCTTGTTCGAGCCGCTGGGGATGCGGTCGGCCGGCTTCGGCGCGCCTGGCTCCAATGCACACGTCGACAGTCCGCGCGGTCATCGGCGCGACGGGGACAAATTCGCGCCGGTCGCGCCCGGCCGCGGCGCCGACAATCCGCCGGCGATCGCGCCGGCCGGAACGGTCCACGCCGCGCTGGGCGATTGGGCGAAGTTTGTGGCGCTGCACCTGCGCGGATATGCGGACGGGCGGCGAATGCTGAGCGACGCGACGCTGAAGAAGCTGCACACGCCGCCCGACGATCTGAATCCGTACGCGCTCGGCTGGGCGGCGATGCAGCGGTCGTGGGGCGGAAACGTCATCACGCACTCGGGGAGCAACACGATGTGGTACTGCGTGGTGTGGGCGTCGCCGGAGCGCGGGTTCGCGGTGCTGGTCGCGACGAACGCGGCGGGCGAGGACGCTGCAAAGGCGTGCGACGAAGCGGCGGCGGCGCTGATTCAGCGGCATACGAAATAGCGCGGCGGCGAGGGGAGAAGGTGCTTCGGATTCCTGGCCGTTCGGCCGCGTGTACCCAAGGCGAGGCCGAATGGGGGCGAGGCGGTGAGGCCGCTCGGCGTCGTGTGGCTGAGCCGGCTTGGCGTCGTGGCGGGGGGCTTTTCGCGCGTTTGCGTGTTCGCTGCGCGCTATCGCTGATCGAAACGGTCACTCGGCTGGATTGCGCAGCAACTTGATGATGTGTCGGGCGAGCCCGTCTTTGATCTCCCGATGACGGGAACGGGCTGAGAAAACGCCCGTCTTGGGATTGCGATACCAATCGTGCTTGCCGCCGTGCCGAATTAGCGCGCAGCCGATCTCCTCAAGCGTTCGAATCAGATCGACGCGTTTCATGCAAGGATCAACTCATCGACCTTGCGGATGCCCGGCAATTGACCGCCGGTGAGATCGCCGTACAGGTCTTTCAGATGGCTCTTCAGGTCGTCGAGGCTCTCACCTTGCGTCCAGTAGTCCGGGTATTCCTGAAAGTAGCCGATCCACGCTCCATCTTCCTCCCAATAGACGAACTTGACGGAGCGCATGCCCGGACTCCTGGCTGTTCCCGAGTCTCATTCTAGCGCGGCGCAGACGCGATGGGCGAGCGCC
>CAZHIE010000302.1:0-2883 GCA_964532435.1 uncultured Planctomycetales bacterium
TTGCGTGATGCGGCATATCGCGCTATACTGTGAGCGGTGAAGCATGACCTTCAATTTCCGTGAGACAATTCGACGCGAGGCGAAGCGCCGCGGGCTGAGCGGCTACGCGCTCGGCAAGCTCGCCGGAATCCCGATTCGCACGGTGCAAGACTACCTGTCGGAAAGCTCGGACCTGGCGGGGCGGCGGCTTGAAAAGCTCTGCGCCGTACTCAATCTGGGACTTCGCCGCATCGACGACGCAAAACGTTCGACTCGAAAGGCTAGGTGAAACGTGGCGACGATTCATCGACGCGAATACACGGCTCTCGACGGCTCAATCAAGCGCTGTGCGGCGTTTTCGATCGTGCTGGCCGACGCCAACGGCCGGCGCGTGCGGCTCGCCGGCTACACCGATCGTCGGGCAACCGAAGAGCTGGCGCACAAAGTGGAGCGGCTGATCGCGCTTCATGCGAATCAGCAACCGCTCGACGCCGAGCTGCGCGCGTGGCTCAAAACGCTCGGCATGAAGCAACGTCGGCGGCTCGCGGCGCTCGGACTTCTCGACGCCGCGGCGCTCGGCGCAAGTCGTCCGCTGTCGGAACACTTGAACGATTACCGCGCGGAGTTGGAACGGCCGGAGCGCGAGAATACCGCGCAGCATGTTCTGATTACGCACAACCGCTGCAAGGCGATCATCGACGGCATCGGCGCGACAAAGGCCGCGGACCTGACGCTCGCGCGCGTGTCCGCGTGGCTCAAGGGGCGGCGCGACGCCGAGTGCGGCGGGCTGAGCGTGAAAAGCTCGAATCACTACGTCGCGGCGATCCGTGGATTCGCGGCGTGGCTCACGGCACGGCTGCGCCTGCCGGACAATCCGCTCGCGGCGCTCTGTCCGCTCACGCTCGGGAAGAAAGACCGCAAGCGCATCCGCCGGGCGCTGGAAGCCGGCGAGATTGCGACGCTCATCGACACGGCCCGGGGCGGTGCGGATTCGTACCGCATGAGCGGTCCGCAGCGCGCCGCGCTCTATCGCGTGGCCGTGGAAACCGGATTGCGGGCCGGCGAGCTTCGGGCGCTGTCGGTCGATTCGTTCGACCTGGACGGCACGAATCCGACCGTCCGCGTGGAAGCCGATGAGGCGAAGAATCGGACGGCGGCGACGATCCCGCTGCGTCTGACGACGGCGGCGGAGTTGCGCCCGATTCTCGCGGGCAAGCTGCCGACGGCCCGCGCGTTCCCGATGCCGCTGCCGAATGACGTGGTGAAGATGCTTCGGGCCGACCTGGACGCCGCGGGCATTCCGTATCGCGACGATCAAGGGCGCGTGGCCGACTTCCATTCTCTGCGCGTGAGCTGCGCGTCGCACTTGCTCGCGTCGGGCGTGGACCTGCGCACGGCTCAGGAAATCATGCGGCATTCGACGGCGGCGCTGACGGGTGACGTGTACGCGCGGACGCTGCGCCGCTCGGTCCGCGACGCAATCGACCGGCTGCCGGACTTCACGACGCCGGCCGCAACCGCTCGACGCGCGACGGGGACCGACGCCAGCCGCGGCGCTGCCGTTTCTACTGGCGCTCCCACTGGCGCGCGCACTGGCGTAAACGCCGCTCCCGGCGGTTCTCGGCCGTTCCGATCGGGGCGCATCGGCTCGCCGGCGGCGTGCGCCGGAAACGCTGGATTTCTCGGAACAAATTGCGCCCGGATCGGACCGGGCGAGACCGGATCGGAATTATCGCCTTCAAGGGGTAAACAGCCGATGATGGGACTTGAACCCATAACCCCGGCTTTACGAAAGCCGTGCTCTACCATTGAGCTACATCGGCGACGACCGCGGCGCTGCCGCACGCGTCGAGGCTCTGAGTATATAACGCATTCTCGACGCGCGCTGCAAGGGGCTTCAACCCGATGCAATACGGCGCCTCGAAATCGACCGCTCCTTGCAGCGCCCCAACAAAACCGCAACGGCCACCGCGCGCGTGCCCGAAGAGCGGCGCTTGCGCGACCGCCCGCCGCGGCCGAAACTCGCGGCTCTCCCTGCGGCCAAATTCGCGTCCGAAATCGTATGTGGCCGGACCGGGAACGTTGACGAGCGTGCGGATACGGGATATTTTATTCCCGGAACTCTGCCAACTCGCGCCGATTCGGTCGTATTCGAAGCAGTGGTTGTTTCTCCCGTGCGGCGCGGGCTGGTGCGGGTCAGCAAGGACGAGCGTATGGCCAGGGGCACTGTAAAGTGGTTCAACGACTCCAAGGGGTTCGGCTTCATCACCGGCGAGGACAACAGCGAAGTCTTCGTGCATCAGTCCGAGATCAAGATGGAAGGCTATCGAACGCTGCCCGAAGGAGCGCAGGTGGAGTTTGAGACGCAGAACGGCCCCAAGGGGCTCAAGGCGACCAACGTGCGCCTCGTGACGTAACCGCCCGCGGAGCTTTGGACCGCAGCCCCCCGGCTGCATTTTCTCTGCACGAATCACGGCCGCAGCCGTGGGCTTGCAGCCGGTCTTGTAACGATTGGGCGTCACGGGTTTCCAAAGCCAGTAGCGATCGCGTGGCGCGGGTCTCCAACCCGTGTGGCTGCGGGCGCACTCGAAAATCCCACCGCCTGCCGGGCGGCGGATGAACCGAAACGAACGACAGCCGGGGCGCGACTCGCGCCCCGGTTTCTGTTTAACCGGACGACATGCGGCGCGCGGCCGGCACGGTTCGCGCCGTATCGACGCGAGCAGTCGATGCGGCACGCTGGGATCCGAGCCGCGAGCGCCAACGAGCGCACCCTTCGGATCACAGCCCGCCCGAAAAGAAAACAACCGATCCGGCCGAAGCACGTGGAGCAGGCTATCAGTCAGCCACGAGTGTGTGCGGGCCAGGCAATTGAGTCCGCGTGTGTGGAGCAGGCTATCAGTC
>CAZHIE010000303.1:0-2867 GCA_964532435.1 uncultured Planctomycetales bacterium
TCACTCCGGCCGGCGCGAGTGCATTTGTTGCACCGGCGAGACGCCGATGCTCCCCTTTCCTATGCTGCAACTTTCGAGCCGCGCAACCCGCCCCGCCCGCGGCCCTTCGCCGGCCCGCGCCGGCGCGGTATGCTGCCCTCGCATTCGGGCCGGGAAAGGACGATCGTCGCATGATCCCGGAGCAGCGCGTCGAGCACAAAATTTCCGATTCCCGCGGCACCGAGCCCGCGAGCGCCTCGCGACGAGACGTGTTGCGCGGCGGCCTGGCCGCGCTGGCCGTCGGCCTGGCGCGCGTGCCGCTGGCCCGCGCGTTTCAATCGACCGGCGAACTCGCGCCACTGCCACAGGTCCTTCCGATCCGAGCCGGCGGTGCAACTCCCACCGTACCGCGCTATTCCCCGAGCATCCGCGTCGACGGCCTGCCGTTTTACCCGCGCTGGACGGGCGACTTCTTCGACAACGAGCAGATGCCGTTTCACACGCCGGAGAACCAATTCCCGTTCGACAAGCCGCCCGACCCGACCGAGCGCGTCGACATCGCGATCGTCGGCGGCGGCCTCTCCGGCCTGACCACCGCGTATCTGCTGCGCCATCGCAACCCGGTCGTCTTCGATCTCCAGCCGCGCTTCGGTGGCACGTCGCAGGGCGAAACGTGGGCCCGCATTCGCTACTCCCTGGGCGCGGCCTACTTCATCGTCCCCGACGAAGGCTCCGAGCTTGAAGCGTTCTACCGCGAGCTCGGCCTCGATCGCGCCTATCGCCTCAGCCAGGGCGCCGACCCCGTCGAGCTGAACGGCCGCATCGTCGACGATCCGTGGAGCGATCCAAACCTTCCGCCGGCCGAGCGCAGCGCGATCGAGGTCTATCGCGCCGCGGTGGCGCACTTCGCCGAGAATTACCCGGACATCCCGCTCGATCCCGAAGCGGACAACGCCTGGATCCTGGCGCTCGACGAGATTTCGTTTCAGCAGGACATCGAGCAGCGCCTCGGCGGACCGATCCCTCCGCTCCTCTACGCCGCGATTCAGGCCTACTTCTTCTCTTCCTTCGGCACCGGGGCCGAGCGCATCTCCGCCGCGTGCGGCTGGAATTTCGTCGCGGCCGAGGAATACGGGCGCTGGGTCATGCCCGGCGGCAACTCGTACGTGATCGACGCGCTCTGGCAGCGCCTGATCGCCGAGGAGGCGGCCCGGCCGGGCCCGGCGCCGCGCCTGCGGCTTTCGGCGCGGGTGGTCGACGTGCGTCCCGCCCCGGGCGGCGACGTGCAGGTGACCTGGCGCGACGCAGCCCGCAAGCTCCATTCTCTGATCGCGCGGCGCGTCGTGATGGCCTGCCCGAAGCACGTCGCCAAGCACGTGCTCCACGAAATCGACCGCTGGGACGCGCTGAAGGCGATGGCGTTCGATCGCGTGCATACGTCGGCATACGTCGTTGCAAATGTGCTGCTCGACGCGCCGATTCGCCGCGAGTTCTACGACATGTTCGCGCTCGGCGGCGGCACGCTGCCCGACTCCGAGACCTTCGGCGGCAGCCAGTCGCGCGTGGTCGACGTCGTGCGCGGCGATTACAACCCGCGCGTCGCCACGCCGCGCAGCGTCCTGACGCTCTACTGGCCGCAGACTTCGGTCGGCGGTCGGCGCGTGTTCATGGGCGAGGGCGATTGGCAGGATTTCGCGCGGCGGCTCGCGCCGCAGATTCGCGGGCTGATGGACGTGTTCGGGATTCCCGCGCGGCGCATCTGGCAGATTCGCATGTCGCGCTGGGGGCACGCGCTGCCCGTGGCCGAGCCGGGATTCCTCGGCCGCGGAGATCCGGAACACCTTCGGCGGCCGCTGTCCGACAGCGTGTACTTCGTGAATCAGGACAACTGGGCGCTCCCGGCGTTCGAGACGTGCGTGCTCGAGGCGATGCACTTCGCGCCGCGGATCGAAGCGGGTCTCTAAGCGAACTGGTGCGATTCATCGGACTCGAACCGACCCCGCGTGTCCCCACGCGCGTCGGCGTAGCGGCCCGCGCCCTCGCGCGGCCGGAGCGGTGTCCGTATTCAGGGAAGTCCCACCGCGCCGGCCCCATCGGCGCCGCGGGTCGGCTCACCTCGCCGCGAGCTGACGCCGAAGCGCCGCGATCTCACGCTCGGCTTCCTTGCGATAGATCCCATCGCGATCGGCGCGCGCCAGCGCAATCCACGCCGCCAGCGCGGCCTCCTGCCGCCCGGCGACGAGCAGCGCCTGCGCCGTGCGATACGCAATCAGCAGATCCCCCTCCGCATCCGCCTCGAGGCGCGAAAGCGCCAAAAGCGCGGCCGCGCCATCGCCCGCGTCGAGCGCGACCTGAACTTCCGAAAGCACCGCTCGACGCTCGGCGCCGCCCGCCCGCCGCCGCGCCTGGCGAAGGGCGAGTGCCAGCCGCGCCTGTGCCCCGACGTACGCGACAATCAGCGCGAAAACGATCGCGGCCCGCGCGGTGGGGGGGTAATCATCGGGAAAAAGCAGCGTGACCGCGACGGCCGCGTTGGCGGCCATCGCGACGACGACGCCCCAGAGCCCGCCTTCCGCCAGCGCGCCGCGAACGATGAACCCGGCGCCGGGAAGAACAAGGTTGAGCACCGTCGCTCGAAGTTCGCGCGCCAGCGGCTGCATGGGTGGGATTGTAGCGTGGCCGGCCGCGATGGCAGGCCCGCGCGCCCCGTTCGGCGCGCTTGGCGTCGGACCTCTGCGTCTGCTGCTACGGTTGCGGCGCGGGGCGGTGGGTGACGCGGAGGCGAGGTGAGCACGGAGTGGTCGCTCGGCGCTGCTCGGGGACGCGGCGCGGCGTGCGCGCGGAGGGGGCGCGGAAAGTGATCGCGGGTTCGCGTGCCGCCCGATCGA
>CAZHIE010000304.1:0-2811 GCA_964532435.1 uncultured Planctomycetales bacterium
CCGAGCATCTCACATTCGCCGGCCCCGCGCCGCGGCGTCGTCGGATTCTCCGCGCGCGCGGGACGCGCCGGCCGCGACGGATTCGCCGCTCGCGCCGGACGAGCCGTTTCCGTCGTCGTCGCCGCGTTTCACAGCCGCGTTGAATGCCTCGGCAGCGGCCTGCGGATCGAGCTCGACGCCGGCGAACTTCCGGGCGAGGGCGGCCAGCGCTGTGCCGAGCGCCGCCACGCCGCCGGTCGCCGCGTCGCGCACGGGCTCGGGCAGCGCGGCGTCGAGGCCGCCGAGCCACGTCGCGGCGGCCTGGCCATTGTAGAACGCGCTGGTCATCCGCTGGACCGCGCCGGGGTCTCCCCAGAGGGTCATGCGGGCCTGGGCGAGCGCGGCGCCCATGGCTTGCGCGGCGGCGATGCGAGCATCCTTTTCCGCGGCAATGCGCGCCAGCTCGACCTGCAGCTCGCGCGCGATTTTCTCGAAGCGGGCCTGACCTTCGAGGTCGCGAATTTTCACGCTGACCTGCGCATCCTGCACCTTCACCTGCTCCTGCGCAACGGTGACGGGGACCATCTGCACGGCCTGCTCGGCCTCCGCTTCGAGCTGGCGGGCTTCCTTGGCGGCTTCGGCCAGCTTGATGCGCGCCTCGGCCTGCTTGACGGCGGCGGTCTGCCCCGCGTCGGCCTTGCGGACCTCGGCGTAGGCGGCGACGTCGGCGTGCATCTGCTGCTCGATCCGCTCCTGCTCGACCTGGGCCTGCTTGGCGATGACGGCTCGCTCCTTGTCGCGTTCGGCGGTGGCGCGAACTTCGACGGTGAAGACCTGCTGCTCGGCGGTCTTGCGTTCCTGCTCGGCGGCAAGCTGGAGCGCTTCGGCGGCCGCGCGGCGCTTCTCGGCTTCGGCGACGGCGATCTGCTGGTCGCGGCGCGCAAGCTCGACGGCCTTTTCGCGCACGACGGACGCGATCTGGGCGGCTTTCTCGCGCTCCTGGTTGGCGACCTCGACGGCCTTTTCCTGATCGACGGTCGCGAGCCGGACTTCGCGGTCCGACTCGACTCGCGCGATTCCCGCGAGGCGGGCCTGCTCGGCGGCAAAAGTCGCGGCCTTCTGCTGAGATTCCGACTGGGCGATGTTCTTGGCGGCGTCGGACTCGGCGCGGGCGCGTGTCTCGATCACGTCCTGCTGCGCGACGTACTGCGCAGCGCGGACGTTCTGCTCCTTGACGCGCTGGTCGGCGGCGCGCTCGATCTCGTTCCGCGCGACGCGCTGCGCCTGCACCTGCTCGGCGATCGTCCGCGCGCCCTGCGCGTCGAAGACGTTTTCGGCCGGCCGCATGGCGCCGAGCGACGCCTGGTCGAGGCTGCTGATGGTGACGGATTCGAGCGTGAGGCCGTTGGACTTGAGATCCTGCTCGACGATTTTCTGAACGGCCTCGGCGAATTCGGCGCGCTTGGCGTTGAGGTCGTAGAGCGCCTGGGTGGCGGCGACGGTGCGCAGCGCGGAGACAAGCTTCTCGAAGATGAGGTTTTGGACGGCGCGCGGATCGCTGCCGGTGACGCCGAGCGACGTTGCGGCCTGGAGAATGTGCTCGGGCTCCTTGCGGACGCGGACGTAGAAGACGGCCTTGACGTCGGCGCGCAGGAAGTCGGCGGTGATGAGGGCTTCCGGGCCGGTTCGGTCGACGTCGAGCTTGAAGGTTTTGAGGGAGACGGGGATGACCTCATGGACGACGGGGATGACGATCGCGCCGCCGTCGATGATGCACTTTCGCCCGCCGACGCCGGTTCGCACAAACGCCTCGTCGGCGGAGGCCTTGCGGTAGAGCTTGGTGATGATGACGAGCACGCTGAACAGCACCAGCAGCGCGCCGCCGAACCCGACCAGCACGATCCGCGAGATGTCGGGAATCTGCGGCACGAAAAATGGGCCGACGACGAGCAGCAGGCCGATCAGCAGCCCGAACACGAGGAACAGCGTCAGTTGCGTATTTCCGCGAGTCATCAGCAAACCTCCCGGCTGCGGGAACCCGACTCCGCGGCGTCCGTCCCGCGGGCGGACGACGGCGATTGGACAGGCTCGACCAGAAAACTCTGTGTCGCAGCGTCATAGCTCATGAGCAGCACGCGGCCGCCGGCGGGGATGGAAGGCGCCCCCGGCGCGACGCGCGCGCTGACATCGCGCAGCGTGTCGCGGTCGTCGCGGACGCGGACGGCGCCCGCGTCGGCGGTGACGCGAAAGAGCACGTCGCCCAGCAGCCCGACCAGCTCGCGGGCGGGCGTGTGATACGACGCGACCGACGGCAGCAGCCGGGCGACCCCCCCGGCGATTCGCCCGGTCAGACCAATACCGAAGAACGACGCGATCACGATCGACTTCCACGGTTCGCCCGCGCCGAGCAGCGCGCCGGCGATAAGGCCGGAGACGCCCCAGGTGAAACAGAGGCTGACCATCAGCAGCGACAGCGGCGCCCGGCCGATGCCGAGGATGGAGAGCGCCGCGGCCAGGCCAGGGGGCGAGTCGGCGGCGTCGTGGACGTCGCCGGCGTCGGCGCCGTCGGCCAGGTCGACGTCGCCGTGTGCGTCGATCGAGGCGTCGCCGACGTGCTCGCCGAACCCCAGCCCCATAGCCATGACGAGGAGGTAGACGGTGGCCAGAAGTATGGGCACGATGAAGATCAGGTTTTGCCATTCCAGCAGGCTCATCGAGTGCCTCCAGAAGAGCGAAAGTCTACAGGTGCAATGTAACCGCGCTGCGCAGCGGGGCCGTTCCAATCCGACGAGATTCTTCAAGAATTGGGGTGAATGTGGCGGCGGCGACGGG
>CAZHIE010000305.1:0-2714 GCA_964532435.1 uncultured Planctomycetales bacterium
TCAGGACGCGGAGACAACCCTGGAACATTCGCATCTGTCGAACCTCAGCACGCATGTGGAATCGCCCCCGTGAAGCTCTGCATCGCGAATCGGCCGGCGGCGCGAAACACCTGGCGCGTCTGCGCGGGCCGTCGCCGGGCGGACAAACCGGCTGTCCAGACGGCCGCACGATCGCGAACGAAATCTCAGTTACCGTTGTCGTTTGGCGTGGCCGCGTTGCTGATGAGCTGCGCGACGAACGTGTTGAGCGCCGTCGTGAAGACGGTTTGGTAAACGGACGTCAATTGCCGGTCGCTGAGCGGGCAGGCGCCGAGCGCCATCAGCGTGCCGCTCATCGCCACGAGCGTCATCATGCGGTGTCGCATTCCACGTCGCACCATGTCGTCATCCCTTCATATCAAGAGTGCATGCGCATCGCGAGCGGCGGCGGCGAGCATTCGCAAATCGCCGATCGCTGCTCGCCGCTCCTCCGCCGCGGTTCAAGGCGCCGCGGGCTGACTCGCCGGCGCGGCCGGCCGCTCCAGGTTGATCACCTTCTGCACGCGGATCACATCCGCGCCGAGCGCTGCGTCGCGGTGTTTCGGTCCAACGACGGCGATATAGTGCCCGAGCCACGGCCCGGCGGACAGTCCCGACGTCTTGTCGAATTCGATGTACGCCTCGGTTCCGCCGGTAATGGGGTTCCGCAGCTTGTACGTTTCCTCGCCCGGGCCGCGCAACACGTAGCTGCGCAGCAACGTGCCGCGCGCGTCGTATTCGGCGCGGCCGGCCGGATTGTCGCGGGCCTTGCGAAGCTGCTCCATTTCCAGGTCGAACTGCGCCCGGTCGCGGGCCTGTCCGCGGAAAACGTCCTGCGCCGCGAGCAGCATCTCCCGATCGGCGATGCGCTGCCGCAGCCGGGCGATCCACGCCTCGGCGATTCGCGCGACCGCCGGATCCTGCCGCTGGGCGGAGATGGGCTTCAGCAGCGCGATCAGGTTCTCCCAATCGCGTTGCAGCGGCGGGCGGTTGCTCTCCGTCTCGATCTGCCCCTCGATCGCGACGAGCCGCTTGCCCCATTGGCCGGAGAGATCGACCGGCTCGGCCGGGCGCGTCGCCGCGACGAGGCCGCGCAGGCGCTGCTCGTCGTCGGCTTCGGCAACGGCGGGTTGCGACGCGGCCGCGGGCTGCGTCGCCGGCGCCGCGGCGGGCGGCGCGGCGAGCGAGACGAGCGGTTTCATGCCGCTGCGCAGGCGGGCGCCGACCTCGTCGCTGACGCGCTCGACATTTTCGCCCGCGACATAGAGAAAGACGCCTTCGGGCGGGACGATTTTGTACCACTCGCCCTGTTCGCCGAGGATGCGCACGGGCGTGCCGTTCGGCAGGAGCGATTGCAGGTCGCTCTGATCGGGGTCGAGGACGGTCAGCAGGCTGCCGACGCGCACGCGCAGGTTGCCGCTGGTCAGCGTCACGACGCCGACGTCGTCGCCCTTTCGCTCGATGTACTTCTTCGCGACGTAGGAGAACACGCCGTCCGGCGGCAGGACGCGGTGCCAGCCGAATTCGCTGCTCGCCGCGCGTAGCGCCGCGTCGCGCGGCACACGCGCCACGACCGGGCTGTTGCGGTCGGCGCGCGAGCGCAGATTCACCTCTTCCGATGCGACGCGCAGCCAATACGGGCCGGCCGGCGCGCTGGCCGGCGGCGGCTCCGCGGCCGGCGCGAGCGTTGGCGCGGGGATGACCGGCGCCGGGACGCTGGCGGGCGGCGCCGCAGGCGCCGAGGACGGCGGTTGCGCGACGGCGACGACGGCGGCGAAGATTCCCGCCGCGAGCATGAGAGCGAGACGATCCGTAACCATGGATTACCCTCTGCACCCGCAGACTCCGTCCTGCGGGCAGACCGGGTGGAAACTATCCAGCGCGACGGCGCGTGTCAATTCGGCGATGGTCGCGGTGCCCGGGAGGCGCACTCGCGGCGCACGCGGCGCGCGCTCTCGGCGCGCGACTCTCGATCGGACATTGGACTACACTGCGCGGTCGTCGGCCCGGCGGCTGAGGCGCTGCGGCGGCGCGACGCTTCTCTCGCGAGGGCGACCGATGAACGATCGAGAACTCTCCGCCATCCTCGATTTCGCCGTCGAAAGCGCGCAGCTCGCCGGCGCTCTCACGCTCGGCTACTTCCAGACCGGCACGCCGCACGAGCGAAAGGCGGACCGCTCGCCCGTCACGGCCGCCGACCGCGCGGCCGAGGAGCTGCTGCGGCGGCGAATCGAGCGGGCGTTTCCGGCGCACGGCATCGTCGGCGAGGAATTCGGCGTGGAGCGCGGCGACGCGGCCGCCCGCTGGATTCTCGACCCGATCGACGGCACGCAGTCGTTCGTCTGCGGCGTTCCGCTCTACTCCGTGCTCGTCGGGTTCGAGCTGGCGGGCGAGATGCTCGCCGGCGTCATTCATCTGCCCGCTTTGCACGAGACCATCTACGCGGCGCGCGGCATGGGCTGCCGCTGGAACGGCCGGCCGGCGCGCGTTTCCGAGGTCGCGCGGCTCGATCAGGCGCGGGTCGCCTATTGCAGCTCGAAGGGTTTTGTGACGCACCGTCGCGCGGCCGCGTTCGAGCGTCTGCGCGACGCCTGCGAGATCGATCGCGGCTGGGGCGATGCATACGCCTACGCGCTCGTCGCGACCGGGCGCGCCGACCTGGCGCTCGACCCAATCATGAGCGTGTGGGACAACGC
>CAZHIE010000306.1:0-2621 GCA_964532435.1 uncultured Planctomycetales bacterium
AATGGACCGCAGCCGCCCTCGGCTGCATTGTCTTCCGATCCGAACCTCGTGCGCCGGCGCGCGGGCCTCGGAACGAGACCGGCCGGAGGCCGGCCCCGCAACAGAGACCCGCGTGAGGACACGCGGGCTCGAAAACCCCGCGAAAACACGCGCGACACCGCTCGCCGGGCTTTCGCAATCCCTACCACGAAATTCTCCCTCGCACGCTCCGCGCCCGATCCCGCCTGCACTAATATGGCGATCGGTGTGCCGTCCGGGCCTGGCGCAGCGATGAGACAGAATGCTTCGACGAATTCTCGCGACGGTCGTTGTCCTCGCCGCCGCCTGGCAGATACCCGGCGCCTTCCTGCGCTGGCCGGACGATCCGCTCCGCGCTTCGATCGGCCTCGTGCTCATTCTGACGGCGATCGCGATCGCGCTGGCCGCGCTCGTCGGCCGCGGGCGCGGATGGCGCGCATATTTGCGCATCGTGGCGCTGCTGGTAGGGGGGTTGGTGCTGGCCGCGCTGATCGCGATTCGGCTGTACCTCGCGGGTACAGTCCTGCCGCGCGTCGCGCGTGGCGACGTGGCGCTTCGCACGTCGCTGAGCGCGAGCGTGGAACATCTGGATTCGCTCGCGCTGGCCACCGGCACGGCGCTGGCCGCGATTGTGGCGCTACCGAAGTGCGGGAGCGCGCACGAGAATGCAAATCGGCAGGGGGGTCGCGCCGGGCTCGACCGTCCAACGTCGGCGCGTTCGGACGGCGATCATGCGGACGATCCCGACCTGCCCAACGCCTCAGGAGCTTCGTAAATGCCGGGCATTTTGTGCGAGCACTGCACCGCGGTCTGCTGTCGCTACATCGCGATTCCGCTGGACACGCCCGAAACTCGGCGCGATTTCGATGACCTGCGCTGGTTCCTGATTCACGAGAGCATTTCCATCTTCGTGGAGGACGGCGACTGGTACATCTGCCTCCAGACGCCGTGCAGGCATCTTCAGGCCGATCATCGCTGCGGCATCTACGAGACCCGCCCGCAAATCTGCCGTGAGTATTCGACCGCCAACTGCGACTATCACTCCGGGGATTACAACTGGTCGCAGCACTTCACGTGCGCCGATCACATCGACGACTACCTGCGCGAGCATCCGCCCAAACCCGATCGTCGCCGCGGTCGTCGCGCCGGCCGGCCGGGCTTGCGGGCGCGGCTGACGGGCCACGGCGGCTACAAGCCGCGGGAAAGCCGCGTTACGTCGGCGGTAGCCGATACACACGGCATTCCGCTGCCGGTCCTGCCGTTTGCGGCGGGCGAGTGAATGCGAAGCGCGTAGCGGCCCGCGCCGTCGCGCGGCCGGAGCGACGTCCGATGTCAAGGCGGACCGGCCTGAGGAAGATCTTTGCGAGCCCGAGTGTCCTCACGCGGGTCTCTTCGTCCGCGCGAAAGTACGCCTCGGGGACAGGCGCGTTTGTGCGCGCCGGGAAGACCCGCCTGAGGGCAGGCGGGCTCGTCGCCGACTCTTCACAAGGTCCGATAACATATATTATGTTGAGTTATGGTGGGGCGCGTCGCCGGCAGCCCGACGCCCCCGGACTTCGCGGTAAAACATGTCCCGATAGGTTTCTACGGTCGCCGCTTCGGTTGCTCTTCCCGCTCCGCGTCCGCTGGCTTCCGCAGCTTGTCCAGCTTGAAGCGGCCGAGCATTTCGATCCGGTTTGCGTTCTGATCGAAGGCGTACATGACGAGCTGCTTGGACGCGGCGTCGATCACGATCACGCCTTCGTTCGTCGTCGTCAGTTGCTGCGTCAGCAGGATGTAATCGCCGCTGCGGTCGTTCATGCCGGTCGCGTAGCTGGGGGCCGGCGACGATGCGAGCAGGATGATCCCGACCAGCAGAATACAGGCGGTTACGCCCAGCACGCCGATCGCGAACGTGCGAGCGTCCACAGGCGTTGCAGTCGAGTTTGGAGGCGTCATGGGCAAGTCTCCGGCGGCGGCACGGGGCCGATTACTTGTTGCGGAAATCGCGCTCGAGTTCGCGGTAGTCGCTGTAACGCAGTTCCTGGTTGCCCTTGTCGTAGACGAAGGCATGGAACGTCCGCTCGCGCACGTCGATCAGGTAGAGCGCGTCGTACTTGCTCCCGATCTCGCCGGTGACGGCCATGTAGTTTCCGCCCAGGCCGGCGCCTTGTGCGTAGGCGGCTTTCGGCGCTTGTCTCATCAGCACGAGCGTCGCGAGCAGCACGACGTTTGCACAGACAAGCACGGTCAGCCATGCGCGTTTGCTCATCGGCTTTCTCCGTCTAGTCGAGGTGCGATCGATGCGGGTTCTTGAACGCCGCCAGGAGAAAGACGGCGATGAGAAGCACGCCGGCGATCCACTGGATGTAAGGCTTGCTGGCGGGAATCCAGGAGATGTTTGGATCGCGCCAAACGACTTCCTCGTCCTGCGCCAGCGCCGGCTCCGCGCATGCGAGTGCGACGATCAGCAGCGCCGGCAGCCACGCGATTGCTCGTTTCCAGTTGGACGACATCGAGGCCTCACGAATTCAGAAGTCGGCAAACAGGTCGCGAAAAGTCATGGGGATCGTATCGGCGCGGCGCGCGGCCGGCAAGCTGGATTCGCAGAGACGGCGATCCAT
>CAZHIE010000307.1:0-2601 GCA_964532435.1 uncultured Planctomycetales bacterium
CGAATCGTGCCGGCCGCAGGATAACGCAGGCGTTCGAGACGGAACAGGGGCGCTCGGCGATGGTAGCGTCGGACCTCCGCGTCCGACGCCGGAGCGGCCCGCGCCCCCGCGCGGCCGTAGCGGCCCGCGCCCTCGCGCGGCCGTAGCGGCGCCCGGTGATCATCGCCGCGAGATTGTCGATCCGAGCCGCGAGCGTCAACGAGCGAACCGTGCGGATTGAGTTGCGGGGAGAAGAGCAGGAAGGCGTGCGCGCCAATTTCACACGGCCGACGACCGGACGTCGCGCTCGCTGACGCTCGCGGCTCTGAAACGCGCGCTCGCCTACGCCTACACGCAGCGAACCACCCGGCGGCCGGTGTACACCTGCCCGAACATGTCCATCGTGCGGACTTCGACGAGCGTCGCCCCAGGCTTCAGCGCGGCCGGCAGCTTAGCGGCCCAGAGATGCGGCGAGTCCATCGCATCGGGCAGCTTCTTGCCGTTCGGGGGCGTCTTGCCGCCTTCCAGTTCCTTGAGCGACGCAAAGTATGGGTCGTGCCGCTTCGTCGGCTGCATCGCGCGCCACTCGCCCGCCCCGCCGACTCGGAACTCCACGGTCGACTTCGACGAGCCCGCAAAGACGTTGACGAGCAGCTCCGCCGCTTCGGATTCGGCCGCTTTCAGCCCGTCGGGAACGTGAATGTTCATCTGGTGATCGTCCGGCCGGCGGGCCGCCTTGAAGCGCAGCGTATAACGGTTCCCGTCGAAACTCGCGACCGTGTAGCCGTTGGGCGCGCCACAGCGCATCGTCGTGTGCGGCAAGCCGTTCTCGTCGGGCGCCCCCTTCCACCAGCTTCCGCAAGCCGTCACATTGATGAGCTGGTGCAGCGGAGTGTCGCTTTCGTAGCCCTCCGCTCGGCCGAAGAACACGTGTTCCTGATAGTGGTAGTGCGCCGTGGCGACGAAGTTGTGCGCTCGCGGAGCCAGCCGCGCGAAGAGGCGCTTCTTCTCATCGCCCGGCAATTCCTGAATCGGGATGTGAGTCAGGATGACGAGCAGGCGGTCCTTCGGCAGCGTGTCGATGAAGCGCTCGGCGAAAGTAAGCTGGCGATCGCCCAGACCGCAGCGATACTCGGTCTCCTTCACGAACATCACGTCGTCGAGCACGAGGAAGCTGACCGGGCCGTACTCGAATGCGTAGTAGCTCGGACCGAACATGCGCTCGAACGATTCGTCGGCGTAGCGGTCTTCGCTGGCGTGGTAGTTCATGTCGTGATTGCCCATCACGTTGTACCACGGCAGGCCGATGGCCGAGACCGCCCGCGCAAGCGGCTCGTGCAGCGCAAGATTGTCATGCACGATGTCGCCCAGGCTCACGCCGAAGGCCGCGGGAACTCCCAGCGCCTCTTCCACGATGTCGTGCGCCATCTTGTCGACGTCGGAGATGTCGAACGGCTGCGGATCGCCGAAAAGCAGCACGTCGAACTTGTCGGACTCGTCGCGGCGCCGCAGCGCGAAATCCACCGACGCGGGCAGCGGACCGGTCGGCGCGACGCCGGCGAACTTCGACCGCGGCGAACCGCCCGGTTTGTGGTTGTGGAAAAACTGCGGCAGATTGAGGTCGTTGACGGGCGTCATCCAGCCGCGCGGCTTCAGCACGAACACAATGCGATCGTCCTCGATCGGCAGCGTGTAGCGCCCGTCCGCGTCGGTCCGAACGAGATCAAGCCCGTTGGATACCCACACGTCGGGCAGGCCGGGTTCGCCCTCGTCCCGCCGGCCGTTGCCGTTGCGGTCGTCGTACACAAAGCCGGTGACGGTGCTGGGCGATCCAGTCCCCTGCCGCTGGCCGTCCTGGGTCTCGTCAACCGATCGGCCGAGCGCCAGGGCGCGGCGAATTCCAAGCGTCAGCGGCAAGAGCGCAATGCCGCCGGCGCCGGCCGATTTGAGCATCTGACGTCGCGTAATGGGATCGAGCAGCCATCGCGGGAGAGGCATGCACTGGCTCCGAAAAGACGGATTTCCACGTCACAACAGACCCACGGCGCCGCCGAGCATCGCATCGCCGGCGATGCGACGCGCGCGTGGAATCGTCCGACCCGGTGACTCGGTTCGCGGCGCCGGCGCCGTTACGCAATGCGCACAGCGAAATAGCGGCAGGCTACTCAATCACCCGGCGAACGAGGAACAGCACGCCGCCGGCCGTCAGGACGCTTGCGACGGTCGTGACGGCAATCGCCGTCTCCGTGCATCCCGGAACCTGCATCAGGACCGAGCCGCTGAGAACCGCGAGCGTCCAACGCTTGAGCGAATTTCGCATGATGGGATCCTTCGGTGAATTCCGCGCCACAGCCCGAAGCAAATATCCCGCAACGATCCAGCCCGGTCAAGCCCGCGCGTCGCGCCGCACACGGCGCCCCGGCGGGAAACGTGCGTCTCGCCTGGAGGGACTCTCGCAGCCGCGCGCAGGCGGCGGCCGAATTGCGCCGGCGGGGCGCCCGTTGCCCTGCTACGCTAATCATCACGGCGGGCATGGGCCGGCTCGCTTCCATTTTCGGAGGACACGTCATGCCGACGATCACGACCAAAGACGGAACAAGCATCCACTACAAGGACTGGGGC
>CAZHIE010000308.1:0-2598 GCA_964532435.1 uncultured Planctomycetales bacterium
CCGGCCGGTCAATTGGGCCCAGCAGGACTCGAACCTGCGACCAACGGATTATGAGTCCGCCGCTCTGACCGACTGAGCTATGGGCCCGCGCGGCCGCGGCCGACGCGCGCTGATCGGGGCCAGGAATCTGTTGAAGAACCTTCGCGAGACTGGTGTGCATCGCGCCAGTCCCGAAGAAAACGCAGCCGCGGGCGGCTGCGGTCCATTTCTTCAACGGGCTCCTAAAGCGCCCGGGCGCAAGCCAGGATCGCGTCGTAATTCGGATGATTCGCCACTTCCGGCACATACTCCACGTAGCGCAACACGTCCTGCTTGTCGACAACGAAGACGGCGCGGCACTCGACGCGCAGATCGGGAATCAGCGTGCCATACTTCGTCCCGAAATCGACGTCCTTGTGATCGCTCAGCATGACGACCTTCTCCGGGCTGATGCCCTCGGCGGCGCAGAAGCGGCCCTGCGCCGTCGGAAGGTCGCAACTGATCGTGTAGATCGTCACGTTCGGCAGCTTCGCGGCCTCTTCGAAGAATCGCTTTGTCTGCAGCGCGCAGACCGGCGTGTCGAGCGACGGCACGACGCTGAGGATGCGCGGCCGGCCGGCGGTTTCGCTCAGCCGCGTCGCGGTCTTGAGGTCTTTCTTGAGCGTCGCGTCGGGGGCCTTGTCGCCGACCTTCAGCTCCGGGCCGGCCAGGTTGAGCGGATTGCCTTTCAGTGTCACGGATCGTGGCATCGCATGTTCCTCGCAGAATGGGAGAACGCCGGGCGGCGCTTCGTCCTTCGCACGATGCGCGCGAGCCGGCCGGTCCTCGACGGTGGCCATGCGGCGGTCCGGCGCGTCGGCGCGGGGCCGCCTTTCGTACGACAGGGGGATTGTATCCGCGGGACGGCCGGTCGCGAACCGGCGCGGGATCGCGTGCGGCCGGGCCTTGCGGGCGCCGCGCCCCTCTTCGTGTGTCAGGCGCCAGCGCGAGGAATCGCGCGCGGCGGCGCGGGCGGCGTGCCGCGCAGGACGCGCTTGCGGACCTGAACGGCCGGCCAGGTGATCGCCGCGGCGATGAGCGCCTGAATCGCGACGCCCGGCGCCGGATTGCCGCCGGGGATCGTGCAGAGGATCAGCGTTCCGACGGGCGAGGCGCCCGAGAAGTACCCATCGGCGAATGTCCAATCTTCGGAGCGGGCCGACCAGAACGTGAAGAGCAGCATGTCGGCGATGATCGGCATCGCGACGAAGAAGAGCAGCCAGAGCAGCGCGGGAAGCAGCATCCGCTGCACGCGAAACGTGAAGAGATAGAGCCAATGGGCGGCCGTCCAATACGCCGCCAGCAGCGAAATCGCGGCGATCGACCACTCCACGCGCGCGGCCGGCGGATCGGTCAGGCGCCCCACGGGGCCGTCGACGCTCATCACGCGATACATGCTGTACATGACGGCGGCCGTCATCATCGCCAGCAGGACGTGGATCAGCGGTGCGACGCGCTGCTCGGCGGTTTCGGCGCGCTCGCCGAACGAGCGCTGCTGATCGCGCCGCAAAAGCGCGGAGATGGACGCGCTGAGCGGGACCAGCGCGATGACGAGGAACGCGCTGGTCGAAGCGACCAGCCGGGCGAGCCGCACAATGTCTTGCGTCGGGCCGAAAATCGGCGAGGGCGGCACGTGGAACAGCCCGGCCACGAGCGTCGTCCCCCAGGCCAGCACGAGCAGCAGGCCGAGCCAGACCGAGAACGTGCCGCGATGCGGAGCGCGCATCCGCACGCACGCCGCGCGCAAGAAGATGGCGGCGAAGACGAGCTGCGACGCGACGGTGATCGGCAGGACGCTCGGCGCGACGTTTGAAACCTTGCCCTGCATCAGATCCCAGAAGAGGTTTCCGCTGAGCATTCCCGCCACGAGCGCCACGCCCGGCACGATCACGACGACCGCCCAGCCGCTCAGCACGCCCGCCAGCGCGACGATGCCGATGATGTTCGCCTTGCCGGCCGACGCCAGCGACGTCAATAGCGTAAGCGCCGCGAGCATCAGCGAAAGCACGAGCAGCGACGCCTGAAGCAGCAGCCAGCCGGCGAGGATCGCCCACGGCGAAAGCGCCATCGACGCGGCGTAGTGCGACGCGAAATACGCGCCGGCCACCAGGCTGACGGCGTAGAGCACGGCCGATTGGAGCGGCGGGCCGAGCATGTACCCGCTGATGAGGTTGAACGAGCCGAGCGGCGTGAGACGGTGGGACTCGATCATTCCGGTCTGGTAGTCGCGCAGGACCGCCTTGCGAATCGCGCCGGGCGCGACGAGCAGCAGGAAGATGCCCTGTGCGGCGGCGACCAGCCCGAGCCAGGTGGCGCTGACGGCGCCGTGTTCCTTCGGATCGACGAGGTTGTAGTTCGCGGTGGAACCGGCAACCAGCAGCGCGAGGTAGATCGCGGCGATCAGCAGGAAGTTTCGCCAGCCGCCGGCCAGCCAGAGATTCGCGCGCACAAGCGGGAGCGTGGTCATGGCGGAATTATGCGCCGGGCGAAACGACCGGGAAATGGACCGGCGGCCGAACGTAGCGACCGGCGCAGCCGTAGCGGCCCGCGCCCCCGCGCGGCCGGAGCGGCCCGCGCCCC
>CAZHIE010000309.1:0-2585 GCA_964532435.1 uncultured Planctomycetales bacterium
ATCAGGTACGACACTGCCGCGAGCAGCCCGACGCCGCTGGTCGCCAGCCCCGCGCCGCGCGCGAAGCGCTCCACCCGAGTCGGATCCGTGCGGTCCGACGGCGCGCGCAGCGCCACGCCCTCCTGCACCAGACCGCCCGGCGTTACGCGATACGACGCGCCGGTGTCGTCGTCGAGCACCAACGAGTCCATGCAGAATTCGAGCCGGAACGCTTCAGCCGGCCAGCGGGCGTTGACGATGACTTGCGGAGTTTCACAATCCGACTGCAACGAGATGCGCTGCGTCAGGCACGCGCCGCTCTGCTCGCCCGATCCCCAGAATACCTGCGCCTCCAGCGGCAGCCAGCAATCGTCGAATAGCCGGTAATCGCGCAGGTTCACGGTCGCCGCCGCTTCGCCGCCCGGCCGCAACCTCGACCAGCGCAGCGGCACGCAGTTGCGCACGGGATCGAGCCAGATGCGCATATGCGGCGCGCCCACATCGCCAACTTCGACGATGACCGCGGGCGTACCGTCCACGTCGCCCGCGCCGGCGACACGCGATTCCTCGGACGCGAGAATCGTGGTTAGATCGCACTGCGCGTCCGTAACTTCGCTCTCGCCGCGGATCGGCGGACGCAGGATGTTGTACGCCCACGTCGCGGCGGCCGGGCTGAAGATTCCGCGACGAAACCAGCCGTTGTTGCCGAGCATCATGCGGCCCTGGCGCGCGGCGGCGTCGTACGAGATGCGTACGGCGGGTTTGCCGGGCTGCTGCTCGACACTGAGGAATGCGCCCTCGGTGGTGCGATACCGGTAGTGAATCTGCGCGACGAGATCGTCGCGCGGTGTCTCGGAAGTCGTGAACTGATCGTATTCGACTTCCAGGTCGTCCACGGCAGCCCAGTTCATCTCCCACGCGGCGCGGGCTTGCTGCTTCGTCATTTGCGCGAATACGGGGCTGACGAAGGCGGCCAGTGCGAGTGCTGCCCCACCGCAATGGCTCAAGCGGGGGAGTGTCATGGTTGGGCTCCGGTGGCCGGGTTATTCGGCATTTCGACGCAATGGGCCCGGGTTGAGCACCGCGTCATTCTTGCGCGGCATGGATTGCCGCGCGGCGCTGTCGTCGACGAAAGACCCGGCTGAGGACAGCCGGGCTTGGGACAGCTTGGCGCTGAATGAAGTCTGCCACGCCTTATTCGATTGTCAACCAATGAGGGCGTTTTTTTTGATTATGCGTAACTTCGTTCTTCGCAGCCCATTACGTGTTTTTGAAAGACCAAAACATCCTCGAACAATGGGCGAGAAACCACCGACGCCGCCGACTTGTGCGACCCGCGGACGCCCCGCAAGATACCACCGCGCCGCAAGCGGACTTGCCGGCGGCCCATGCGCAACCTACGGACTTTTCCGCAATGCTCCAGACTCCCCTGAACGACTTCCACCGCCAGCACGGCGGACGAATGGTCGATTTCGCCGGCTGGGAAATGCCGGTCATGTACCGCGGCATTCTCGACGAGCACCGCCACACGCGCCAGCACGCCGGCCTGTTCGACGTCTCCCACATGGGCCGCGTCGAGTTTCACGGCCCCGGCGCCGAGCCGCTGCTCGAACGCCTCTGCACGCGCCGCCTCGCCGACGCGAAGCCGGGCGTCAGCCGCTACAGCCACGTCTGCCGCGACGACGGCGGAATTCTCGACGACGTGATCGTCAGCCGGCTCGAAACGCACTGGCTTATGGTCTGCAATGCCAGCAACCGGGAGAAACTGCTCGGCTGGTTCGAGCAGCAGCGCCGCGGCTTCGACGTCGACATCCGCGACCGCACGACCGAGACCGCGATGGTCGCCGTGCAGGGGCCGGAGGCGATCGAGACGCTGGAGAAACTCCTGCCGATCAAGGTCGCCGACTTGAAACGCTATCATTTCAAGACGGGCAGCCTGCTGGGCCAGCCGTATTACGTCGCGCGCAGCGGCTATACCGGCGAGGACGGCGTCGAGATCATCCTGCCGGCCATGCTCGCGGCGACGGCGTGCGCGATGCTGGTAGAGAAATCCGCCGAAATCGGACGACCGGTGCTGCCGGCCGGGCTGGGCGCGCGCGACACGCTGCGGCTCGAGGCGGCCATGCCGCTGTATGGGCACGAGCTAACGGAGGAGTGGGACAGCCTGACGGCGGGGCAGGGCTGGTGCGTGGCGCTCGACAAGGAATTCATCGGCCGCGACGCGATGGCGCGGATCAAGGCGGAAGGATTGAAGCGGCAGATCGCGGGGTTTGAGATCGAAGGCAAGCGCATCGCGCGGCAGGGCGCGGCGATTCTCTCGGCCGGGCGGCCGGTGGGCGTCGTGACCAGCGGGACGCAGAGCCCGACGCTGGACAAGGTGATCGGGTTGGGATTGATCGAGGCGGCCGCCGCGGCGGTGGGGACGAAGCTGGAGATCGATCTGCGCGGGACGATGCTGAGCGCGAAGGTAGTGCCGACGCCATTCTACAAGCGCCGATAGCGCGGCCAGCGCGGCGTTGGCGCCGCGCTCGTGGTGCGCTCCGAGCCGCGAGTGCCAGCGAGCGCGACTCGCTCCGATCCGAGCCGCGAGCGTCAGCGAGCGCGAC
>CAZHIE010000310.1:0-2578 GCA_964532435.1 uncultured Planctomycetales bacterium
GGCGGCTACCCTCCATGAGATGCGGTCCAACGATCAGGCGTAGCGGACCCAGCGGAGCAATTCGCGAATCGTCGGCGGCTTGCCGTACATGAGCACGCCGACGCGGAAGACCTTGCCGGCCGCCCAGATCGCCGCAAAGACAGACGCCCAGAGCAGCGCCAACGTCGCGACGATCTGCCACGTCGGCAGATCGGGCGCGGCGCAGAGCCGCAGAATCATCACAAACGGCGTGATCGGCGGGATGAAACTCAGCGCGATCGCCAGAGCCGAATCCGGACGCTGCGACAGCACGAACCACAGCGCCAGCGGCACGATGTTCAGAATCGACAGCGGCGAGACCATGCTCTGCGCTTCCTTGAGCGTGTTGCACGCCGCGCCGATCCCCGCCATGAGCGCCGACATCAGTAGAAAGCCCGGCACAAAGTAGAGCGCGACGTACGCCAGCCGCGCGCCGGTGACCATGCCCGACAGGCTCTGCGACTTCGCGCCGAAGTAGCCGACCGCCCCCCACGTGCAGAGCACCAGCACGCCGACCGCCGCCATGCCCAGGATCTTGCCCGCCATGAGCTGCGTCGGGCTGATCGCCGCGAGCAGCACTTCGACCACGCGCGTGCTCTTCTCCTCCAGCACGCTCGTCAACAGCCCCATGCTGATGCCGAACGTGCCCATGTAGAGCATGAACATGAAGATGAACGGCGTCAGGGCGCGGCCGAACGTGTCGTCGCCCGTGGCCGCGCCGCTCGCCACGTCGATCTGCGCGATCGCCACGTCGCGCTGCAGAAACGCGACACGCTGCCGGTCGATCGGCGGCTCGGCCGCGGCGAAGCGCGCGTCGATGACCGACTGCTCGATCAGCTCGTTCAGCGTGCGGCCGGAGGCAAGCTGCTGATCCTTCCGCATCAGCCGGCATTCGCCGCGCGCGATGGCGTCGGCGGGGACTTCGACGAAAGCGTAGAGGTCGCCGCTGCGGACGCGCGCGGCGAGCGCCGTCGCGTCAACATCGCCCGGCGCGGCCACTTCGAGCTCGATCGGCTGCTGCGAATGGGCCGCATTGTGGGCGGCCACGCGTTTGGCAAAGGGCGGCGCGACCGCGTCGCTGTGGTCGAGCAGCGCGACGCGGCGAGAGGGCATCTGCTCGCTTTGCGTGCGCTCGGCCAGCGCCTTGGAGCCGAAAATCAGGCCGACGATCAGCCCCGGCACGAGCACCACGCCGATGAAAAACGCCCGCGTCTTGACGGTCTCGCCGAACTCGCGCAGGGCGACGGTTGCGATCTTCCTCATGCCACTCCCTCGCGGACGCGCGCGTCGATTCGGGCGCCGCCGGGCGGCGCCGGCGGGCGCACCGCGCCGTCATCGCCCACCAGCCGCACAAATATCTCCTGAAGCCCGGGGCGCTGAATCTCGAAGCGCGACAGGCGCGCCAGCTCGGTCGCGCGGCGCAGGATTGCGTTCGGGTCGACGCCGTCGGCAAGCTCCAGCCAGGCCGCTCCGGCGGTGAGCTGCGAGCGGACGACGCCTTCGCAACGGGCGAGCGCCGCAAGATCGCCCTCGCCGGCAAAGACCAGCGTGCGCGACGGAAAGGCGGCCCGCACCTCCTCGATGGTTCCCTCGATCAGCTTCCGCCCGCGGTTGATGAGCACGATGCGGTCGCAGAGCCGTTCGGCCTGTTCGAGCTGATGCGTCGAAAAGATCACCGTTCGCCCGGCGCGGCGCAGCTCGACCAGCATGGTCTCCAGCAGGTCGCGATTGAGCGGATCGAGCCCGGCGAACGGTTCGTCGAGCACGACCAGCTCCGGCTCGTTGAGCAGGGTGGCGGCGAACTGGATTTTCTGCGACATGCCTTTCGACAGGCTCTCGACGGTCTTTCGCCCCCAACTCGACAGGCCGACGCGTTCGAGCAGATCGCGAATCCGGCGGCGCAGCAGCGGCGTCGGCACGCCTTTGAGCCGCCCGAGGTAGAGCAGCGTCTGCTCGACGGTCATCTTGCGATAGAGGCCGCGCTCTTCGGGCAGATAGCCGACACGGTCCTTCACGTCGATGGCCCGCGAAGCGCCGAGGATGTTCAACGTGCCGCTGTCCGGGTAGGTGATGCCCATGACCATGCGGATGGTGGTCGTCTTACCCGCGCCATTGGGGCCGAGAAAGCCCAGCACTTCGCCGCGCGGCACGTGCAGGCTCAGCCGATCGACCGCGCGGAAGTCGCCGTACGACTTGCACACGTCCTCAAGCGTAAGCACGTCGGTCAAGGGGGCGCTCCTGGATCGCCGTCGTCGGCCCGCCGTGGGCCGGCGCGCCGATTTCGGCGGGATGCTACCCGAAGCGCCGCCGGCGCGGCGAATGTCGAATGTTGAAGGAATAGCGAATTGCGAATCGCGAAGAACGAATTGCGGAATGCGCTACAAGCAGGAGGCGGCGGGGCGGGTGGAAACGAGCGCCGTCGTTTCGCGCGCTCGTATCGCGCCGTCGCTTCGCGCGCTCGTATCGCGCCGTGGCATCGCGGCGATATGAGTCTGTTGAAGAACCCTCGCGAGACGGGAGTGCATCGCGCCAGTCCCGAAGAAAATGCAGCCGAGGGCGG
>CAZHIE010000311.1:0-2571 GCA_964532435.1 uncultured Planctomycetales bacterium
GCCTCGCCCCGTCGGGAGCGGCCGCCGCCTGCCGGCCGACTCGCGGCCGACCGGCCCGCCGGCTCGGGCGGGGCCCAGACGCCCTTGGTCGCGTCGCGCGCCAGGCGCTGATACGTCTCGAGCAGCTCGTGCAATTCGTAATCGCGGCTCTCGTCCACCCGCGCGTAGCCCTGCCGAATCACCTCGGCATTGACCAGCAGCCCGTCCGGCGCTCGATACAGATACACCAGATCGCGCCCGGTTTCGTCCGTCTGCGGCAGATTCTCGTCGTGGTTCCACCAGACATATTCGCCCAGGATGAGCTGCCCGACGAATTGCTCCACGGCGTCGGCGTCGTCGCCGCGCGGCACGTCGACGCCGATCAGCCGGACCGTCGTCCGCTTGCGGTCCTGCGCGACGACCAGCGAATCGCCGCTCAGCACGCGGACGGCCTTGCCCGGCAGTCGGCCGGTCCAGTCGTGCTTGGGAATCTGCGGGGGCAGTTGCGGAGGGTCTTCGGCGACCAGTGCGAGACACGCAGTGGCGACAGCGCACAGCGCCACGAGGCGCACACGCGCACGAATCGGCCCTCGACCCGGCATGGCCGCCTCCAGTTGTGCCCGTTACGACGTGGAAATCCTCGCTCCCGCCATATTCTGCCGCTGCCGCGCACCTGAGTAAAGCCCCATTTCGTCATGGAGCGGCGCGCGGGCGCTCGCCGGGTGACGCTTTCGACAGCGCCGCATGTGCGTTCGGCGGCGGAATCCGAGCCCACCGTGCAATCCGAGCCCACCACGCAAGTGGGTGGGTCGATATGCGGCGGCACCCGCGATTTTTGTGCCGCCATCGGGTCGATCCGACCGCGCACATTCACCTCGCTCGCCCGCGCTGATTCAAGCCCGCCCGCCCGCACCGCTCGCTCCCGCGACTCGCCAAACATGCGCGAGCGTCGCCGGCCCCCGGACCCACCACTTGCGTGGTGGGCTCGGATTTTCAATCGGCCGCGAATTCTTCCAGCGGGCGCAAGCGCTCAATGGGCCGCGATTTCGCGAGCGGAACCACGCGCTCTACAGCGCGTGGCGCTCACGGTATGCTGCCGCGACACGCACGCACGCGAGCGGGAGATTCGGCGAATGCCCACAGCGACCAACCTGAGCATCGACTATTCCGGCATCCTCGACACCGCGATCGGGCCGACGCATGGTCTGACGCTCGACGAAATCCGCCGGGCCGAGCCGCCGGCGCAGGCGCTGATCAAACGAATCGAGGCCGAGCGCGGCAGCGGCCAGCACCGCTATCGCGACCTGCCCGGCGACGGTGCGATGATCCGGCAGGTGAAGTCCGCCGCGGCGCGCTATCGGCAAGGCTGCGAAAACCTCGTCGTGCTCGGAATCGGCGGGTCGGCGCTGGGCAACGTCGCGCTGCAAACCGCGCTCAACCCGCCGTATCACAACCTGTTGCCGGCCGCCAAGCGTCGCGGTCCGCGGCTGTTCGTGATGGACAATGTCGACCCGGTGCAATTCGGGAACCTCGTCGAGCTGCTCGGACCCGCGCTGCGCAAGACCGTGTTCAACGTGATCAGCAAGTCGGGCGAAACTGCCGAGACCGCGGCGCAGTTCCTGATCGTGCGAGATCTGCTGACGCGCAAGCTCGGCCGCAAGGGGCTGCTCCGCCAGACACTGGTGACCACCGACCCGGACGGCGGAACGCTGCGCGAGACGGTGCAGCGCGAGGGCTTCGATTCGCTGCCTGTGCCGCCCGGCGTCGGCGGGCGCTTCACCGTGCTGTCGGCCGTGGGGCTGTTTTCGGCCGCGATGTGCGGCATCGACATCGGAAAGCTCGCGTCCGGCGCGGCGCAAATGGGCAAGCGCGTGGCCGAAACGAACGTGCGGAAGAACCCGGCCGCGCTGCTGGCGCTGCTGCTGCACGCTTCGTATGTGCGCGGCAAGCGGATGCACGTGATGATGCCCTACAGCTATCAGCTCAGGGATCTGGCCGACTGGTATCGGCAGATGTGGGCCGAAAGCCTGGGCAAGTGCGTGGACACGAAGGGCCGGCCGGTGGTTGTCGGGCCGACGCCGATCCGCGCGCTGGGCGCGACGGATCAGCACTCGCAGGTGCAGCTCTATCGCGAGGGGCCGGCCGACAAGGTGTTTCTATTCCTGGAGGTCGAGAAGTTTGCCCGCGACGTGAAGATTCCGCGCGTGCGTGGCGGGGCCGACGCGACGCGCTATCTCGAAGGCGCGACGCTGGGCAAGCTGCTCTCGGCCGAGAAACGTGCGACCGAGGCGGCGCTGCTCGCCAGCCAGCGCCCGTGCCTGACGATCCGCTTTCCGGTTGTGTCGGAGTCGGCGGTCGGGCAGTTCGTCATGCTTTGGGAAGCGGCGACGACGCTCATGGGTGGGCTGCTCGACGTGAATCCGTACGATCAGCCGGCCGTGCAGCTTGGCAAGGACTACACGTATGCGCTGATGGGCAAGCCGGGATATGAGAAGCAGGCCCGCGAGATGGCGAAATCGCGCCGCGGGGCGAAGGGCGCGGCGGTGTGACGGCGGCGCGCGTAGCGGCCCGCGCCCTCGCGCGGCCGGAGCG
>CAZHIE010000312.1:0-2558 GCA_964532435.1 uncultured Planctomycetales bacterium
TTCGTCCGCGTCAATTTGCAGAACGAAGCCGCGTATCGTGTCGATTTTTTCTTTCGCATGGTGATGGCCGTGCTGCAGCTTGGCGGCGAGTTGCTGATGCTCTGGACCATTTTCTCGCACACCAAATCGCTGGCCGGGTGGAGCGTGCCGCAGGTGATTGTGCTGTTGGGCGTATTTCGGGTGATGGCCGGCGTGATCGGCATGGTGATCGCGCCGAACATGCGCGCGATCATGAACGACGTGCGGCAGGGCACGCTCGACTTTGTGCTGACCAAGCCGATTCACGCGCAGTTTTACGTCAGCATTCGCCAGATCGTTCCGTGGCGGATCATCGACGTCGTCGTCGGCCTCGGGCTGGCCCTCATCGGCGCGGCGCAGCTGCCCGGCGGGCTGTCGCCGCTCAGCGCTGCGACGTTTGTGCTGGCGATCGGCTGCGGCGCGGCGATTATTTATTCCATATGGCTGACGCTGGCGACGGCGACGTTCTGGTTCACGCGCGTCGAGAACATCGAGATGGTTTTCTGGAACCTGTTCGAGGCCGGCCGATATCCGATCGACATCTATCGGCCGTGGATCCGGTGGGCACTAACGTTCGTGTTGCCGCTCGCGTTTCTGACGACCGTGCCGGCGCGGATGTTGGCGGGGCGGGCCGAGCCGGCTCAGGTTTGGCCGGCGATTGTCGTGGCGGGCGTTCTGCTGGCGGGGGCGTCGTGGTTCTGGCGATTTGGGCTGAGGCATTACAGCGGGGCATCGGCGTAATCGCAGCGGCCGTTCGCTTTGACGCCGCATTCCGCCGACACGGCGTCGGGCACAGCGGCCCGGCGCTACGGGTCGCGAACCGCGAAATGAGGCTCGCGGGTCGTGGCTCGCGAATCGCGAATTGTGGCTTGCGAGGCGCGAATCGCGGGTTCGCGGGTCGCGGCGTTCCGCGGGCTGCGGGCCCTTTCCTGCAATTTCGGACGATTCGCGGGGCGGGTCCGCGGCCCGGAATGTGGGCGATTTGCCCTGTTTCCGGCTGATTTCCGGAAATTCCGTTTGACCGGCCGCGGGCGGCGGCAATAGGATCGGATGCATCATCTGTCGGTACGCGCACGTACCAGGGCCGGGGGCTGCGTCGTTGTCGCGCATTTTCACAGCGGCGCAGCATCAGTTCGAACTCGGCAGTCGGGCCAGCGTTGCGGAGCAGCACTGTGTCGGATGGAAGCCACGCAGTTCGGATGGAACGCGAAGCGCTGAGCCTCCTGCGGCCGGCGGAACGTATGTATGTTTTGCGCCTGCTCCAGTCGCGACGGAATCCCGACCGCGTGGTCGGGCTTGTAAAATCGCGGCGGAAAAGCGTCGCGCGGGCGGCACTGGTCTACGTTGGGCTGGCCGGGGGGCTGGCCTATGCCGACGCGCTGCACGAGGCTCTGCGTGGTCCCGATGACGAAGCGGCGCTGATCGCCGAATTCGGCTTGTGGAGCGCGTGGATGCACGGCGGCTCCCCGGACGGCAACGAGCAGCTTTGCCGTGCGGTCGAGGAGATCCGCGGGGAGCGCTTCCCCGCGGCGGAGCAGCGTCTGCGCCGCCTGTGCGCGACCGATCCGCAATTCGCCGAAGCGCGTCACCAACTCGGCATCACACTTTTCTTCCTGGAGCGCGTCGAGGCGGCGGCCGGCGCACTGGCGCAAACGGTGCTGCTGAATCCGCGCCACTTCGGCGCGCATGCGGCCCTCGGGCACGTCGCCGCGCATCGCGGGGACATTCCCGCCGCGCTGGAGCATTATCGCCGCGCGCGGCAGCTTCACCCGCGCATGGAGGGGCTGCCCGAAAACGTCGGACAGCTCCGCATGCTGTGCGAGCATCGCCGCGCCACCGGTTGACTTCGCCGCGCTCGATCCCGTTTCCCGCCCGACTCGCCGCCGAGGCGGCCTCGCAGACGTCTGCACGACCACGCGCCCGTCTGCGCCGCGCTGCGCCACGATGCGCCCGCGCCGGTAGGATGCGCGCATGCCCGAGAGCCTGCTCCTGTTCGGCGGTTCGTTCAACCCGATCCACAACGGCCATCTGATCGTCGCGCGCGACGTGGCCGAGCGGCTCGCCGTTCCGCGCGTCACGCTCGTTCCCTGCCGCCAGCCGCCGCACAAGCCGCAGGCGCAGCTCGCGACGGGCGAAGACCGCCTGGCGATGTGCCAACTGGCCACGGCGGGCGATCCGCTCTTCGACGTCTGCGACTGGGAGCTGCGCCAGCCGGGGCCGAATTACACACTGCTCACGATCGCTCACTTTCGCCGCGAACGACCCGACGCGCGGCTGTATTGGCTCATCGGCGGCGACAGTCTGGCCGAGCTGGACACGTGGCACCGCGTGGCCGAGCTGACGGCCATGTGTACGCTCGTGACGGCGGCGCGGCCGGGGCATTGCTCGCCCGATCTGTCGCGGCTGGCGCGGCTGATTGCGCCGGAGCGACTGGCGGAGCTGCGCGAGAACATCGTCGCGACGCGGATGGTGGACATCAGCGCGAGCGAAATCCGCGAGCGCGTGCGAGCCGGCCGCTGCATCCGCTACCTGGCGCCGGA
>CAZHIE010000313.1:0-2462 GCA_964532435.1 uncultured Planctomycetales bacterium
ACGCAGTCGTCGGACGCAGTCGTCGGACGCACAGGTCCGACGCTACCGCACGCGCCGGAATTCCACGCGCCCCGACGAGTCCGCGACAATCTCAAACCGCCCGCGCAGCAGCGCCCCTTCCAAAACAAACCGCTCCGCGCCCGCCGCCGCAATCTCGCAGTCGCACCGCCCGCGATCCACGCGCCGAACCCGGCCCCGACCGCCACCAATGTCGCCTTCCAGCTCCAAATACGCCGCGCGGTGTTCGGCCAGCGGCGTCGCCTCGATCGGAAACTCCCCCTTCGTCGGATCCCGCGCCAGTCGCCACGTCGACAGCGTCTCGCGCCCCGGCCGCTGAACCATCAGATCCCAATGCACGTCGCTTTCGGCCGGCCCGGTTCGGTGCTCCAGCAATACGAACATGCGCGCTCTCACTGGCCGATCCGGGCGACGCGGGCTAACCTCTGCGGCGCTGGCGGGCCGCTGGTTCCGCGGAAAGTCGAGGTTGCCTTGCTGGTCGGATCGGTCCCGGGATTCTATCGCGCGCGGCGCGTGCTGCTCGCGGCCGCGTGCGTCGGACCGCTCCTCCTGCTGGGCGGAGCATGGTGGCTTCTGCGCGACGTGATCCTCTCGCCCGGCGTGCCCGACGACCGCACGAGCGGCGCGCGGGCTTTCGCGTTCATCGTCCACGAGCGCGGCCTGCCGCGCCTCTCGCAGGCCCGAACCGAAGCGCTGCTGCAATTGCAGATCCGCCGCATGGCGCGCGAGTCCGACTTCCGAGAGCAATTCCTTTCCGCCTATCGCACCGCCACCGAGGACGAGCAGACCGCCTTCCGCTCGCACCTGTTCGACGCCTTCAAGCCGATCGTCATGCGCGACGTGCGCGAGTTCCAGTCCATCGCGCCGCAGGATCGCCCGCGCCACCTCGAAGACAAGGTCGTCGAATACAATCGACTGGCCGCCATGTGGGGCAACGTCCGTATCGGCAAGGACGCCCTCGGCGCCGGCGCGCCCAGCGCCACGAAGATGCTCACGCTCCTCATGGAGAAAACCACCGAAGAGGAGCGCCGCCTCGGCGCGGAATACTTTCAGGCCTATGCGGAGTGCGTCCGCGAAATCCTCGCCGACGAGCCGCGAAAAAAAGCCGTCGAGGAACGAATCCGCGCGGCCGGTCCATAGCACAGAGGGTCGAGCATGATCCGGCAACGGCTGCCCTGGCGCGATGAGCTGGCCATCATCGACCAGACGATGAAGGCCATCTCCGCCATCGTCGATCCGGAAGAGCTCGTCAACGTCTACTGGTCCGGCATCGGCGAGCTGGTGCAGGTCGGCGACTACGTCGCCCTCTCCCGCCGCGGCGAGCAGCCGCCCAATTTCCTCGTCACGCGCTCGTCGCGCTTCACCGATCACGTCAACCCGTGGACGCAGCGCGATCGCCTGCCCCGACTCGCTGGCGGATTGCTCGGCGAACTGGCATATGCAAACCGCCCGGTCCTCATCGACGATGTTCCCGCGCGCCTGACGCCCGACGACCCCGGCCGATTCTTTCTGGAAGGTTTCCGAAGCCTCGTCGCGCTGCCGCAATACGACGGTGGCGAAGGCCTGAACGTCACCGTGATGCTGCTACCCGACGACGCCGAGATCGACACCAGCTTCATCCCCATGCTGCACTGGCAGGCCGGCCTGTTCGGCCGCGGCACGCAAAACCTCGTGCTGCGCAACCAGCTCTCCGCCGCGCTCGACGCGCTCGACCACGAATTGCAGACCGTCGGCCGCATTCAGCGCTCGCTCCTGCCGCAACAGCTCCCGCGCATCGCCGGATTCGAGCTGGCGGCGCACTACGTCACCAGCGCCCGCGCCGGCGGCGACTACTACGACTTCTTCCCGCTCCCGGGCGGGCAATGGGGAATCTTCATCGCGGACGTGGCCGGTCACGGCACGCCGGCCGCGGTGCTGATGGCCGTCACCCACGCGCTGGCGCATTCGCAACCCGGCACGCACGCGCCGCCGACGGCGCTCCTGACCTACCTCAACCGCCAACTCGTCCGCTCGTACACGCAGGGCGCGACATTCGTCACGGCGTTTTACGGCGTGCTCGACCCGGCCGGCCGCACGCTGCGCTATTCCGCCGGCGGCCACAATCCGCCGCGCCTGGCGCGCGGGCGGAGCGTCCTGTCGCTGGGCGAGGCCAATTCGTTCCCGCTGGGGGTCGATGAATCCGCGCAATACTCCGAGGCGACCATCTCGCTCGAACGCGGCGACCTGCTCGTGCTCTACACCGACGGAATCACCGAGGCGATGGCACCGGCCGGCAGCACGGAACCGGTGGAATTGTTCGGCACGGACCGGCTCGACGCATTGCTCGCCGCGCACGCCGGAAGCTCGGCGGACGAGTCCGTCGCCGCCATCCGCGCCGCGCTGGCGGCATTTTGCGGCGCCGCGCCGCCGAGCGATGACCAGACGCTGGTGGCGCTGCGGTGTGA
>CAZHIE010000314.1:0-2417 GCA_964532435.1 uncultured Planctomycetales bacterium
CGGCTGCGGGCGTGAGGTGGAGTGCGGATGTCCGGCGAGCTGCGTTACGACTTCGACCACGAGATCGCGCGGGTGCTGTACCGACGCGAGGAGATCGACGCGCGCATCAAGACGCTCGCCCGCGAAATCGCCGCGGCGTATCACGATGCGGCTTCCGGCGTGACGCTCGTGCCGGTGCTCTCCGGGTCGATCATTTTCCTGGCCGACCTGATCCGCGAGCTGCCGCTGAAGATGAAAATCGCGGTCGTTCACGTCTCGACCTATCCCGGCCCATCGACCACGCCGCAACCCAGCCGCACGCTGCTCGAACTGGCCGGCGACGTGACCGGCCGCCACGTGCTCATCATCGACGACATTCTCGACACGGGGCGAACGCTCGGCCGGGTTCAGGGCATGGTGCGGGAGAAAGGGGCGGCGAGCGTTCGCACGGCTGTCCTGCTGCGCAAGCCGGGCAAGGCGGCGCCGGAGATTCGCGTTGACTTCGTCGGGTTCGATGTCGATGATCTCTTTGTGGTCGGATACGGACTGGACTTCAACGACCACTATCGAAATTACCCGCACATCGGCGTTCTCCGCGAGGAGCTGATGCCATGAAGCCCGTCGATCGCGCCGAATCCGCCGTCGCCGAGATGGCGCCGGCCACCGTCGTGCGGCCGTCGCCCGTCTCGCTCGAAATCCTCGATGGCGACGAAGTCATTCAGGTCTCGCTGCGGCCGTCGCTGTGGTACATCCCGCTGAGTTGCGTGCGCTGGCTTGCGGCGGTGGCGTTTCTGGCTTCGGTGGTGGTGATCGCGTCGATTCGCAGCGGCTGGCGTCCGGGCGCGTGGATTGCGCTGGAGCTGATCGTCCTGCTGGGCCTGGCCCGCGTGGGGCTTTCTTCGCTGCAATGGGCGAGCCGGCTGTATGTGCTGACAAATCGCCGCGTGCTGCGGTTTCGGGGAGTGCTGCGGGTGGAGACGGCGCAGTGTCCGCTTGCGCGAGTCGGGCGAGCGGACCTTGCGCTTTCGACGCTGCAGCGGATTACGGGCGTGGGGACGCTGCGCGTCGAGGCGGGGGATGCGTCCGGCGACGACCTCGCGTGGGAGCACGTTCGCAATCCCGCGGAAGTGTACCGGATCGTGACCACGGCGATCCGCCGGGCACAGGGCTGAGCCGGGCGCGCCGCAAGACCTCGTAGCGCCGGACCGCCGCGCCCGACGCCGTGCTCGCCGCAAACACGCGATCCCCGCCGGCCGCGCGTCCTCACCACCCGACGATGTTGTACCCCGCGTCGACGTAATGCACTTCGCCCGTCACGCCGCTCGAAAGATCGCTCAGCAGGTACAGCCCGCTCTTGCCGACCTCGTCGCTCTCGATGTTGCGCGCGAGCGGCGCCTTTTCCGGATAGTGCCCCAGCATCTTGTCGAAACCCGCGATGCCGGCCGACGAGAGCGTTCGGCACGGGCCGGCCGATAGGGCGTTGACGCGGACTTTCTTCTCGCGGCCGAGTTCGGCGGCGAGATAGCGCATCGACGACTCCAGCGCCGCCTTGCACACGCCCATCACGTTGTAGCTCGGCACCACCTTGACGCCGCCGAGGTAGCTCAGCGTCAGCACGGACGCTCCCTCGGCCATGTGCTCCAGCCCGTGCTGGCAGAGCGCGACGAGCGAGTACGCGCTGATGTCCATCGCCTGGTGAAAATCGGCGCGGCGCGTCTTGTAGAACGGGTTGTACAGCGCCTCGGCGTTGGCGAACGCGACGGAATGCACGACAAAGTCGAGCGGCCCGAGCGTCTCGCGCGCCTGGTGAAAGGCGGTGCGGATCTGCTCGTCGTCGGTCACGTCGCAGGGAACGATGCAGCGCGCCCCGATCGGCTCGGCCAATTGCCGCACGCGCCGCTCCATTTTTGGATTCGGCAGGTGGTTGAACGCGAGCTGCGCGCCGTGCTGGTGGAGCTGTTCGGCGATGAACCACGCCAGCGAGCGATCGTTCGCCACGCCGAACACGAAGCCCTTTTTTCCGTCCATCAGACCCATGTGTGCTCCTATTCGCCCGCCCGGCCGGCCGCCCGCCGCGGCGCGCGTGTCGCTGCGCGCCGCGGCCGGTGACGCGCCCGGAGGGACTCGAACCCCCGACCCGCGGATTAGAAATCCGCTGCTCTATCCAACTGAGCTACGGGCGCAGCGCGGTCCTGCGACCTTCGGCGGTACCGCAATTTCGGACGGAATACGTTAGTCGGGCGGGCACGGCGGGACAACGGCGGGGAATCGGCGCGCCGCGTCGTCGCGCCAAGGAACCCGCAGCCGGCGCTTTGACGTCGCGCTCGCTTACGCTCGCGGCTCCGATCGGATGCGCTCGCTGGCGCTCTCGCCTCAAAGGAGGCGGCGTCGGACGCAGAGGTCCGACGCTACGCGCGCGGCTCAGATCGGACGGCTCA
>CAZHIE010000315.1:0-2402 GCA_964532435.1 uncultured Planctomycetales bacterium
TCAGCAGCAGCGACGCCGGCTCGCGCAGCGCTCCGCCGGCCGCGCCGACGGGCGTATCGGCGACCGACGGCACGCCGTGCGACTTCGTCACGGTGACGTGGAACGCCGCGGCCGGCGCGACCAGCTACGAAATCTGGCGCAACACCGCGGACGACAGCGGCACGGCGGCACAGATCGGCACCGACACGGCCAGTCCGTTCGATGACGCGACCGCCACGGCCGGCACGGACTACTTCTACTGGGTGAAGTCGGTCGGCGCGTGCGGCACGTCGGGCTTCAGCAGCAGCGACGCCGGCTCGCGGAACTGCGGCCTGCCCGGCGACATGAACTGCGACGGCGCCGTCGACAACGCCGACATCGACGGGTTCGTGCTGGCGCTGACCGATCCGGCCGCGTACGCGATCGCATACCCCGGCTGCGACATCAACCACGCCGACGTGAACGGCGACAACAGCGTGGACAACGGCGACATCGACGCCTTTGTCGACCTGCTGCTGTAGAAATCGCGAATGGCGAATCGCAAAGAACGAATTGCGGCGCGGCTTGCGAGTCGCGCCCGCGATTCGTTCTTTGCTATTTGACACTCGACGTTGCCGATTCCGCCTCCCGCCGGATCTGCTCCAGCACTTGCGCGTGGATCCGATGGATGATCGCGTCCGACCAGAGCGCCCAATAGGCCGCGGGCCACATTCGATTCGAGTAGCGCGTCGTGCCGACGAGCCGCGTCCGCCCGTTCGGCAGCGCGATCAGGTCGAATTGCCCGGCGTGCGAGACAAGGAATCCGTCGAGATGCGGCGGATGAATGTCCCACGGCGATAGCTCTCGCATCGGCGGCGGCGACGACGTCACCTCGAACGCCAGTCGCCGCGGCTCGTCCCACACGACGATCGGCTCGACGAACGGCCCGGTGCTGAACTCGCAGTAGCGGACCGCGCCGACGCCGCGGCCGTCGATTCGCGCGCGGCGCGGGTGCGCCACGCCCGCCCGAAAGTACCACTCCTGCGGTGCGGGCAAGTCCGAAAACTCGATCACCCGCGGCCAGACATTCGCCGGCGGCGCGTCGATCTCGATGCCCGTCTGCGCCACGCGCTCCGCCGGGGCGCGATTCCATATCGCCTCTCCCGCGCCGAGCACCGCGAGCATTCCGATGGCTGACAGATTCACGGGAAACGCGCGTGCGCCGGGTCGGCGCCCCGGTTGCAGGAAGTACCCGACCACCGCCCCGCAGAACGCCAATGGCGCCCACATCGGCACGGCCATCACGATGCAGATCGCGCCCTCGACCCCGAAAATGAGCAGCGCGCACGTCGCCGCGACGCAGCTCAGAAACCCCACGGCGATGCATCGGCCCGGCGACATCCGCACGCGGCGGCCCGCCGTGACGACGGCGATAAGGCCCATCGCCGCGGGCAGAAAGACGAACATGGTCTCGGCATACGACTTGCCGATGGTGGCCAGCGCCAGCACGCCGAGCCAGCCGGTCAGCGCTCCGGCCATGGCGCCCTGCACGACGTGCGCCGTGTTCGGCGGCTGCGCGCGTTCGCGCCCCGCCGGCGCCGCCGCGACCCCCTGCGCGATATCTTCGGTGCCTGTTCTGTCAGATTGTTCTGTCACAAGAGAATCTCCTGTCGCAAAGAGAGGCGGCCGCCGGCCGCCCGCGCTGCGTCTGTCGAAAAAGTGGACCGCAGCCGCCCTCGGCTGCATTTTCTTCGGAACTGGCGCGATGCACGCCAGTCGCGCGACGGTTCTTCAACAAACCCCTACGCGCTGAACCCCAGTAAACGCGGCAGCTTTCCGCCGAGCTTCACGATCTTGAGCACGGCGCCGCGCGGCAGAGCGCGAATCTGCTGATACCACGCGGTCATCGCGGTGAAAAAGTTCAGCATTTCCGCCAGCTTCTCGCGGGCGTGCTGCTCCGTCGGCCCGGCCGCGGCGGCTGCGGCGGCGCACTCGCGCAGGATGGCGATCGTCGGGTCGATCTCGCGGCGCTTGCGCTCTTCGAGGATGATCTGGAACATCTCCCAGACGTCCTTGAGGCTCTCAAAGTGGTCGCGACGATCGCCGCGCTGATGCACCACGCGCACGACGCCCCAGCCGAGCAGCTCCTTGAGGCTGTTGCTGACGTTGGAGCGCGCCACTTCGAGCATTTCGGCGATCTCCTCGGCCGCAAGCGGGCGCGGCGAGAGGAAAAGCAGCGCGTGAATCTGCGCGACCGAGCGATTGACGCCCCAGCGGGTTCCCATTTCGCCCCAGTGGGTGATGAACTTATCGGCGACGGCGGAAAGCTTCGCCATTCGTAACTCCTGTTATTTCTGTCACAACAGAAATTATGCACAAGCCAGACGGGCTTGTCAAGAACGATCTCCGGTTTTTGTCCATCAACGCCGCGCTCCGGAGCGCAG
>CAZHIE010000316.1:0-2393 GCA_964532435.1 uncultured Planctomycetales bacterium
GCCGTAGCGGCCCGCGCCCCCGCGCGGCCGGAACGGCGCTGGGCGGCGGGGCGTGTCCATGCGCACGCCACGCCTGCGTCGAGTGTGGCGAGCGCGTGGCGCCGGACGCGCGGGGGCGCGATTTGCGCCGGTTCGCCGCTACGGCCGCGCGACGGCGCGGGCCGCTGCCGCGCTCACCGGCGCCGCTTCTGGCGCGCCGCCGGCGTTCTTTTCAACGACCCTATCATCCAACAACTGCAAACCCCTCAGCGTGCTCTGCGCCTCTGCGCCAGACGCACGCCGCAACGGCCGCGCGAGGGCGCGGGCCGCTACGGCGGGAGCGACTCGCCCGCCGCCGTCCGGTACGATTCGACGGCGTGCAACATGTGCGAGGCAACGCCGCATGAGCCAGAAAAAGCCGGACCCGCGCGCCCGGGCCGAAGCGCTGCGCGACCAGATTCGCGAGCACGATTACCACTACTACGTGGAGGCGGCCGCGGTCATCAGCGACGAGGAATACGACAAGCTCTATCGCGAGCTGGTCGCGCTGGAGACCGCGCACCCGGAGCTCGCGTCGCCCGATTCGCCGACCCAGCGCGTCGGCGAGCGACCGCTGGAGGGCTTCGCCCACGTCCGCCACGCCGTGCCGATGCTCTCGATCGACAACACGTATTCGAGCGAGGAAGTGCGCGAATTCGACGCGCGCCTGCGCCGCGTGCTCGACGACGAACGGGCCGTCGCGCGCCTCGCCTACGTCGTCGATCCGAAGATCGACGGCGTGGCCGTCTCGATCCGCTATGAGAACGGCAAGCTCGCCGTCGGCGCGACGCGCGGCGACGGCGAGACCGGCGACGACGTAACGCAAAACCTCCGCACGCTCCGCAGCGTGCCGCTCCGCCTGCGCGGCGCCGGCTGGCCGCGCGTCCTCGAAGTGCGCGGCGAAGTCTATTGGCCGCGGCCGGCGTTCGAGCGCCACAACCGCAAGCGCGAGCAGGCCGGCGAGCCGCCCTTCGCCAATCCGCGAAACGCGACCGCCGGCACGCTCAAGCAGCTCGACGCGCGCAACGTGGCCGATCGCGGGCTGGAATTCTGCTGCCACGGCTTCGGGCTGGTCGAGCCGTGGCCCGACGGCGTCGCGCGGCACACGCAGATGCTCGACCGCGTCGTCGGCTGGGGCATACCGGCCAGCCGTCACTCGAAGGCGCTTGCCGCGATCGACGACGTGATCGGCTGGATCGAGCGCTTTGCCGACGATCGCCGCAAGCTCGACTACGACACCGACGGTGTGGTGGTCAAGGTCGATCCGTTCGACCTGCGCGACCGGCTCGGCTTTACGTCCAAAGCGCCGCGCTGGTGCATCGCGTTCAAATATGCGGCCGAGCGGACGTGGACCACGCTGGTCGACGTCGTATTTCAGGTCGGCAAACTCGGCACGGTCACGCCGGTCGCGAACCTGGCGCCGGTCTTTCTGGCCGGGACGACGGTCAAGCGCGCCACGCTGCACAATTTCGACCAGGTGGAGCGGCTCGACCTGCACGTCGGCGATCGCGTGGCGATCGAGAAGGCCGGCGAGATCATTCCGCAGGTGATCGAAGTCGACGCGTCGAAGCGCCAGCCCGGCGCGCGGCCCGTCCGCCCGCCGGCGCACTGCCCGAATTGCGGCGGCGACCTGCATCGCGACGAGGACGGCGTCTACCTGCGCTGCACCAATCCCGATTGCTCGGCGCAGATCGTCGAGCGGCTGCGCTACTTCTGCGCCCGCGACCAGATGGACATCGAAGGCGCCGGCGAAAAGCTCATCGCCGCGCTCTACGACGCCGGGTTAGTGCGGACCTATGTCGATTTGTACCGACTGGCCGACAAGCGCGATGCGCTGCTTGCGCTGGAACGCGTGGGCGAGAAAAGCGCCGACAACCTGCTCGCCGGAATCGAAGCCAGCAAATCGCGCCCGCTGGCGCGCGTCCTGGCCGCGCTCAACATCCGCCACGTCGGCAGCAGCACGGCCGAACTGCTGGCCGAGCACTTCGGCGACGTCGACGCGCTGCTGTCGGCCGACAAGGCGGCGCTTCAGGAGATCGACGGCATCGGGCCGGAGGTGGCGGCCTCGGTGCGCGAATTCACCAGCAGCGACGCCGGCCGGCGGATCATCGGCGAATTGCGCGCGGCCGGGTTGAACATGTCGCAGCCGCGTCGCGCCGCCCCGGCCGGCGGCGCGCGTCTGGCGGGCAAGACGCTGGTCGTAACGGGCACGCTTCGCCGGCACAGCCGGAAGGAGATTGAGGATCTAATCAAGCTTCACGGCGGCAAGGCGTCGGGCAGCGTGAGCAAGAAGACGGATTTCGTGGTGGTGGGCGAAGACGCGGGCAGCAAGCTGGAAAAGGCGCGCGAGCTGGGGGTGAAGACGCTGACGGAGG
>CAZHIE010000317.1:0-2334 GCA_964532435.1 uncultured Planctomycetales bacterium
CAGACCGAGATCCGAGCGCTTCGCTCGCTGACGCTCGCGGCTCTGATCGTGCGAACTCTACCGCTACCGCGCGCCGGGCGCCGCTCCGGCCGCGCGAGGGCGCGGGCCGCTACATGTTCGCCGCCGCGCGGCGTAGCGGCCCGCGCCCTCGCGCGGCCGTGGCGGCGCGATCTCGGGCGACGCGTCGCCAGGCACGACCAACCGGCCGACCGAACAACCGACCAACCGGTCGGACCAACCGGCCGACCAATCGGCGCACCAATCGGCCAGCCATGCGCGACCGCCGAAATCTCGCGTCAATTTACGAGCAGCAAGCGCACGAACGCGTCGATGTCGGCGTTGTCGATGACGTGATCGTCGTTGGCGTCGGCGCGCTCGATGTCGCAACCGGGATGAACAACCGCGTATCCGGCCGGGTCGAGCAGCGCCAGCACAAACGCGTCGATGTCGCCATTGTCCGTCGCGCCGTCGCAGTTCGCGTCGCCGACGCCGCGGAACTCGAGCGCGCCCATGTCTACGATCGGCGGCGAGCCCGCGCCGGTGTCGGCCGTGAGGGGATCATCGCGAAATCGCGCGTGGCGCGACAGATCCAGCGGCGTCGGCTCGGCCGTGTCGCCGTCGCCATCGAGATCGAACCAATCGGCCGGCACGGCCGCGTTGTCGCCGGCATCGATGCACGGCGAGCCGGCCCGCAGGCGCAGGTCGTCGTCGAGCGTGCCGGCGACACCGTCGGGCCCAAGCGGATCGACGAATCGCGGATCGGCGCCGATGTTTCCGACGCCGCCGAGGGCGCCGGTCCAGCCCTGGATGCAGGAGTAGTTGATTGCGAGATCGGCCGCAGGAAGCCGAACGACCTGCGCCGGCTCCGGAATTCCGCCGTCGTCCGCGTTTTGCCAGATGAGTGAATTGTCAATGGTCGCGACCGCAAGGTCGTCGACGAGAATGCCGCCGCACGTGGCCGCCCGGTTCGCGACAATCGTGCAGTTCGCGACCGCCAACGTTCCCGCGTCGCCAGAGCCGCTTTCGTCGTCGTGGTCGGCGACGATCGCGCCGCCGGCCAGCGTCGCGCGGTTTCCCACGAACAGGCAGTCTGTCAGCGTGTCGCCATACGAGAACGGACCTTCGATGAATACAGCACCGCCGCTGTAGCGCGCCCGGTTTCCCGCGAACACGCATCCGATCAGACGGCTGTTGTATGCCCGCACGGCGCCACCGTAGGCGGCTTCATTATCGATGAAGAGCGAGTCCGCCACATTCACTTCGCTGGCGCGGATCGCGCCGCCGCCGTCGTAGCGGAGATTGCGGGCCGACAGATTGTGGATAAACGCGCAACGGCGGATGATCGCTCCCGCGCTCGCTCCAATCGCCCCGCCGCCGAAGCCCGCGGCGCCGTTGTTGATGAACACGCAGTCGTCCACCGCTCCGGTGTAGCGATCCAGCCCCAGACATCCGCGACGGTTGGATTCGAACCAGCAGCGCGATACGCCGACCGGTTCGCCGTAGAAGACCCAGAACAGAGCGGCGGTATCGTTGTCCGTGAAGACGCAATCGTCGACGAAGATCCCGCTTCCCGTTTCATACGTGAATGCATGAAACGCGGCGTACGTCGCGCCGCGCAGCGAGAAACCGGAGACCAGCGCTCCTTGCTCGCTCGTGACGTACAGGAGCAGGGCCGAGTTGTCCGCGCGATTGACGTAATCCGGCTGGTCGTCGCCCAGCAGATCGCCGGAGAGGATCGTGACATTCGCAACCCAGTCACGCTCGTCGCGCGACGTCTCGAACCCCGAAAACCCGCCATAGAACGCACGCCACTCGGAGACTTGCAGGCTTCGTTCGCGATCGCCGCTGCCGCGGTCGGGGCGGTACGTTCCCTGCGCCACCCAAAACTCGTCGCCCGGCCCCGAAGCGTCGAGTGCGGCGCCGAGGTCGGTGTACGCGTTCTCCCAGCTCGTGCCGTCGTTGGCGCCCGCGGCGTCCCATTTCACAAAGATCACGGACGCGGGCGCGGATGACGCCGCGCATAGAATCCAGTATGCGGAAACGAAGCCGGCCAAACGGCGCAAACTGGACATGATCACGCTCCCCTGTTGAGATTCTATGCGCATGATAGCGCACAGCCGCGCCGAACAGCGGCCGCGCCGTTGGGCGCAACGGTCCGACGCCGTGCTGCAAGCGTAAGCGATCGCATCCGATCCGAGCCGCGAGCGTAAGCGAGCGCGACGTCCGCCTCCCAGTCTGTCGCCTCAGCGCGTCCGGCCGATGGCTTTCTTGCTTTTCTAACAGACCGAGATCCGAGCGCTTCGCTCGCTGACGCTCGCGGCTCTGAAACTCGCT
>CAZHIE010000318.1:0-2267 GCA_964532435.1 uncultured Planctomycetales bacterium
AGGACGGCTATTACTGGATCACCGGCCGGGTCGACGACGTGATCAACGTCTCCGGTCACCGGCTCGGCACGGCGGAGATCGAAAGCGCGCTGGTCTCGCATCCCGCGGTGGCCGAGGCGGCCGTGGTCGGCTATCCGCACGACCTCAAGGGGCAGGGGATTTACGCATACGTGACGCTGCGCGCCGGGCGCGAGTATGTCGAAACGCTGAAGAAGGAGCTGGTCGCGCATGTGCGCAAGGAGATCGGCGCGATTGCGACGCCGGACGTGATTCATTGGGCCCCGGGGCTGCCCAAGACGCGCAGCGGAAAGATCATGCGCCGCATTCTGCGCAAAATCGCCGAAGCCCCGCGCGAGACGACCGGCGGACAGCTCATGCAGGCGATCGGCGACACGACGACGCTGGCCGACCCGGCCGTGGTGGACAATCTGGTGCAGTCGCGCGGGGGCTAAGGGGCGCGGCCGCGAAGTTTCCGAGCAGACGCGGAACGTCGGCGGCGGCGCAGCGTCGCCCACACCGCCCTCTCGCGCCACTCCGTTATCATCCGCCACATGCCGCGCGCACGCTCCGTCGTCTCAAACGCCAAGCTCATCGCGCTATGCACGCTCGTCTCCCGCGTCACCGGGTTGGCGCGCGAAGTGCTTCTCGGCCAGGCGTTCGGGCTGTCGTGGGTGCAGGACGCGTTCGTCTACGGCTTTCAGTTCCCCAATCTGTTTCGCAGGCTCTTCGGCGAGGGCAGCCTGGCGCCGGTTTTTGTCCCCACGTTCACGCGAACGCTCGAACGAGACGGCCGCGAGTCGGCCTGGCGACTCCTCGCCCGCACGTTCGCGCTTCTGACCGTCGCGCTCACCGTCGCCGTCGTCGCGATCGAGATCATCATCCTGCTGATCTGGCTGTTCGCGCCCGGCGGAGATGCCGCCGCGGCAGGCTCGGCCGCCTCCGGCCGTGGGCTGCTGCTCGGGCTGACCGCGCTGATGCTGCCGTTCATGGTGTCGATCTGCCTGCTGGCGCTGCTCAGCGCGATTTTGAACTGCGTCGGCAGCTTCGTGCCCGCGGCGCTTGCGCCCGTGCTGCTCAATCTCTGCATGATCGCCGGAATCGTCTGGATCGCGCCGCGCCTGGCGCCGGGCGACGCGGCGGGACAGGCGTGGGTGCTGGGCTGGACGGTGCTGGCCGCCGGAGCGCTGCAACTGTTGTGCATCTTTCCCGCGCTGCGCGCCAACGGCATCCATCTCGGCTGGAACTTCGACTTGCGCGACGCCGGCGTGCGCGAAATGCTGCGCCTTCTGCCGCCGGTCGCGCTGGGCCAGGGCGTGCTTGCGTTCGGCGTGTTTCTCGATTCGCAGATCTGCATCATGCTCACGCAGCCGGCCGGCGGCGCCGCGAGCGCCGGCCTGTTCGGCGCCGGGTTCGCATACCCACTGCGCGAAGGCGCGCTGTCGTCGATCACGTATGCGCAGCGGCTCTACCAGTTTCCGCTGGGCGTGCTGGCGATTTCCCTTGCCACGGCGGCGCTGCCGCAATTCAGCCGACTGGCCGCGCGACAGGAATGGGCCGCGTGGGGCGACGAGTTCCGCCGATCGCTGCGCCTGGCTTCGTTCGAGGGTCTGCTGGCCGGCGTGCCGATGATCGTCTTCGCCGAGCCGATGATCCGTCTGTTGTTTCAATACCGCCGCTTCGACGCGGACGATACGACCCGCACGGCCGCGGTGCTGTTCTGGTATGGCTTCGGCTTGTGGGCTTTCGCGGCGCAGCACATGGTGATGCGAGCGTTCTACAGCCTGGGCGACGCGCGCACGCCGCTGCGCATCAGCGTCGCGATACTGCCGCTCAATGCCGCGCTTACGCTGGCGCTTGTCTGGTTCGACGGACTGCGCGAGGCCGCGTTCGCGATCAGCTCGGCCCTGACCGCGAGCGCTTCGATCATTCTGTCGCTGTGGCTGATTCAGCGCCGCACGGGCGTGCGGCTGCTCGATCGGGCGATGCTCAGCGCCGCGGCGCGGATGCTTCTCTCGGCCACAGGCGCCGGGCTGGCGCTCTGGTCGCTCGCGCCGCTGCTGGCGATGGCGCGGGAGCGCGTCGCGCCGGCGCTGTTCGGCCGCGCGGTCGAGACGTTCGGCGGACTCGGGATTGTTGTGATTTCGTATCTGGTTCTCGCGCGGCTGATGCGTCTGCCGGAAGTGGAGCAACTGCTGGGCCGGCGCGCGTAGCGTCGGGCCTCCGAGCCCGACGATCCGAACCGCGCGCAACGATCCGAGCCGCGAGCG
>CAZHIE010000319.1:0-2174 GCA_964532435.1 uncultured Planctomycetales bacterium
GCCGCCTCGCGCTTTGCCTGGATGGCGCCCGAACGGAGACCATCGCCGCTATACTCTCGTATCGAGCGCCGACGGGCCGGCGCGCTCGCGCGCCTGCGACTCCGCGCGACACGCTGCAAAACCAGCCGTTTTCTGAGGAATGCCGCGATGCCCAGCGACAACCTGCTCTCGCGCCGCGTTCGCGACGAATTGCTGCCGCGCGTTCGCCAGCCGGCGCAATACATCGGCGGCGAGCTCAATCAACTCGTCCAGCCCGGACAATGGGCGGCCGCCGACGTCCGCGTGGCGATCGCGTTTCCCGACGCATACACGATCGGCATGTCGCACCTCGGCTGCCAAATTCTCTACTGGCTCTGCAACCACACGCCCGGCGTGTGCGCCGAGCGCGTCTACTCGCCCTGGATCGACGCCGAGCCGATCATGCGCGAGCGCGGCATCCCGCTCTTCACCTGGGACACGCGCCAGCCCGCGGGCCAGGCCGACATCTTTGCCATCTCGCTGCAATACGAGATGTGCTTCACCAACGTGCTCAACCTGCTCGACCTGGCGGGCGTTCCGCTGCGCTCCAGCGAGCGCGACGACGCGCATCCGCTCGTCATCGCCGGCGGGCCGCAGGCCGACAACCCCGAGCCGATGGCCGACTTCATCGACCTCTTCGTCATGGGCGACGGCGAGGCCAGCATGGCCGCCATCCTCGACGCCTATCGCGAATACAAACAATCCGGCGTGCGGCGGCGCGAGATGATCCTGCTCATGGCGCGGCGCTTCCCGTGGATCTACGCGCCGAGTCTGTATGACGTGACCTATCACGCCGACGGCACGATCGCGGGAATGCTGCCGAAACACGCGGACCTGCCGGCCAGAATCGACCGCTGCCAGACGCCCGATTTCGAAAACGCGCCGTTTCCGCTCCGCCCGCTCGTTCCCTGGGTGAATGCCGTGCATGATCGCATCGGCATCGAGATCATGCGCGGCTGCCCGCAGGTGTGCCGGTTCTGTCACGCCGGCTATACGAAGCGGCCGCTGCGCCTGCGCAGCGTCGATCGCATCCTCGACCTGGCCGAGCAGGCGTATTGGGCCACGGGGCACGACGAGTTGTCGCTCCTCTCGCTGAGCACGGCCGACTATCCGTATCTCGCGGAGCTGGCGCGGCGCTTCAACGAGCGCTTCGGCCCGCGCCGCGTCAACCTGAGCTTCCCGTCGCTGCGGATCGACAAGATGCTCCAGCACATCCCGTGGATGGGCACGTCGGTGCGCAAGGGCAACATCACGATGGCGGTCGAGGCCGCCCGCGACGACATGCGCGCGGCGATCCGCAAAAAGGTGACCGACGGAAACCTGCTCGCCGGCGTGCGCGAGGTCTACAAGGCCGGCTGGAACCGCGTGAAGCTTTACTTCATGGCGGGTTTCCCCGGCGAGCGCGACGAGGACATCCGCGGCATCTGGGAGCTGAGCAACGCGGTGAGCGACGAGCGCCGCGCGCTGGGCAAGCCGCCGGCCGAGGTGACCGCAAGCGTCGGCTGGCTGGTGCCCAAGCCGTTCACGCCGATGCAGTACGCCGCCCAGCCGCGCGTCGCGTATTTTCAGGAAGTGCGCGAAAAGCTGCGGCGGCTCTCGCGCATGTCGCGCGGCGGGGCGGTCGTCGTGCATGGCGGGGGCGGCGGCTACGGCGGCGTCGCGCAGATGAGCGACGACGACGGCGCGGCGATCTATTCCGATCCGCGGAATTCGGGCGGGCGCTGGCGCGGGCGAAAGTCGCTCGTGAAAATCGTCACGCACGATCCGCAGCGCTCGATCCTCGAGGGCGTCTTCGCGCGCGGCGATCGCCGGCTCGGCCGCGTGATTCTGGAGGCGTGGAAGCGCGGAGCGCGGTTCGACGGGTGGGACGAGACGTTCGACAACGGCAAGTGGCAGGCCGCGTACGAGGCGGCCGGCATCGATCCGGATTTCTACGCGCATCGCGAGCGATCGTTCGACGAGATCAATCCGTGGGATCACGTCGGCCTGCACATGAGCCGCGCGTTTCTGGAGAAGGGGTACGGCGACATCTATCGCCAGATCGGCGCGTCGCGTCCGGAGGCGGGGCGTCCGGAAGCGTCGCGTGCGCTGCCGATCGTCGGCGGATAGCCGGGCCCGCGAGCGCATCCGATCAGAGCCGCGAGCGTCAGCGAGCG
>CAZHIE010000320.1:0-2167 GCA_964532435.1 uncultured Planctomycetales bacterium
GGCCAGTACCCTTGTACGACGTCGCACGACGGGGAGAGCCAGCGCGTGTGCATGACCGATTCCGAATGCATTCGACGATGTCTCGACGGCCAGCCGGAGCATTATCGGCTGCTTGTCGAACGTTACGAGAAACCGCTCGCGGCGCTGCTGCGCGGCAGGTCGGCCGACCGCCGGTGGCTCGACGACGCGCTTCAGGAGTCGTTCTTCCGCGCGTATCGCTTGCTCGGCCGCATCCGCGCGGATGAGCCGTTCTTCCCGTGGCTGGCCGGCGTCGGATTGCACGTCGCGCAAGAGCTGCAGAAGGCGCAGCGCCGCGCGGCCCGCCCGCGCGTGCAACCCCCGCCAGCCGTGCTTCCCGCCGCCGATGACGGCGATGCCGAGCGCGACGCGGAATTGCTCCGCGCCGTGCAGCAGCTTGGCCAGCCCTATCGGGACGTCGTCCTGCTGCGCTACTACGGCGCGTGGTCGTGTGCGGAAGTGGCCGAATTGCTGAGCCTGCCCATCGGCACGGTGACCAAGCGGCTTTCCCGCGCCCACGCGCTGCTCCACGAAATCCTGAAACCCCTCTTGCGCCCCCAGCGGGCGGAGGTACAGCGATGAACTGCCCCGATGCAAAGGCCCAACTCTTCGACCTGATCGACCGATCGGACGCGGCCGGGCCGCTCGCGCGGCACGTGCGCGAGTGCCCTTCGTGCGGCGATGCGCTGCTCGCGCTGCGCGAATCGCACGAGCGGCTGAGCGCGGCCGCCGCGCGGAGCGCGGCGCCCGATGCGGCGCCGCGCGTAATGTCGCGCATCGCCGCCGCCGCCGCGCCGCGCCGCACGCTGTTCGCCTCGCGCGTGGCGCGCTGGGCGACCGCCGGCGCGATCGCCGCGGCGATTGTCTTCGGCCTGGGGCTGGTGCCCTGGGGGCCGGGGCGCGGCGGCAACGCCGGCGTAGCGCTCGCGCGGCTGGCCGCCCGCGTGCAGGAGACGCGCACCGTCGCGTTTCGCCTGCGCATGGAGGTCGAAGGCGCGACGACCATGACGGGCGAGCTCGTCGACGCCGGCGATCTCGTGCGCATGGTCGAGGGCGGGCGAATCGGCATCGGCGACCGCTCCGCCGACCGCGCCATCATCATCGACCCCGCCGCGCGCACCTGGCAGCACGTCGAGCCGCTGCCCCCGTTTCCCGCCGTTTACGACGTCGTTCGCAACCTCCGCCCCGGCGACGGCCCGGTGCAGACGCGCGTCGTCGCCGGCCGCACGGTGCTCGAATTCCGCGCCCGCGTGTTCGAGCGCGACGCGCTGATTCTCGCCGACGCGGAGTCCGGCCTTCCCATCCACATGGAGTGGGAGCAGCCCGCGCCGCTGCCGGGCGGGCAATGGGGAACCGGTCGGGTGATCGCCGACGACTTTGAGTGGGATGAGCCGATCGACGAGGCGCGGCTCGACATGACGCCGCCCGCCGGCTACGCGCAGCTTCCCACCGCGCCCGCCGCCGCGCCGGCCGTGCCCGCCGCTGCGGAGGATTTCTCGATCGAGCAGCGCGTCGCGCGGATTGTGTTCGCGTGCGTCTGCTACGGAAATTTGCACGACGGCTGCTGGCCCGAGTCGCTTGCCGACCTCGGCTCGCTAGCGCCGCACGGCCTCCTCACGCACCCCGATCGGCCGCAGCGCCCGATCGGATACGGCTACGTCAAGCCGAGCGGCCGAACGACCTGGGAGCCGCGCGAGCAGCGCCGCGTGATCGCCTATGAGCTGTTCGACGAGTGGCCGGGCGCGGCCGTGGTCGGCTACTCCGATTCGACGACCGAGCGCATCACGGAGCAGCCACGTTTCGACGAGTTGCTGGCCGACGCGCGCCGCCGCGGCGGCCGGCCGGGCTCGCCGACTGCGATGGAGAATCGCGTGCAGTCGATCGCGTTCGCGTGCCTGACGTACGCCGGCGCGCACGACGGCGCCTGGCCGGAGGATCTGGCGCAGGTCGCGCCGTTCGTATTCGCCGGCGCGCTGCGCTCGCCGAACCTGCCGGGCGAAGAGGTCGGGTTCGCGTACGTTCGCCCGTCTGGTCCGCCGCGCTGGTCGCCGCCGGCGGAGCGACGGCTGCTCGTGCATGAGCGTTTTTCGACGTGGCCGGGGCAAGTCGCCGCGTGCTTTACGGATGGATCGGCGGAGATGATCGGCGA
>CAZHIE010000321.1:0-2159 GCA_964532435.1 uncultured Planctomycetales bacterium
CTCGCGAGACGGGAGTGCATCGCGCCAGTCCCGAAGAAAATGCAGCCGAGGGCGGTTGCGGTCCATTTCTTCAACGGTTTGATATGTCGCGTCTTCCGCAATTCGTTCTTCGCGATTCGCAATTCGCAATTCCCGCGCTATGCGATGCGCCGCTCCTCGCCGCGCAGCAGGCGGCCGATGTTCTCGCGATGGCGCAGGAAGATCAGCGCGCCCAGCGCGACCGCCAGCGCCAGCAGCGGCCACCCTTCGCGCAGCGGAACCCCCCCGACCAGCAGGACCGCCAGCAGCGCCAGCGGGAGCAGCGCCCCGATCACCAGCGAGCCGGCCGAAACGATACCGGTCGTGAAGCGCACGCCGGCGTAGGCGATCAGCGTCACGAGCATGGCCAGCGCGACGTGCGGGAAGACGCCGAGCGCCGCGCCGACTGTCGTCGCAACGCCCTTTCCCCCGCGAAAGCGCAGGTAGACCGGGTATACGTGCCCGACGACGGCGGCCAGCGCGATCATCGCCAGCGCCAGGTTCCGCTCCACCGCGCCGCCGCCCGGCAGAAGCAGTCCGGCGAGCAGCGCCGGCGCCAGGCCCTTGAGCAGATCGAGCGCCAGGCAGAAGTAGCCCCAGCGCTTGCCGAAGACGCGCCGCACGTTGGTCGCGCCGATGTTGCCGCTGCCCTCCGAGCGAATGTCGCGGCCGTGCGCGCGGCCGATCAGATAGCCGAACGGGACCGCGCCGATCAGATATGCGGAGAGAAGCAGCGCGGCGAAGGTGGGCGAGAAGATCACGATGCGCTATTCCTCGGCCGCGTCGTCTCGACGCACGCGCAGCCAGCCGGGGCGCATGCGATCGCGCAGCCACTCGGTGAGGCGCAGGCCCATGCCGCGCGTCTGTGTGCGGAAATCGAGCCGGCGGTGCGCGTCGCCGTCGGCCCGCGCCGCGCGCCGCGCGGAGAGCCACACCGCCAGCGCCCACGCCGCGCCGCCGACCTGGCGGCGCACCGCACGCGTCAGGCGGCCTAGCGCTGCACGGCGCGGCGGACGGCGCTCATCAGCTCGTCGTGGGAGCGGGATGATCCGCTCGACTGGCTCCATAGCTGCTGACGCGCCAGCGTGATGGCGCGCTCCTCGTAGAAATTGGTGACGTGGCTGACGCCGCCCTCGACCAGGTCTCCGCCCGCATAGCCGGCCGCGAGCAGCCAGCGCGAGACCTCGTCTTCGACCTCGGCCGGGAAAATCAGCACCGTCGCGAAGCGGCCGCCGACGGCCTCCGCGCCGCGATCGACGAGGCGAACGAACGCGCGCGTGGGCGGCGGGGATTGCTCGGCCAGCGCGGTCAGGTCGTCGAAGTCTCGCCGGGCGGCGTCGAGCTCGCGGCGCAGGAAGAACATCCCGCTCTCAAGCTCGAAGCGTTCGCGCGCCACGCCGCGCAGCTCCAGCCGGCCGTCGGGCGCGGCGCGGACGATCTTGTACGCCCGGCCGGCGCGGTAGCTATCGGATTCGTAAAGGGCGGCGACCTCGTCGACGGTGTAGCCGACGGAGGTCCATTCGCCGAAATCGAAGACGTAGAGCCCCTGATAGCGGAGGGGGTCGGTGAGTGCGGGCAGATTCATTCTGTCGGGCTCCCACGGGTTCGGAGGGGGATTATAGCGGCGGGCGGGGCGGTGTGCAGGCGCGGCGCGGCGTGCGGGGGGGGCCGAAGAGAAGGGGCAGGATAGGCGCCGTGTGGTCGAAGTACGTGGCGATCATCGTGCGCCCTGCCGGGCGCGGAGAAACGGGGGCGCGTGGAGGCCAGGCGTTGAAACGCCTGGCAACCATCGTGCGCCCTGACGGGCGTGAAGAGAATACGGGAGAGCAGTGCTGTCCGGTGACCGAAGTGACCGGCGACCGTCGTGAGCCGTGTGGGGGAGTGCGGCCGCGGCCTGCCGCCGAGAGCGTCCCGCGCGAATGTGCGGCTCCGCCACTGGACCCGCGGCGCCCGTGCGTCGCCCCAACGTCGCCGTCGGGCGGATACAATGTCCGCTCGCCCGGCCGGTGCGAGCCGGCCCGCGGGAGAGGTGTCCGAGTGGCCTAAGGAGCCGGTCTTGAAAACCGGTTTGGGCTCTGCCCAACGTGGGTTCGAATCCCACCCTCTCCGGTTGCGTGTGTCCGGCAGATCGGATTGCGCCC
>CAZHIE010000322.1:0-2126 GCA_964532435.1 uncultured Planctomycetales bacterium
GTTGCGAGCGGGAAGCATCCTGGTTGAACCCCGCCCCGCCGGGAGCATCCCGGCTCAATTCCCGCGCGCTGGCGCTTGGGGTTCGGAATCGGCACTTCGAGTGAATGCAGCCGAGGGCGGCTGCGGTCCATGGACGTGTCGCGGCTGCGGTCCATGGACTTGTCGCGGCTGCGGTCCATGGACTTGTCGCGGCTGCGGCCCACTGCGCGATCTCGATTGCGCGTAGGAGATCAGCCGGGGCGATTGCGCGTAGGAGATCAGCCGGGGCGATTGCGCGTAGGAGATCAGCCGGGGCGATAGCGCATTTCAGGCTCCGGCTCGATGCCGAGGCTGTCCATGACGCGATTGCTGTAGTTGAAGTAGCCGATCAGTTGCGCGGCGTCGACGATGGCTTCGTCGGCGAATCCGGCCGAACGCAGGCGATCGACGTCGGCCGCGGACATGCGCTGCGGCGCTTGCGTCAGTTTGACCGAGAAGTCGAGCAAGGCGACGGTGGCGGGGTCGAGCTCTGCGGTGCGATAGTCGGACTGAATCGCGCGGACGCGCTCGTCGCTCTTGATCTCCGACCGGAGATCGGGCTCGTGGCTGGCCATTCAGTAGTGGCAGCCGTTCACCTTTGACACGACGGTGGCGATCAGCACGCGCTGAAGCCGCGAGAGACTGCCGGCGCCGTCCATCAGGTGGCGATAGAGCTGCCGCCCGATGGCCATCGTCTCCGGCCGCAGGCTCTGAACGCGCACGAGGTTGACGACGCGGCCGTGCTTGGCGCGCGTTTCCGCGTAGATTTGCGCGAGCAGGCCGGTTGCGTCCGTGTCGGGAATGGTGCGAATCCAACTCATTGCGTGACTCCTGTGTGAGAATCGAGGTCAGGCCGGCTGTCGCCGCGCGGCCATGAGGAAGAACGGGAGCGAGAGAAGCTGCGCGGCTCATTCTACAGCGCTGCACCGCGCCTGCTTCGATATGGGCAGCGGTTTGTGGTCGCAGGCGATGAGGCGAAGTCATGGCCGCGAGTTTCGAAGAAGAAAGGCAGCCGAGGGCGGCTGCGGTCCAATCCTTGGAAAGCAGCCGAGGGCGGCTGCGGTCCATTCCTTGAAATGCAGCCGGGGGCGGCTGCCGTCCATTTCTCGATGCGCGGCTAGAATCTCAGTTTGCGATATCCGGGCGGGGCGCGGGAGAAACGCGATGAGACGTGAACTGTTCCTTACGGTGCTCGGCGTGTTGGCGGCCGGCGCGCCGCTTTTGTGCAGCGGCTGCGCCGCGCCGCAGCGAGCGACGCTGGGAGATCTGGTCGAGCCGGAGGATTTCGCGAGTCGGCTGGGCGATGCGCAACGCGGCCGCGTGGTCGTTCTCGACGTTCGCGAGGCCGCGGCGTACGACGCCGGGCACGTGGCGGGCGCTGTCCACGTGGACCCGAAGCAGTGGAAGGACGAGAGCCTCGCCGCGCCGACCGAGCTGAGTCACGACGCCGTTTGGCACAAGCGGATCGGCGCGCTCGGCATCGCGGGTGACGAACCCGTCGTCGTGTACGACGATGGCAAGATGACGGAGGCGGCCCGCATCTGGTTCATCTTTCAACATTTCGGCGTGGCGGATGTCGGCGTGCTCGACGGCGGATACCGCGCGCTGGGGCCGCTGATTTCGGCGAAGCGCGTGGCGACGGAGACGAATCCGACGGTGCCGCGAGCGGCGGAGTTTCGCCCCGCGCCGGGAACGCGGGGTGAGATCGGGCTGGTGGAGCGGCAGCGCGTGCTGAAATCGATCGAGCGGCATGACGCGCAGATTCTCGACGTCCGCACGCCGGACGAGTATTCGGGCAAAGACCGGCGCAAGAACCCGCGCGGCGGCCACCTGCCGACCGCGATCAACTTGTCGCACACACAGTTGCTGAATGAGGATGGCCGGCTGAAATCGCCGCCCGAACTGGCCGACGTGCTGCGGAAGGCCGGATTGCGACGCGGCCAGCCGATCATCACGCACTGCGAAAGCGGCGGGCGCGCGTCGTTGGCGGCGCTGGCGGCAAAGCGGGCCGGATATGGGCCGGTGATGAACTACTACCTGAGCTTCGGCGACTGGGCGGCCGACGCGACGTGCCCGGTGGAGGCGGGCGGCGAAGCCGCGGGTCGCGA
>CAZHIE010000323.1:0-2112 GCA_964532435.1 uncultured Planctomycetales bacterium
GAATGCAGCCGAGGGCGGCTGCGGTCCACCATTCGCGAGAATGGAGCCGCGGGCGGCTGCGGTCCACCGCGCAAAGGACCGCTAGACTTCCATGATTTCCTTCGATTTCTGCGCCAGCAGCGAATCGACCTCTTTCACGTACTCGTCCGTCAGCTTCTGAATCCGCTCTTCGCCGGACTTCGCGTCGTCTTCCGTCAGCGTCTTCGCCTTCTTCGCCGTCTCCATCGCCTTGTTCGCGTCGCGACGGACGTTGCGAATCGCGATCTTCTGCTGCTCGGCCATCTGCTTGATCTGACTGACAAGCTGGTTGCGCCGCTCGCCGGAGAGCGGCGGCACCGGCAGGCGCACCACCTTGCCGTCGTTCTGCGGATTGATGCCGATGTCGCTCTTTTCGATGCCGCGCTGGATGTCCTTGAGCGTGCCGGGGTCGTACGGCTTGACGACGATCACGTTCCCCTCGGTCACCGCGATGTTCGCAAGCTCTTTCAGCGACATCGTCGAGCCATACGACTCCACGCTGATCCGCAGCGTTTCAACCAGCCCCGCGCTGGCGCGCCCGGTCCGCACCGTCCGCAGCGTGCCCTTCAGGTGCTCCACACACTTTTTCATCTGATCTTCGGCCGCCCGGACAGCCGCATCCATCGACATCGGTTCGACTCCCAGATCATGCCCTATGCGGCCGCCGCGCCCGCGGCCAAAATGGTCCCAACCCGCAAGATAGCCGCGCCCCTTGCGGTTGAACAGTCCGCGGGCGGCGGCGATGCAGAGCGCTTTGCGGCAGCGCAATCCGCGCAAATTGCGCGTTCCGCGCCTTCGACAGGCATTCCAGGACAGACCGGCGGTCTCCAAAACGATCGTCAGCCTTTCGCATTCAGCCTTCCGCATTCGGCGTTGCGCCGCGCACATTCGATCCATGTCGCGGCGAAGAATCCCCGTAATGAAACACCCCCCGAACCGCTACCGATAGAAGTCTCGTCACGTTCGACGCTCAGGCCGCCGGCGGATCGCCGCTCCCGCCGGCCTGGCTTGCCCGTCCAACTTCAGGAGGACTGCCGGTGCAGGTTGTCTTCATTACCGGAGCCGAGGGCTTCGCGGGCACACATCTGTTTCAGTTCCTGCGGCAGCGCGGCTTCGACGTCGTCGCAGGCGTCCGTAATCGCGCACGAAAACTCGCGTTCGAGAAGCAGTATGGCAAGGCGCTCGTCTGCGACGTGAGCGACGCCATCAACGTCGCCCGCTCCATCGCCAGCATTCGCCCCAACTACGTCGTACATCTGGCGGGCACCTCCCGGCCGGCCGACGCCGCCGACGAACCGCTCATCGCGTACCAGAACATCGTGACTGCCTGGGCCAATGTGCTCGACGCCGTGCGGCGAACGGTGCCGCGGGCGAAGGTGCTCATGGTCAGCGGGTCGGATGTCTACGGCACGGCCGGCAACAGCGGCCAGCCCGTGAACGAGGCGACCGCGATCGAGCCGGTGACGACGTACGGCGCGCTGAAGGCCGCGGCCGAGTCGATCGCCGAGACGTTCCACCGCAACTATCACGTCGACGTGACGATCGCGCGTCCGTTCGTATACACCGGCGCGGGGCAGTCGGAGAATTTCTTCTTCGGCGCGATCGCGCGGCGGATTGTCGATTGGGATTCCGTCGTTCACGGCGACACGCTGCGGCTGCCCGACCTCGACGCGCGGCGCGACGTGCTGCACATCGACGACGTGGTCTCCGCGTATCACAAGCTGCTCACCGACGGCAAGCCGAACGAAATCTACAACGTCTGCTCGGGCAAGGCCGTCCCGTGTCGCGAGCTGATCGACGGAATGCTTCAGCAGTGCAAGAAGCAGGTGCGGTTCGAATCGCTCCCGCCGGGGGATGAGGACGTGCCCATCACCGCGCTGTGCGGCGATCACTCGAAATTGACGCGCGAGCTGGGCTGGTCGCCCACGCGCAGCGCCGCCGACGCGCTCAACGACCTGCTGACAAGCTGCCGCGGCCGAACCACCGCCGCCGCCGCCTGACGCACAGGCAATACGACGCATCGGCGCAAGGCCGGCGCGCGAAGCGGGACGCGAACGGGCTCGACCAGCCTGCGCTGGCGAGCCCGGTTCGCGC
>CAZHIE010000324.1:0-2023 GCA_964532435.1 uncultured Planctomycetales bacterium
GATCCGGGCTTTGGACGTCGCGCTCGCCGACGCTCGCGGCTCTCGTCGCGGCGCGGCGGCCGGGACAGGCTTTCGCCCGTCCCGGCGCGACGAGTCGCGGTCGCGTCGCGTGCGGCGACGGGAGCATCAGAAAATGCAGCGGCGGTCAGCGGCGACGATGTTGCTGAAGCTGGAGAAGGCGATGCGGAACGGGTGCGTCGCAATGCGGACGGCGCGGACCTTGAATTCATAGCGATCGGTGAACGGCAGATCGCCGCCTCCGAATGACGTGGTGCGGACATTCGCGCCAACCTGCCGGATCAGCGTCCACGTGCCGTTGCGGGGGCGGCCCCAGATCTCGAACGAGCTCTCGTTGGAGCTGTTGTCGTTCCAGTTGAGCGTTGTGTTGCACGTGGAAACAGCCGTAACGCGCAGGTTGCTCGGAGCGTTGGGCGGCGTGAGCGCGGGCGGCGGCGGAAGGATCGGAGGGATCGGGATTCGCGGGAGCTGAGCGTGCGATGAGGCACACATGGTCAGCGCCAGCGCGAGCGCGGCGAGCGCACGCGACGCATTGCCGCGAGCAGGGATGGTCGCGATTCGACGGTTCATATCAGGGCTCCCTTCGGTGTCGAAGAATTCCGGGACGGACGGCATCGCGCCGCGCGACCCTCGCTCGGCCGGATCGTGCCGCGTCGTCCCGCATTCATCGCAGGGAAGGAAGTGCAAATGGCCGGCGGTGCTCACGCGCGCGAGTTGGCGCCTACTCGCCGACCGGCTGGGGCGTCGGATTCGGCGCGTCGGCAGGCTCGGGATCGGCGGCAAGATCGTCAATCCGCCGCATGATCAGCGCGGCGACTTCGTCCGGGGCGCTCTTGTCGCGCTCGCGCCCGGCGAACGCGGACAGGTCGATCGGCTTTCCGTAGCGGACGCGCATGCGGTGTCGCAGGAAGTAGGCCGCGAAGGGGTTCTCGTGATACGTCGCTCCGCTGATGTGAACGGGCACGACAACCGCGCCGCTGCGCAGCGCCAGCGCGGCGACGCCCGACTTGACCGGCGGCGACGGCTGGCCGGGCACCTCAAACGTCCCCTGCGGAAAGATCGCCAGCCCGCCGCCGGCGGAAAGGCGGCGGAGGCATTGCACCAGGAACGACTTGCCGGGGTTCTGGCGGTCGATCGGCACGCAATGCACGCGCCGCATCAGCCACTTGACATACCAGACATTGTAGTATTCCTCGGCGACAAGGAAGCTCAGCAGGCGATGCGGGCTGGTCGCCAGCAGCGCCATCGGATCGACGCCGCAGGTGTGGTTCGCCGCGACGATCACCGGCCCGCGAAGGGGAATCGTGCAGGGCCCGACGCGCTTCACGCCGCACCACAGCCGCGCGTACGCGCCGACCAGCGACCAGAGCAGCCAGGTGATCGCGGGGATTTCGCTGCCGCGGCGGTAGACACGCCAGGTATGAATCAACGCAGCAACGAACAGCACGAGCACGGCCGCGATCAGGCCGGGCACGTAGCGATCCAGCCCTTCGACGCGCGGCAGCCCGAGCGCCGCCGTCGCGGCCGCCATCGCCGCCATCGTACACATGTCGGACACGCCGAAGACGCGCCCGCGACGGCTGTCGGGCACCAGCCGCTGGATGGTCGCGTTGACGGATACGATCAGCGCTGCGCCCGCGCCGCCGATGCCGAACAGGCTCAGGCCCGTCAACAGCCGGCCGAGTCGCCAGAGCACCGCCGCGTCGAGCACCGCCAGCCAGAGCGAGCCGCCGGCCAGCGCCGCAAGGACGGCGAGTTGTGTCGGCAGGGCCGGGCCGAGCAGCGTCATGACGGCGGCGCCGCAGGCCAGGCCGATGCCGACCAGCCCGCGATAGATGCCGGCGTCGGCGAGCTGTCCGCCGAAGACGTCGCGCACGATGGCGGGGATGACGGAGCTGACGACGCCGGCGGCGGCCCAGAACACCGTTCCGAGCAGGATCATCTGAAGGACGCGCGCGTGCTGGCGGACGTAGCGGAACCCGTCGCGCAGCGGCGCCCACATTCC
>CAZHIE010000325.1:0-2003 GCA_964532435.1 uncultured Planctomycetales bacterium
TTCCGGCGGCGAGCGTTGTGGCGGAGAACGTCGTGGCGTTCGAGGTCGCGCGGGCTCTGAGCGTGAAATTCGCGGGCGACACGCTCGCAGAGATGCGTGCGGCGTGGGAGCACTACGCGGCGGCGGCGCGCGGGTTGGCGTGAATCGCGGGGCAGAACGGCCGCGGCGCGACGCCACGGCGCAGCGAGTGCCCGCACCGGCTTGCTATCAGGGGCAGAATGTCGCCTTCCCAAGCGGCGCCGGCTATGATCGTGCCAGCGATCGCGAGGCCCCGAATCGCCATGACTCCGCGAGCTGTCCTCCCATTCGAAAAGAGCGAGCAGTTTCCGCGCTTGCCGCGCGCGCCGATCGTCGAGGCCGTGATTCACTGGCGGGCGCGAAGCGCCGCCGGGCTGCAAGACGACCTGCAGGAATTGAGAGCCAAGCTGCCCGAATATCCCACGGTGCAGCAGCAACATGAGTTACAGCTCGCCGCCGAAATCAGGCCCAATCGGACAGCGCACACGCAAGCGGCCGAGTGGCACGGATTCCGCTTTGAGTCCGGCGATGCGCGCAACATCGCGCAGTTCACCCGAAACGGCTTTGTTTTCAGCCGGATCGCGCCATACGAAAACTGGGAGCGATTTGCCGCGGAAGCCAAGCGGCTGTGGCAGGTTCACGTCGAGTTTGCGCGGCCGTCGGAGATCGAGCGGCTCGGCGTGCGATTCATCAACCGCATCGTGCCGATCGATTTGGCCGCGCTGGACAAAATTTTGGCCTCGCCGCCGCGCGCTCCGGCGGCGCTGGAGCTGCCGATCGGGGAGTTCATGCATCGGAGCCTGCTCACCGTTCCCGGGCATCCCTATCACGTCAACGTGATTCTGGCGAGCCAGCCGCCGACGCCCCCGGAAACCGACGCGCTCGGCCTGATTCTGGACGTCGACGTGTCTACGACGACGAGCATGGAACTGGATACGAAGATGCTCGACGCCCGGCTCGCGGAGATGCGCTGGCTGAAGAACCGTGCGTTCTTCTCGCTGCTCACGCCGCAGGCTGTCGCGCGGTTCGCGGAGAAGACACCATGAGCGTCGCGGCAGGTTTTTGCGGCGTCAGCGGCGCCGCCCGATTCATCGAGGAATCGACGCGGCGGCAATGGCGTCATCTTCAGAAGTCGTCGGCGGTCGGCATCGAACGTGTGCTGCGCGACGACCTTGCGGAGGTCTGGGCGGAGTGTCAGCTTCCGGATTGGGATGGGCATGGCGCGCTGCCCGTTTCGCGGACTGCGCTGCGAAACATGCGCGACTTCCTGGAGGCGTTGCCGCTCGGGTTTCCGCATCCGACGATCGCGGCCGACCCGCACGGGCATCTCTCCGTCGAGTGGTATCGGAGTCCGCGGCGCGTCCTGTCCGTGAGCGTGAGCGACGACGACCTGCTGCACTATGCCGCGTTACTGGGCTCCAGCCGGACCTGCGGAACGGAGACTTTTTACGGCGAGGCGCCCGACACCATACTCGGCCTGATCCGCCGGGTTTATTCATGATCGACGCGCGCCGAGTCCCGGAGGTCGACGCCCACGAAGTGGTGGCGAGGTTCATTCTGTCGAGCGGTCACATCCGAGGCGGCGACGGCACGATCAAGCCCGACGCGTTCATTCCTCACCCGCACAACGAGCTGTCCGTCACCCGGCATCGGGACGCGACGGAGCAGGAGTTGTGGGCCGTCGGTCGCGCCATCGCGGGAATCCGACACCGCACGCTCCACGGTCGCGGCGACGTGTCTGCGAGCGCCTTTCTGGAGCGGGATCTTACGGTTCGCGCCGATCCCGTTCTCGGTGACGCCGAGCTGCCCGACAACCCGAATCATGCCATCGTGATGGGCTGGCCCGCGGATGACAAAGGACGCCAGCGATTGCTCGCGCTCGAAATCGCAACGCAGGCTCGATTGGTTCGTCCGCCTGCCGCCGGCTGAACTCAACCGATCGCGCGGCGGATGTCGGCCGCGAAGTCGCGGCAGGCGTGCTCGAT
>CAZHIE010000326.1:0-1994 GCA_964532435.1 uncultured Planctomycetales bacterium
ACCGAATATAATCCGGCCGAGCGGCTGAATCCGGCCGCGGAGGCCCAGCGATGCGACGAATCGAGAATCCGCCGAATCCGTACGTCGGCGAATACTGCGAGTGGCTGGGCGAGCCGCCGGCCGTCGAGCTGGAAGTGTTCGAGGAATCGGCGCGGTCCATCCTTTCCGAAAACGACAGCCCGGACATTCCGTTTCGCTGGAGCATCAACCCGTATCGCGGCTGCCAACATGCCTGCGCGTATTGCTACGCCCGGCCGACGCACGAGTATCTCGGCCTCGGTGCGGGCAGCGATTTCGACAGCAAGATTTTCATCAAGACCAACGCGCCGGAGTTGCTGGCCGACGCGCTCGCTCGGCCGAGCTGGAAGCGCGAGAAGCTCGTGTTCTCCGGCGTGACGGACTGTTACCAGCCGCTCGAAGCGGTGTATCGGCTGACGCGGCGCTGTCTGGAAGTGTGTCTTCGGCACGGCAACGCGGTGGGCATCGTCACGAAGTCGTACCTCGTGGCGCGCGACGTCGATCTTCTGGCCGACCTGGCACGAGCGGCGGGCTGCCGCGTGTATTTCAGCATTCCGTTCGCCGATGACGCGACGGCGCGGAAGATCGAGCCGGGCGCGCCGCCGCCGAGCCGGCGGTTTGAGGCGATGCGGCGGCTGCGCGAGGCGGGGGTGCCGGTCGGGGTGATGATCGCGCCGCTCATTCCGGGGCTGAACGACCGCGACATTCCGCGCCTGCTCCAGAGGGCGGTCGAGTGCGGCGCGACGTCGGCCGGGCATCAGGCGCTGCGTCTGCCGGGAAGCGTAAAGGACGTGTTTCTGACGCGATTGCGGCGCGAGCTGCCGCTGCACGCCGACCGCGTGGAGGCCCGCATACGCGCAATGCGCGGCGGCGAGCTGAGCGACCCGCGGTTTGGGTCGCGCATGACGGGCCACGGGTCGTACTGGGAAAGCGTCGAGCGCTTGTTCCAGACGATGGCGACGCGCTTCGGGCTCGACGCCGGGCAGCGCTGGCGACGGCGCGAGGCGGTCGAGCAGCCCGGGCGCGTGCAACTGCGGCTGTTCGGATGAGCGCGGCGACGAGCGAGGAGATGCATACGCACTCCGCGGCGCGGCCGTCGCGCAGCGCGCTGCCGGCCGCGCGGCCCGCGCCGTGGTTCGAGCGGGAGTGGGCGATCGAGCTGATCGTGGCGGTCGTCCCGCTGCTATCGACCGGGTGGGCGGTTTGGCATCACGCGGCGCAAGGCAGCGCGGCCGCCGCGATCGTGTTCGCCGCGTCGCTGCTGCTGCTGATCGGGGGCGGCGTGCTCAAGGTATCGCGAGCGCGGCGGCGCGACGCGGAGCTCGGCCGCGCGGGGCATCCGGCCGATCTGCTTGGCTGCGCGCAGGTTCTGTATCACGCAGTGCGATGCGGCCGGCGGGAGGAGACGCGCGCCGCGGACTTGCGGGTTACGATCCATCGCGTGGTTCGCTCGCGCGGGGCCGGGCCGGATCGGCTGGAGCAACTGATTCCGTACGTGGGCGGTGCGGGCGGGCCGGCGGGTCGAACGCTTCCGATCACGTGCGGCATTGCGGGATTGGCGGTGCGAAGCGGGGCGGCGTTTGTCGCGCAGCGGACGAGCGGCGATTACGAGGCATTTCGCGCTGAGCTGGTGGAGAGCTGGGGTTTCCGCGATGAGGAGGCGCGGCGGCTGCAACCGGACCGGGCGGCGTGGATGGCGATACCGCTTTTCGAGGAGCCGGAGGGGCGAACGGTCGCGGGCGTGGTCTACCTGGACGCGCGCGAGCGGGAGTATTTCGGGAATGAGGTGCAGGACTGTGCGATCGAGTGCGCCCGCGGCATTGCCCGGTATGTGGAGCAGCGGTATGGCGCGCGCTAGCGAGGCGGCGCTGGTGAGTCGCACGACGGTTTCGGCGCCGCGCGCCGTCATCCGGCTTGTGCGGATCGATCTACCCGCGGACGTGCGCCGCGACCTGGCCGCGAGCAATCTGCCGGGC
>CAZHIE010000327.1:0-1852 GCA_964532435.1 uncultured Planctomycetales bacterium
GCGAACGCCTCCTTGGCCGCGGCGAGCATTTCGTCCTGCTCGGCGGGGGAAAATGCTACGGCGTTCATCTTCTGCTTGAAGGCGTCCCAGAGCGGGCGCTGCTCCGGGCCGTGCGGGTCGAGGTAGCGCAGCGCTTCGACCGGCGACAGCGCGCCGCGCATCGCCCGCGCGATGTAGCGCGCCCCGTTCTTGCTGCCCTCGAACACATAGTGAACGCCGAGCAGAGCGACCGGGGACTCGTCCGAGCCGCGCTCCAGCCGGCTGACGAACGAGCGCGTCGGCGCGAGCGGGGCGACGTCGCGCGGTTCGACGCCCAGCGCGCGCAGGTCGGACTCGGCATTCGACGACTGGTACTGCTCCGCGCCGAGGACGCCCGCGAGGCGCGGATCGCTCACACGAAGCGCTTCGAGGGCGCGGTCCAGAGCGCGGTGCATCAGGTAGCGCTGACCGAGCCAGGTCGCGTACGACTCGCGCGGCAGCCGGCCGGAGATCATCTGCTGTTCGAGCGGGCGCGACTCGGCGAGCTTGTGAAGTTCGGCGGTTTCGTCGCGCAGGCGCTGCATGATCGGTACGGCGTCGGACATCGAAAGCTCCAGAGATCGCGCAATCCGCGGCGGGCGGAGGCCCGCGCATGCGGCATGGTGCGCGTTCGGTCAGTTCGCGCAGGACCAGACGACGAGCGGGGCGGCCAGCCAGGCGAGGCCCTTGGCGAGGAAAAATAGTACGCCGACCGCGCCGGCGCGCGCGAGCCAGCGGCGCGTTCCGGCGGGATCGGGCTTGATGTTCGAGGTTGGGGCGTTGGTCGCCGTGCGGGTCGGATTCGTTTGCATCCGCTTTATCCAGAAGCAGTTAGGCTAACATTCGCGACGCAGCAAGCGCGGCGATGGTTTGATAATAAATCAATCGTCGATGTTGTCAAGCGCAGATTGACGAGCGATGGAATGCCGATCGAACGGAAGGGTACGCGGGGCGTTGCTCACGCCGGAGATCAGGCGCCCTTTCAGGGCCGGCGAATCGGCGACGACGCGTGCCGACCAAATTATGATCGTCGCAATGCGCGTGAAGATCTGCGGAGTCACGACGGCGGAGGATGCGCGGCTGGCGGCCGACGCGGGGGCGGATTTCGTCGGCCTGGTGCTGGCGGCGAGCGTGCGGCGGATTTCGCTCGACGCAGCGCGGCGGATCGCGATGGCGACGCCGCGCGGCTGCGCGGCGGTGCTTCTGCTGCGAGATGCGCCGCTGGCGGAGGCGTGCGAGGTCGCCGACGCGCGATTGTCGGACCTGCCGCCGGCGGCGCGCGACGACGGCCGCGCGGCCGGCGCTGCCGAAGCGCATGCGTGGATTCAGCTTCATGGGGGCGAAGACGCCGGGTATTTGTGTGCGCTGCGCGCGGGCCGGCCGCGGCTGCGAATCATCAAAGCGATCGAGTTGACGACGGACGACGAAAGCGCGGCTGCGGCGCGACTCGACGCGCTGCTGCGCGGATCGGCGGCGCCCGACGTGATCATTCTCGACGCGGCGAAGGGGCGACCGCGGCCGGTGGATGCGGTGTTCCGGCGGGTTTCGGTCGCGCTGGCGGAGCGAGTGGGGGAAATTCCGATCTGGCGCGCCGGCGGGCTTGCGCCGGAGAACGTGGCGGACGCTTTGCGCGAGAGTGTTTTTGCGGGGGTGGACGTTGCGAGCGGGGTTGAATCGAGCGCGGGAGTGAAGGCGCCGGATCTGGTGCGGAGGTTCATCCGCGCGGCGCGGTCGGATCGGAGATCGGAGTGAGCGGGTTTTGTGCCGAGGGGTGTGCGCTGAGGCAGAATGCAGCCGAGGGCGGCTGCGGTCCATATGCTGGCCCCTCACTGGC
>CAZHIE010000328.1:0-1826 GCA_964532435.1 uncultured Planctomycetales bacterium
CCGCCAGACGGCGTGGTCGAACAGATACTGCCGCACGTGCGTGCAGAGGTGGCACTTGTTGGCATAGCCCTCCGGCCGCGGCGCATAGCCGAATTCGCGCGCTCGTTGCATCAGTTCGTAGCTTCCGCCCGCGACGACCGCGCCGACGACCGGGTGCGTGCGCCAGTTCGCCGCCAGGTCGTCCCACACCGCCTCGATGCCCGACGCCGTCGCGTTGCCGAGAATGATGCCCGCGCACACGCCGGCGAATATGTTCCCATAGCCGTCGACATGCACATGTTCGCTGCTCAGTATCTCGCGCTCGCAGCTTTGACCGGCGAAGTGCTCGGGCGGGTGCAGCGGGTAAAGATCGGCCAGGCGATCGGCGGCCCGGCCGGTGAGTCGCTCCGCGTGGCGGGCCAATGCTTCCGCGTAAGCGCGCTGGCGGGCCAGAGGGTCGCGCCGATTCGGGGCCGGCGCGTCCGGCGCATCGTTGTGAAAGTCCCACCAGCGGACCCGTACGCGGCCGGGGCCGAGCACGATTCGCGCGATCCGCACGCAGCGGCGGACGCGTTCGATGGGCACGAATTCCTGGTGATATACGTCGGCGCTGACGAGCAGCATGTGCATCCCGAGCGCATCGAGCAATTCGAGCCGCGCGCGGGTGAGGTTGTCGTCCGTGGCCCAGAATGCGTTGGTTTCGATCCTTTCGAGCGGCGTCAGGCCGGCGTCGCGCGCGGCGCGGATGACGGAGACCAGCCGCGGCCAGTCGCCCATCGGCTCGCCGCCGGCCAGGTGGATGCGCATCGTCAGCCCGTCGCGCCGCGCCAGCCGGTCGAGGCCGCGCCAGAAGCCTAGCGCGTCGTCCGTGCTCATCTCGCCGCCGCGATCGGGGCCGCTGTAGACGTAGCAGAACGCGCAGCGCGCGTTGCACCAGTACGTCAGCATCAGGCCGGCGTATTTCCAAAGTGCCAGTCGCAGCGGCCCGTCAGGCATCCGGAAGAGTATATCGCGGTGTGCATTGCGAAACGAAGAAGAGACGAAGGGGCCAGGAACCGAACAGCCGAAGCGTCGAAGCCCCGACGGGCCGAAGCGACGAAGAGCCGAGGGGCCGAAGCGACGAAAGGGCGAATTGACGAATCGACGAAGAAAGTGAGTGGACCGCGGCCGCCCCCGGCTGCATTCTCTCCACAGCGATCCCGACACCCCCGGTGCGAACGCGGCGCATTCCGTGACACGCCGCCCTCGCCGGATGCGGAGTGACGACGTGGACTGGTTGCGTGCCCTGTTCTTCGAATCGCCGCTGCTCCTGGCGGCCGTCGCGTTTCTACCGCTGTTCTTCCTGCTGGTTTACTGGCGGCGCACGCTCCGGCCGGCGCCGTTGCTGGTCGCGCTCGGCGCGACCGCGGCGATTCTGATCGCGCAGATCGTCGTCGTCACCAACCGCGAGCAGGCCGCGCGAATCCTCGATCGCGTCGAGCGCGACCTGCTGCGCGCGTCGGTCGTGGAGTTGACCGGCGCGCTGTCGAGCGATTTCGTCGGGATGGGCGCGCCCCGGCCGGAGTTCGTGAGCTTCGCGACCGCGCAGATCGAGCGCGTGCGCATCATCGAGCTCGACCGCAAACGGCTCGATGTCGTCGAGTCGGGGAGTCGCCGCTTTGTCGCGATTGTCGGCTACTGGGCGGAAGTGCAGCTTCGCGACTACAACGGCCCGCTCCGCTCGCGCTGGCGGATCGAGTTCTCGCGCGCCGACGACGGCTGGCGAATCTCGCGAATCGACGCCGAAGAGATCGAAGGAATCAGCGCGCCGACGATCGCCACGCTGCGCGAATAGCGGCGTGTAGCGG
>CAZHIE010000329.1:0-1782 GCA_964532435.1 uncultured Planctomycetales bacterium
CGCATTCTCCGCCGGCTCCATCGACGAGCCGACGCTCGGCAAGCTGTTGGCCGCGTCGGCCGCGATCAATGCGTCGCTGGAGCTTTCCGCGACGCTGGCGGCGATCGCGCAGTCGGCCGCCGACGTGCTGGAGGCCGAGGCCAGCTCGGTTCTGCTGCTGGACCGGCGGCGCGGCAAGCTCATTTTCAAGGCGGCCGTCGGCAATTCCGGCGACGTGCTGATCGGGGAGGAGTTCGACGCGACGCTGGGCATCGCGGGGCGCGTAGCGGCGACGGGCAAGGCGATGCTGGTGCCGAACGTGCAGGCTTCGCCCGACTTTTTCGCGGGGATCGACAACAAGAGCAGCTTTCGCACGCGCGACCTGATCGCCGCGCCGCTGCGCAATCGCGGCGACGTGATCGGCGTGGTCGAGGTGCTCAACAAGCGCGGCGGGCGGTCGTTCACCGAGCGCGACATCGACCTGCTGCAGTACTTCGGCAATCTGGCCGCCATCAGCATGGCCAACGCGCAGACGCACGAGACGGTGAAGCGCGAGAACCGCGGCCTGCGCGAGACGTCGCAGGCCGAGCAGCCCATGATCGGCGGCAGCGCGGCGCTCAAGCACGTCATGGAGATGGTCGATCGCGTGGCGCCGACCAACTCGACCGCCCTGCTGCTCGGCGCGACGGGCACGGGCAAGGAGCTGACCGCCCGCTCGATCCACGCGCGCAGCCCGCGCCGCCAGCGGCCGTTCATCGCGATCAATTGCGCCGCGCTGCCCGAGACGCTGCTGGAAAGCGAGCTTTTCGGACACGAGGCGGGCGCGTTCACCGGCGCGACGGCGACGAAACTCGGGCGGTTCGAGCTGGCGGACGGCGGCACGCTGTTTCTGGACGAGATCGGCGACATCAGCCTCTCGACGCAGATCAAGCTGCTGCGCGTGCTGCAGGAGCGCGAGTTTGTGCGCGTCGGCGGGACGAAGACGATCGCCTGCGACGTGCGAATCATCGCGGCGACCAACCGCGACCTGAAGCACGCGATGGAGGCGGGGCAGTTCCGCGAAGACCTGTACTATCGCCTCAATGTGTTTCCGATCTCGCTGCCGCCGCTGCGCGAGCGGCGCGAGGACATTCCGCTGCTGATCGAGTATTTCGCGACGCGCACGTCGAATGAGATGGGGCGGCCGCGACCGGCAATCAGCCCGGAGGCGGTCGAGCTGCTTTGCGCGCACGACTGGCCGGGAAACATCCGCGAGATGCGCAACGTGATCGAGCGGGCGGTGCTGCTGTGCGACGGCGGGACGATTTTGCCGCAGCAATTGCCGCGCGAGATCGCGGGCGGCATGGACTTGCCGCGGGCGGGGGCGGGCGAGTCGTCGCTGGATTCGTACGAAAAGGCGATGATCGTCAAGGCGCTGCGCGAGAACGGCTGGAACCAGACGCGCACGGCGCGGGCGCTGGGCGTGCCGCGCGACAACCTGCGCTATCGCATGCGGAAATATCGGATCGAGAAGCCGGATGAGGAGGAGTAGGAGTGCGGCGCGTGCTCGACGATTCAACGCGCGAAGAACGGCGGTCGGGCGATCGGCGGATGGCGTCTTGATTCGAGCCGCGAGCGCAATCGAGCGCCTCCGATCCGAGCCGCGAGCGTCAGCGAGCGAACCGTTCGGCCGAGGTTGCCGGATGCTGGGCGCACAGGCGCAACGGATGCGATTGGTTTACAAGGCCGGACCGACGCCGCGCCCAGGCACCCGCAACTGGCGCTTGGACGTCGCGCTCGCTTACGCTCGCGGCTCGGATCGGA
>CAZHIE010000330.1:0-1703 GCA_964532435.1 uncultured Planctomycetales bacterium
GCGGGCGAGGCGATGAGCCGATAGGAGGCGGCGGGAAAGCGCCGCGCCGCAAGAACCGACTCGAATTCCTTCCCGACGGCGCCGGTCGCGCCGACGACGGCGATGTTACGCATGATGCTGCTCCGATCGCCGCGTTGGGCGGCGCCGGCGAGTAGTGTAGCACTGGCTTCCAGTCGGTGTTTGCGCAGCGCGGGAGACGGCGTCACTGCGTGCCGGCCGGTACAATGGCGCCAATGATCTCGATACCGATCCTGCGTCACGGTCAGCCGTATGCGAGCGTCGAGCAAACGATGCTCGTGCATCACGCCACCGGCGAGCCGGTCGCGCGCGTCAGTCAGGCGAACAGCGGAATGATCGCGCGCGACATTCGGCGCATGGCGGCCGATGCGCTCGAACCGTTCCCCGTCGCGCAGTTGCTGACAATCGCCCGACGCGCGGCCGACCTGTTCGCGTCGGCCGCACTGCCGCTGGGCGACCGATCGCAGCCCGCCCAGACGTTTGACGAATACATACGGCAACTGTCGGCCACGACCGGCATGCCACACGCATATTGCCGCACAAACGCCGAGAAGGTGCGGAACGTGCTGCTCCAGCTTGAGACCGTGCTGGCCGGGCTGACGCGCGGCGTGCCGACCGACGTGCTCGACCGCGGCTGCGGAATCGTCGATGGACGAAGCGTCAGCTTTCGGCGCGACGGGCGCGTCTTCGGCGCCGTGTTGCCGAGCAATTCGCCGGGCGTGCATACGCTGTGGATTCCGGCATTCGTGCTAAAGGCGCCGCTGGTGCTCAAGCCGGGGGCGCAGGAGCCGTGGACGCCGCTACGCGTCATCGCAGCGCTCGTCGCGGCCGGCGCGCCGCGCGAGGCGTTCGGCTTTTATCCGACCGATCACGCCGGCGCGGGGGAGCTGCTTCGCAACGTCGACCGCGCGATGCTCTTTGGCGACGCGGGCACGACGCGCCCGTGGGCGGGCAACCCGAAGATCGAGCTGCACGGCCCGGGATTCAGCAAGGTGATCTTCGGCGACGACGGCGCGGACGAGTGGCGGCGGCACGTCGAGATGATGGCGTCATCCATTGCCGCCAACGGCGGGCGCTCGTGCATCAACGCTTCGGGAATCTGGACACCGCGGCATGCGCGGGAGATCGCCGAGGCGCTCGCGGCACGGCTCGCCGCGGTTGAAGCGTTGCCGGCCGACGATCCGCGGGCGGAACTGGCCGCGTTCGCCGACGCATCCGTCGCCGAGCGCATCAGCGCGCTGATCGATCAGTTGCTTCGCGAGCCGGGCGCGGAAGACGTGACGGAGCGCATTCGCGGCCGCGCGCGGCTCGTGCGGCAAAGCGGGCCGGGCGGACGGCCGATCGCGTGGCTTCTTCCGACGATCATTCGCTGCGACCGGCCCGATCATCCACTCGCCAATCGCGAGTTTCTCTTTCCGATGGCGAGCGTAGTCGAATGCCCGACAAGCGACATGCTCGACGCGATCGGCCCGACGCTGGTGGCCAGCGCGATTACGCGCGACGACGCCTTCGCGCAGCGCCTGATGCGCTGCGGCCAGATCGATCGGCTGAATCTCGGGGCGATTCCCACCTGGCAGATGAGCTGGGACCAGCCGCACGAGGGCAACCTGTTCGATTTGCTCTACCGCCGCCGCGCGCTCCAGCGAGACAGCGCGGCGTAGCGGCCCGCGCCCTCGCGCGGCCGG
>CAZHIE010000331.1:0-1650 GCA_964532435.1 uncultured Planctomycetales bacterium
AGCCCCTGGACCGCCACCCCCCACATCTCTTTTCTTCTCTTCGCCCGTCAGGGCGAACGATAGTTGCCAGGGGCTTCAGCCCCTGGAAACCCGCCCCCACTTCTCTTTTCTCCTCTTCGCCCGTCAGGGCGCACGAACACGCACCGACCCCCTGATCGGCAATTCAAAATGTCCACAGCCGGCGACAGCGTCCCAGAACTACTCGCCCAGCGGCCGATATGTCGCGCATCGCGAAATCCCCCGGCCGTCCGCTTTCCCCGCCCCGATTCATTCTGAATGATCCATCCGGACACTCGCCGCATCATCGGGGGAAGGACGCATGGGGGGCTTCGCGAACTCGCGCGCGCCCGTCGCCGCAGCCGCATCGGCCCAGCGGAGACGGAAGCGCACGCAATCTTGTCCGGCCGCGCGGAACACGCTTCGCGTTCCAATGCTTGCAGCGATTCTCTGCGGGGTCAGCGCCGCCGGCTGCGCGCCGGAAATCGCGCCCAAAGGCGGCAGCCTGCTCGACGGGCTGACCGACCTCACCGGCGGCGCCACCGTCGCCGACGCGGGCACGAACGACGCCGCGGCGGGCAGCGAGCCGGCCGCTTCGGCGCTGCGCGGCTCCACCAGCGGCGGCAATTACCGGCTCTTTTCGGTTGGCGCGGCCGCCCGCGGCGAGCGCATCACGATCGCGCCGCGGAGGGCCTTCTCCGGCAGCTTCATCGTGGTGTTGTTCGACGAAAACTACGACCTGCTGCGCCGCGTACAGGTCGGACCGGGCGTCGCGCTCGAACACGTGCTGCGCGCCGACTCCGAGGGGCTGCAAGCCGGCGTGATGGCTGCGTCGGGCTCGAGCGGCGGCGACTTCGACCTGAGCGTGCAGTTCGAGGCCGAAGCCGCCATTCCCGCGCCGCAGCGCCAGACCGTCTATCTCAACTTCGGCGCCGGCAGCAACGTGCGCGTCCACGGCCGAAGCGGGATGTCGTTTCGCTCGTTCGACGCGGCCGACCTGGGCGATGCGTATGCCGGGATGACCGACGAGATGAAGCAGACGATCGTCGCGGCGATGCGAGAGGACTATGCGTCGTTCAACGTGACGATCGTGTCTTCCGACGACGCCGAGGCACCGGTCGACGCGCACGCAACGCTGCATTTCGGCGGCGACGACAGCGGGCTGCTGGGGCTGGCCGACAGCGTCGATCAGTACAACGAGGACCGCGGGCAGGTCGCGGTGATCTACACCGACGCGTTCGCGATCTATGCGCCGATGCGGCTCTCGCCCGACGAGATGTCGGTGATGATCGCGAACGTCGCCAGCCACGAGCTTGGCCACCTGCTCGGGCTGTATCACACGAAAGACCCGGACGAGCTGATGGACACGACCGGCTCGGCGTGGGATCTGGCCGAGGCGCAGGAATTCGGCCGGGCCGACCTGGAGCGGAGCGTTTTTCCGATGGGGCACAGCAATGCGCCGGTGCTGCTGGCGCAAACGGTCGGCCGCAAGCCGGCGTCGGACGCCGCGTCGTCGGTCAAGTCGGCGCGGTTCAAATCGTCGCGTTATCGAATCATCCGTCAATTCGCGGCCGACGAGTTGCCGTCGCGCTGCGGGAATTGTCTGTCGCCGGATTAGCGTTTGGGCGGGGGATTGTCGGTCGCGTCGTCGGG
>CAZHIE010000332.1:0-1644 GCA_964532435.1 uncultured Planctomycetales bacterium
GTGTTCAGGCTCGAAGGCAGCGTCAATCCCGCGTTCCTCGCGACCTACAGCGGGCTGAAGAACGGCGAGGGGCCGGCGGTGCTGCTCGGCGCGCTGCAGTTCGCCACCGCCGCCACGCCAAATTCCGCGCCGGGCAGCTATGCGGTGACGCCCTCAGGGCTGACGGCTGCCAACTACACGATCACGTACTCGCCCGGCACGCTGCGCGTCCTGACCCCCATCAGCGGCGATCCGCTGCGGGACTCCTATGTCGCGCGGCGCAGCCTCGGCGACCAGGCCCAGCTGGACTTCCGCGGCGCGGGGCCGGCGTCGATGCCCTCGTTCATCCTCGCGGACGCCAACCTGCCGTTCGAGGAACTGGTGCGCCGCATGCCGGCGACCGCGTCCGGTCCGGACGGGCGAGTGCGCAAGCTGCGCGACCCGAACTGCGGCAGCGGCCTGCCGCTGGCGAGCCTGCGCTGCCGCAGCGTCGGCGACGACTGAACGCTAGGCGACGACGACGGCGCGGTAGTCGTTGACGTTGGTGCGCGTCGGGCCGGTGACGACGAGGTCGCCGATGCCGGCGAAGAACCCGTAGCTGTCGTTCACCGCGAGCAGCTTCTTCGCGTCCATTCCCGCTTGCTGCCCGCGCGCGAGGGAGTCGGGCGAGAGCACGGCGCCGGCGTTGTCCTCCGAGCCGTCGATCCCGTCGGTGTCCGCGGCGATCGCATGCACGCCGGGCACGCCCTCCAGTTCGATCGCCAGCGCCAGCAGGAACTCCGCGCAGCGCCCGCCGCGGCCCTTCTCGCCGCGCACGGTCACCGTGCATTCGCCGCCCGAGACGAGCGCGACCGGCGGCTTGAACGGCCCCCCGTGCAGCCGGATCTCGCGCGCTAGCGCCGCCATCACCTTCGCCACTTCGCGCGCCTCGCCGGTGATGGAGTCGCCGAGGATCGCCGTGGCGATGCCCCTGGCGCCGAATACCGCGGCCGCGGCCTCGAGCGAGCGATGCGCGGTCGCGATCACGCGATTCTCGACGCGTGCGAAGAGCGGGTCGCCCGGCTTGGGGGTCTCCGCGATCTCGCCGCGCGCGCCGGCCTCGAGCCGCGCGCGCACCGGGGGCGGTGCGTCGATGCCGTACTTCGAGAACACGCCAAGCGCGTCCGCGAAGCGGGTGATGTCCGGCGCGCAGGGGCCGGAGGCGATGTGCGTCGGATCGTCGCCGGTCACGTCCGACACGACCAGCGAGAGCACGCGCGCCCTGGTCGCCGCCGCGAGGCGCCCGCCCTGGATCGCCGACAGGTGCTTCCTCACGGTATTGATCTCGCGAATGTCGGCGCCGCAACGCAGCAGCTCGCGGGTCACCGCCTGTACGTCCGCCATCGACAGCCCTTCTGCGGGCAGCGTCAGCAGCGCCGAGCCGCCGCCCGAGACCAGCGCGAGCAGCAGGTCGTCCTCGCCGAGCGTGCGTGCGGCCGCGAGCATCTCGGTGGCGCCGCGCAGGCCGGCGTCGTCGGGCATCGGGTGGCCCGCCTCGAGCACGCGGATGCGCTGCGTCGGCAGGCCATGCGCGTAGCGCGTGACGGCGAGGCCTTCCAGCGCGGCATCGGCCGGCCACTGGCGCTCGACCGCCAGCGCCATGGACGCCGCCGCCTTGCCGGCCGC
>CAZHIE010000333.1:0-1625 GCA_964532435.1 uncultured Planctomycetales bacterium
AGACCCGCGTGAGGACACGCGGGCTCGATTCGGGAAGACCCGCGTGAGGACACGCGGGCTCGGTTCGGAAACCCCCGTGAGGACACGCGGGCGCAAACTTGACTATACGCTGTAGAATCTCGTAGACTGCCCCCAACATTTAGCGTCGGCGCGGTCGGCGCGAGTCGTTGTGACCGCGCTGCCGAACCTGGGCGGCACAGCCCACGACCGTTCGGAAGTCTCGATGATCGTCGATTGCCACACGCACATCTGGGACACGCCCTCCAAGTGGGGCCGTGCGCTCGTTCCCGCCGTCGTTCAGACGGTGCAGGCCGACGCGACACGCCACTTGCAGGCGAGCGATCCGGTCGATCGCTCCATCGTCCTCGCGTTCAAGAGCCGATACCTCGACGCGGAAATCCCCAATCGCTACGTGGCCGAATACGTCCGGCAGAATCCGGGCAAGCTGGTCGGCTTCGCGGGCATCGACCCGACGGAGCGCGACTGGCTGGAAGAGCTGCGCATCGCGCAGGATGAGCTGCACCTGAAGGGCGTGACGATTTCGCCGGGCATGCAGAACTTCCACCCGACCGATCTGCGGGCGATGCGGCTGTACGAAGAGTGCGTCCGCCGCGAGATGCCGATCCTGGTCGAGCACAACCACCGCAACCCCGGCGCGCGGCTCGAGTTCTCGCGGCCCCTGCTGCTCGACGAGGTGGCGCGCGAGTTTCCGCGGCTGCGGCTGGTCGTCGCGCATCTGGGCTATCCGTGGATCGACGAGACGGTCGTTCTGCTCGGCAAGCACGCCAACGTCTTCTCCGACATCGCCGGGCTGCAGCGCCAGCCGTGGCTGACATACAACGCGCTGCTGGCGGCGTTCGAGGGCGGCGTGATGGACAAGCTGCTGTTCGGCAGCGACTTTCCGTATCGCTCGCCGGCGGCCTGCATCGAGGCGCTCTACAACCTCAATCAGATTGTGACGGGCACGAGCCTGCCGAACATTCCGCGCGAACATCTGCGCGGCATGGTGGAGCGCGACGCGCTGGGACTGCTCGGTATCGCGCCGCACGCGGCGCCTTCGCCTCGACCGCGTGCCAGCATCTTCGAGGAAGAAACCTGATCCGAATCGCGTGGAAATCGCCGCTGCGCGCCGCCGCGACGCGGGCGCCGCTCGCCGGAATTCTGGTCGCGTCGGCCGCACTGCTGGCCGGCGCGGGCTGCGCGCGGCCGGCGGGCGAGCTTCAGATCACGTCGTACAAGGATCCGCCGTTTCCGGAGACGTACCGCGTTCGATTCGACGAGTGCCTCTACCGGCTGGACGCCGGCGGGGACATTCAGCTCATCGCGCGTGCGGCCGGGCCCAGCGCGGCGGTCGACGGGGGCCAGGTGATCCAGTACCTGCATGTGCGGCTGTTCTGGCGGCCGCGACCGGGGAAGACGACGACGGACAAGTCGGCGATCGACGCGGTGGTGCGGTACATCCTGGCGACGCCGGATGGCGTGGCGCTCTATTCGGGGGCCGGGTTTGCGTATCCGCGGATTTCGCGTGACGGGAAGCTGCGGCTATCGCTGGAGACGGCCCGGCTGGACGTGGACACGGTGGCGGGGAAGGCGCCGGAAGTGTTGGGGGCGTCGCGCTTGCGCGG
>CAZHIE010000334.1:0-1537 GCA_964532435.1 uncultured Planctomycetales bacterium
CGCGCAGCGGCCTTCCGCAATTCGTTCTTCGCTATTCGCAATTCGCCATTCTCGGATACGCTCGCTTCGCCCTTGTTCCGGTTCGGAGGATCGCCCATGTGCGCCGCCCTGCTCGTGGATGTCCCGCGCGACGACGCCGAGCGAACGCGCGTCGGCGAAATCATGGCTCGCGCGCTCCAGTTCCCGCTCGACCGCGTGCCGGTCTACTTCGACGGAATCGGCAAACAAAACCTGCGCGTCGCGCGCGTCGACGGACAAATCGCCGCCGGCCTGGCATTCATCCGCATGGGACAATTCTTCGGCGGGCGATCGGTCCCCATGGTCGGCGTCGGCGCGGTCGGCGTCGCGCCCGAATTCCGCGCGGCCGGCGTCGGCGGCGGCCTGATGCGCAGCGCCGTCGAGGAACTGCACGCCGAGGGCGTCGCGCTCTCCACGCTTTACCCCGCCACGCAACCGGTCTACGGCCGCCAGGGTTACGAGACCGCCGGCGTGACGTTCGACATCAGCCTGCCGACCGCGGGAATTCGCGTGCGCGAGCGCGACCTGCCGCTGCGCCGCGCCGAGCCGGGCGATGCGGAAGCGATTCGCGCGCTCTATCGCCGCTGCGCCGCAAGCGCCAACGGCATGCTCGACCGCAACGAGTTCATGTGGCAGCGCGTCGTGAAGTACCGCGGCGAGCCGGCCGATTGCTACGTCATCACGCGCGACGGCCAGATCGACGGATACGTTTACATGCTGCAGCGCTCCGGCAACCCGTTTCCGCACAACCTGTTCCTCGTCGATCACGCCTTCGCCTCGCCGCAGGCCGGCCGGCGGCTGCTCGCACTGCTGGCCGATCATCGCAGCATGTGCGACACGGCGTCGTGGATCAGCGGTCCGACCGATCCGCTTCAGGCGCTGCTCGACGAGCAGATCGACGACTGCAAGGCGTGGACGTACTGGATGGTGCGCATCACGCACCTGGAAGCGGCCCTGACGGCGCGCGGCTACAACCCGCACGTGCGGGCCGAGCTCCATCTCGACGTGCGCGACGAAATCCTGCCGGCGCAGGCGGGCCGATTCGTGCTGTCCGTAGCCGACGGGCGCGGCCGGCTGGAGCGCGGCGGGCGCGGCTCGCTGCGCCTGGACATCCGCGGCCTCGCGCCGCTTTATACGAGCCACTTTTCGCCGGAACAGGCGCTGGCGGCCGGGCTGATCGAGGGTTTGCCGGCGGACCTGGAGGCCGCGCGGGCGATCTTCGCCGGCCCGCTGCCGATGATGCGCGATCCGTTCTGACGCGCGCGAGGCCATGATCGGCGAACCGTTGCCTGCGACCGCGAGCAAGCGCCAGCGAGCCAATCCGATTCGAGCCGCGAGCGTCAGCGAGCGAACCGTGCTGCCTGGGTTGCGGGTCGAAGAGCCGGCGGGCCGGGGCGCCGACTTGACGAAGAACATCGCGAGCAAGCCCCGGCACGCGAATCCGAAACTCGCTCCTCGCTACTCGCTACTCACTCCCGCCGAATCAGCCGCCATACAAACGTATCCACGTCCGCATTGT
>CAZHIE010000335.1:0-1506 GCA_964532435.1 uncultured Planctomycetales bacterium
AGCGACGCATGCGCGGGAGGTTCGACGAGCTCGAGCGCGCACGCGCCGTTCTCATTGAGATGCGTTGAAGCCCGCCGGCACGTAGTACTCCCGCACATAATCCCCCACCATCCGCCGCGCGCTGAACCGCGCGCAGATCGTGCGCATCGATTCCTTCATCATGCGCACCCACGCGGCCGGAACGCCGGCTCGGTTGCGCTGATAAAAACGCGGAGCGATCTGCGACTCCAGCAACGCATAGAGCGCCTCGGCGTCGTGGCGATCCTGCGCCGCCGCCGACTTCGCGCGGATCGCCTCGATGCCCCAGCCGTTTCGCCCGTTGAACGCCTCCGGCCACCAGCCGTCGAGGATCGAGCAATTCAGCCCGCCATGCAGCGCGGGCTTCATGCCGCTGGTGCCGCTGGCCTCCTGCGGCGGAAGCGGGTTGTTGAGCCACACGTCGCAGCCGCTGGTCAACATGCGGCCGACGTGCATGTCGTAGTTTTCGAGCAGCACGACACGGCCGCGGAACTCCGGCCGGCGCGTCATGCGCCAGATCTGCTGCGCGAAGCGCTGGCCGTCGGCGTCGCGCGGGTGGGCTTTGCCCGCGAAGATGAGCTGCGCCGGGCGCTGCGGGTGGTTGAGGATGGCGGCCAGGCGGCGCGGGTCGCGGAAGAGCAATGGGGCGCGCTTGTACGTCGCGAAGCGCCGCGCGAAGCCGAGCGTCAGCGCGTCTTCATCCAGCGCAGCCTCGGCCAGGCGCACCTCGGCCACGCCCGCGGCGCTGCGCTGTGCCTGTTCGATCAGCCGTGCTCGGACGAAATGCACGAGCTGGCGCCGCAGCGCGCCGCGCGCGGCCCACAATTCGCCGTCCGGAATGCGCGCGGCGCGGCTCCAGCGATCGTCTTCCGGCGAGGGCGCGCCGGAAGGGGCGCGAAGATATTTTTCGTACAACGGGCGGATCAGCGGCGACAGCCACGTGTCGACGTGAATGCCGTTGGTCACGTGGCCAATGGTCGGCGAAATCGAGACCTGCGCGTTGTGGGGCCGCGGGCGATCCTTCCCGGCCGATCGCCGCGGCGGGCGGGCGATCTCGCCGTTTCCGGCCGCGCGCAACACTCCCTCCCACATCTGGCGTGAGACCTGGCCGTGGATTCGCGAGACGCCGTTGCGCCGCGCGCTGCCGAGCAGCGCCAGTGCGGTCATGCAGAAATCGGCGCCGGAGCGCGAGTCTTGCTCCGCGCCGAGTTCGAGCAACTCGGCTTCGCCGATGCCCAAGTCGCTCGCCCAGCCGGCGAAATACTTGCGCATCAGCCGTCGCGGAAAGCGGTCGTGCCCCGCCGCGACGGGCGTGTGCGTGGTGAAGACGCTGCCCGCGCGGACGCGCGCGACCGCGCGTTCCCAATCATCGCCGTCCTGCCGCGCCTGGCGCAGCCGTTCGAGGATGCAGAACGCGGCGTGCCCTTCGTTCAGGTGGAACACGCCGGGCGAATAGCCGAGCGCGTGCAGCGCTCGAACGCCGCCGAC